>JBGSWU010000409.1:0-16392 GCA_041751795.1 Thermomicrobiales bacterium
CCGATCAGGGTCGTCCGCTCCGCCTCGGTCAAGCGGACACGATGGGCAATCGTCATGGCACACTCCCTTCCTGAGTACCGCCATCCTAACCGATCGGTGACACCATGGCACATTCACTGTGGTCAACTACTCAGGATGACAGGCGAGTGGTGCTGTTCCTCTCAATCGATTGCAACACCTGCGCATTCACGCAGCACGCAGCGCGCAGCACTCACAGATACTTCTCGAACCAGCCAGTGAGGCGTTGAAGGAGGTCGAGCATGTGAGCGCGTTCGTGGAAGGAGTGGCCTTGGCGGGGGTAGACGGCGAGATCGGTTGGGACGCCGAGGGCGACGAGGGCGTTGTAGAACTCCCAGGACTGGGTGGGTGGGACGCGGACATCTGCTCCGCCCTGGAGAAGCAGGGTAGGTGTTTTCACGTCTTTGACATAACGCATTGGTGAGCGTTCCCACGGTCGATCTGGTTCGTCGTTGACTGAGCCGAGGTTCCACTCGTTGGCGGGGCGGATGTCGGTCGTGCCGATCTTCGAGACCCAGTTGGTTGGTGCGGCTCCGGCGACCGCAGCCTTGAAGCGGTCGGTGTGGGTGACGGCCCAGGCGGTCATGAAGCCACCGAACGACCAGCCGCAGATGCCGAGGCGGTCAGGGTCGGCCACGCCGCGCTCGACGAGCATGTCGATACCGGTCATGATGTCGTCGAAGTCGCCGCCGCCGAAGTCGTACTTGTTGGAGCCGGTGTGGGCACCGCCACGGCCAGTGCTGCCGCGCGGATTGGGCAGGAAGACGGCGTAACCCATGTTGGCGAGAATCTGGGCCCAGTCGTGCCAGGTGCCGTAGAACCAGTTCCCCCATTGGGCGGATGGGCCGCCGTGGACCTCGGTAATCAGCGGCAGGCGGGTATGTGGAGTGGCGTCGGGCGGCAGCAGGAGCCAGCCGTGGTTCTCGAGGCCGTCGCTGGCCTTCCAGGTTACATGTTCCATTTCAGCCATCGGGAGTCCGGCGAGTTGTGGGTTGAGGTCAGTGATGCGAACGGCTGGTTGGCCGATTCGGGCGACATAGACGTCGGCGGGGCGGTTGGGCTGGGCGATGCCAACGACGATGGCGTCGTCAGTATTGTGAATCGAGACGCGCTGATCGATCCATCCGCTGGCGGCGTAGCTACCGAGGTCGAGTTGATCCCATTCAGCGCCGCGTGGGTCGGTGCGGTCGATCCGCGTGTTCTGTATCTCGACGCTGTGGACGAGCAGGTCGTCTCCCGCAAAGGACGCCCAGTTCGGGGTCATTTCGCGCTCGTCGAGCGTGGTGACAGCGCCGGACTCGATGTCGACGACGAAGACGTGGGTGTAGTCCTTGTTGGCCTGCGGACTGGCGACGACGGCGACCTGGTGGCCAGCGTGCGACCAGCTGACCTGGCTGGGGACACCAGCGAGTTGAACGAGATCGCGCTGGTTGCTGCCGTCAGCATCGAGGACGATCAAGCGGGTGGCGGAGAAGGCGACGGCTAAGTTCTCGGTTTCGGAGACGACAGCGGCGATCTGCGATCCGTCTGGTGAGTACGCAAAGGTCCAGACATGGCCACTGTCAGGACCGACGACGACGGGTGCACCTCCGGTTGCAGGAACCGTGGCGATCGCTTTCGGCTTCCAGCGCTCGTTGCCGACGATGATGTCGGACTCCGGTTCTTTCTGGCCGGCCAGCGAGCGACGGCGAGCGGTGAATGCGAGGCTTCGCCCGTCGGGAAGCCAGTCGGGTTGGTCGACGCCGCCCTTGAGGTTCGTCAGGCGTAGTGGCTCGCCGCCAGTGGCCGCGATGACGTGCAGTTGCTGTTCGCCGCGCTTGGAGCGGTCGGTGAGGAACGCGATTGTTCTGGCATCAGGCGACCAGCGCGGGGAGATGTTGTTGTGCTCGGCTCCTGTTATCGACCGTGGCAAGGATGATCCATCGCTGGGTGCGACGTGGATTGTGCTGGTTGGATCTTTTTCACGATGGCCGATGGGATTCACGCAAAACGCTACCTGTTGACCGTCGGGCGAAAGGCGGAGGTGCGATGGGACGCGGAAGTCGACGGCCATTTCCAGGGTGTAGCGGCGGCTTTCCAAGTGTCTCCTCCTATGATTATCGACAGGACGAACATTCCTTGCCTCGATCAGACCGGGTTAGGGCCGTGTCCTGTGCCGGCTCGTGCCATGAGGCGCCTGCGTCGATCGTGCGTGCTTCACCGAGTTCCCCGACGTGTCAGGCCCTTGGGGAACCATTCCATGTCAACACATGCGCCTCACGGCGCGGGCCGGTACACGGCACGGCCCCTACGGGGATAGGCGAATCGTTCGACACGCACGGTCCCCCGCTGAGAACGGTGTTCACAACGAATCGTCGCGTTCGGCAGCCTGCATTTCGTCGACGATGGCGCGCAGGTCGCTGGCGCGGGCGTGCATCCGGACGATTGGTTCGCCTTCGTCATCGAAGAAGAGGACATCGACGTGGTCGTGGGCGTCGACCAGTTCTGAACCTGAATAGTCGAGTTCGATCGTCAGCATCGGCAGCGTTCCGGGCGGGTCAGCATCTCGTTCGATGGGTCCGGTGTTGGAAGCTGCGAATCCCCAGTGATCGACGAGGTCGACAAGGGCGCTGCGTTCGTTGGGCGTCATCCCGAGATAGATGGAGACGTCGATTCGACCGTCGCTGATGTGCATGTAGAGTCCGTCGTCGGCGCGTTCGATGGCGACGTCGCCGGGGAACCAGAGATCGTAGATGACGAGGGGTTTGACCGGCTCGTCGTCGTCGTCGGTCGTGCTTTCGCCATGAGCGCCGCCGATGATCTGCTGCATCAGCGAGTAGTGGGCCAGGCCGTACAGGTAGAGCCCCTCGGCGACTTTCTCGCGTTGCTCGCCCTTGAACTCGCCCTCGAAGATCTCGTCAACGAGGCGTTCCAGGGCGCGGAGCATACGGTCGAATTCGTCGATCCCACGTAGTTCGCGATCGACAAAGTTCTTCGCGAGGCCGTACGCCTGTGCGAGGTCTTCGAAGATGCGATCAGACGATTGTTCAGTCAGGAATTCGCGGATATCGTCGAAGAGATCTTCTTCGCCTTCGTGTCCAAACTGGCCGGATTTGTCGTCGGGTGCGGACATTGCCGTACTCCCTACCCCCGCCGGCCGGTCGGCCAATCGGGGCGCGATTACTCGCGCCGTACCATACCAGAGCCGTGGAAAGCGTGGAAGACGCAGAACTCAACACGGGATCGATACGAGCAACTGAGCCGCTGATGAACTGTTGGATCCAGCAGTTCATCAGCGGCTCAGGGACATTTCAATTACGAGGCGGTAACGGCGATGTAGTTGATGTTTGGCCCACCGCGATCGAAGATCAGTTTGATCGTGTGTGGTCCGGCGGGAATCGCGACTGGGATTGACGAGGCGTTGCCCCAGACCTGGTAGCCGCCGGTGGACGGCAATGAGATCAGGCCGGTGGCATCGACGCCGTCGATCTCGATCCGGACACGGCGTGGAGTCGATGACGGTGTGGCGTAGCGGATCGTGAAGACGAAGTTCCCAGCCGTCGGGACGTTGACATCGTAGGCCAGCCACTCTCCGGTCTCGGTCCAGCCGACGTCATAGCATGGCGAACTCGAGGTCGGGTCGGAGCAGACTTCGATATCGACGTCGTCGGATCGGAACAGGTTTCCGGTGTTGCCGGGCGTCAGGTCGTGGTAACCGACGCCTTCGCCACCGTTGTTGTACGCCTCGGCCTCAATCGTTCCAGGGAGGTTCGGGACGGTTGGAGCAGGCGGTGGTGGAGGAGCGGTCGTTGCCGATGCCTCGATGAAGTTCAGGTTGACGTTGGTCGAATCGATCAGCAGCTTGAGTGTGTGGCTCCCTGCTGGCAGTGAGATCGCTTCCGTCGTCGCGCTGGCCCAGATCTGGTAGCCGCCGGAGTTCGGCAGGAGGATCGGGTTGGTGATCGCGACGTTGTCGAGTTCCAGCCGGACGGATCGACCGCTGGATGGGGTCGCGTAACGGATTGTGAAGGCGTAGTAGCCAGCCGACTGGATGGTCAGATCGTAGGCAAGCCATTCGCCGCTTTCGGTCCAGCCGATGTTGTAGCAGGCGCCGGGGGATTGTGGGTCGGAGCATGCCTGGATATCGACGTCACCGTTGCGGTAGACGTTGCCGGTGTTGCCGGTTGTGTTGTCGAGTGCGGTCGTGTAGTCCTCGATTTCGATCCGACCGGGGATTGTGAGGCCGACCGGCTCCTCAATGGTCACGGTGACAGGTGCAGCGACAGTCGTTTGTGGTTTCGAATCGGTGGCGCGGGCCGCGATCGTGTGCTGGCCGGGAGCGGCGTTAGAGGCATCCCAGGTCAGTTCATAGCGGTTGCTGGCGGATGACCAGGTGGCATCCTGCCAGGAACCGCCGTCGATCGAGACCTCGACATCGAGGTCTGCCGGGGCTGTCTGGTCGTCAGGTGCAGCGACGTCGATGACGACGTTGCCGGAAACGGACTGGCCGTTCGCTGGTGTATCGATCGCGACGGAAGGTGGATTATTGACCCGCGCGGTCGTTGCCACCGACTTCAGGTAGTTGAAGTTGAAACCGCCGTTCTCGATGACGATTCGAAGGGCATGGTTGCCGGCTGGAAGCTGGATCGGTGGAACGGGGACATCGGTCCAGTTCCCGTAGCCGCCAGTGTTCGGGACGGTGACGGTGCCGGACAGATTCTGTCCGTTCAGCTCGATGTGGAACTTGCGATTGTTGTTAGCGGCTGTTGCGCGCATCGTGAAGGCGTACCAGCCGGCATTCTGGATCGAGACGCTATATTCGAGCCATTCACCGGTGTCTGTCCAGCCGACGTTGTAGCACTGCTGGCCATTCGGTGTGGTTGCGTCCGTGCAGGTCTGGATGTCAACGTCGCCTGCGCGATAGACGCCGCCGGTGTTGCCGGGCGTCGAATCGCTCGCGTCCGTGTAGTCCTCGGCCTGAATCGTTCCCGGCACCTGCGGTGTGACAGAAGCGGTGAGCGCGACGTTGAGCGAGAACTCGGACGTATTGCGATCTGGTGCGGTGGCAGTCGAGGTGATGACCTGTCCGGCAGTTACACCACTCAGTGGGATCGTGAAGATGCCCGTTGACGATGCGACGGCGGAGGCGAGGAACGTCTTGCCTTCACCATAGGAACCGGCAGGGGAATCGGCCAGGAAGATCTCGACAACACATCCGGCGCAGGCGGTGCCGCGTACTTCCGTCGCCGTGGCGCTGGTGATGACCGGGAAGTTCTGACGGCCATTGGCACCGGAATGGCTGTACTGATCGTTCTGGTTGACGCCAATCGGATCGATGTCGATGCCAAGCCCGCCGTTGTTGTAGATCGAGTTACGCGTGATCGTGTTGAACTTGTTGTTGCCGTCGTTGATGAGTACCCCGTGGGTCGTGTTATTAGCGATGATGTTGTCGGGGCCGATCGTGACGTTCGACGCATGGTAGCGGAGGCGAATGCCCCAGCCGATGTTCGGGAGCGGTTTATCGCTGACGTCAACGCCGATCTTGTTCTCGTAGATGACGTTCCCGGTGCTTCCAGGGCCGTAAGCTTCCATGCCGCCGCGACCGTTGTTCGCGATGACGTTGCCGGGGCCGACGATGTTGTACGACGCGCGGTCTTCGAGGGATACGCCGAAGCCAGGGTTGCGATGGATGGAGGCAGAGCCGCCATTACCCGTCAGGTTCGTGCCGACGAAGTTGCCGATGACCTGATTGTGGGAGGTCGTCTCCGAGTGTGAGATTTCGATGCCCTCGCTGGCATTGCCGGAGATGACGTTGCGTTCACCGGGGGCAAGGCCGCCGATGATCGTGTACGACGTGCCGTTGTTGATGTCGATGCCGTCGCTTCGGTTTCGGATTCGCGTGGACCCGTTTGGCGAGAGACCAACGATGCAGCCATAGATCATGTTGTGCTCGGTGCCGGGACTATCCATGTCGATGCCGTCGTCACCATTGCCGGAGATGACCGAGCGGTCGGCGGGAGTTGAACCGCCGATGCGGTTGTACTGCGCGGCGTACTGGATGGTGACGCCGAACGCACCGCCGTACGAGGATGTAGCGCCGCCGGTTCCTGCGGCGTTGATTCCGATGTAGTTCCCACTGATGACGTTGTTATCGGCTTGGGCGCCTGCGATCCAGACTTTGCGATACATCGAGTACAGCGCGAGGCCGCGGATGACGTTGTTCGATGAGCTGATTCGGAAGGCGCTTGGCCCACTGTTGCCGTTGCCAACGATCTGAACGCGAATGATGGCATTGCTACCCTGGGTGATCGCGTTCGTGTTTGGTGACGATCCAGGCTGGGTGAATCCGTCGATGACGACCGCGCCGGTTTGGTCGGAAATCGTCGGCAGGTCTGAGTAGAGGCGAATTTCGCGGACGCCGCTGCCAGGGATGTTGAAATGAATATTTTCTGCACCTGGTCGTGCGTTCGCTTCCATTACGGCTGCGCGGAGCGTGCAGACGTTTCCGCTCGTGGAGCAGACGGCGTCTCCTGGGTTGGCGTCAACCGCGTCGCCGGTTGAGTTGACGGTCATCGTCAATGGTCCGGCGGCAAGTGCGCTGATAGCATCCTCGAAGGCACTGGCACGGGCGGCGTTCGTCACACCGCCGATGCGGGCTGAGACGAGTTGGACATCGAAAATCGTGATGCAGCCATCGCCATCGAGATCGTGGCCTGGGGTGCGCAGTCGTTTGGCGCACGAAGCACCCTGGGCGTCGAGGGCAGACCAGGAGAGGACGACTTCCATGACATCGGCATAGGTGACGCGGCCATCACCGGTGAGATCAAAGCGCGGCTCGACCGACGTTGGGTCGCCTGAAACAGACTGGGCGCTGGTTGGCCCGGCCTGGCTAGCGAGTGAGGTGAGCGCGATGATGGCAACGATTGTCAGCCGAAGCAGGCGCGACCAACTCGAAGATTGGTTCAATATTTCTTTCGTCGTCACTTACTTCTGCTCCTGTCCAACGACAACGTTGACCGACAGCGAGAGTGCACCGGTCTCGACGATGATTTCGGACCCCGAAGCGTCCGAGAAGCGCAGGTCGGCGAGTTCGAAGGTCAGGATGCCGGGCTGATCGGGAACGATGCTGACGATCGCGAGTTTGAGTTCGCCGTCGGCTCCCCGGTCAACGGGTTTCCCGAGATCACCACACTCGTCGACCGGGCATGAATAAAGTCCGAACGAGGCACCACTATTGAATTCATTTGGGCCGAGTGTCTGAACGAATCGTCCGAGTTTGGCGATGTCGTTCTGCCGGTGATCGACGCCGGAAAGGTGCGCTTTCGACGAGTCGAAGAGGAGGCGCGCCTGGTAACCGCCGATACCCGACGCGTTGTGGACGACGATGGCGATGTCGACCGGACTTCCGACCTCAACCTCTGCTGGCGCAGTGATTTCGAGCGTTGGTCCCTCGGCCGATGTGCCAGCCAGACGCCAGATTCCACCGGTGACAGCCAAAAGTACGACGACGATGATGGTGAACACACGGAGTATTCGTTCATCAATTCGTCGTGTCTTTGTTTGTCTTACAGAAACCATTTACCCGCTCCTAATTCTCGCCGAATTCCGATCGCCCACACGGAGGCCCTATCTGTACCGGAGCAATACTAACCATGGCTAGGACTATTGTCTTATGTACGATAGTACTAATCATGCACTGTTGCAGGAACGTGTTCTTCGCAGATTCGTCAATCATCTGATTAAAGCAGGATACTTTGTGCCGCTATTACTATTTGAATGTCTTTCAATATCAGGTATTCTGCTGACAAGTACTATTGAAGTACCAGGCGATGCACCATTGTCCGAACAGCGGCATAGGAGTTTTGAGCTATGTAGGGCGATGCTGGATACGAGTAGTGACGAATCGCTGAAGGCGAGACAGCGTTGCCTCGATTCTGACCGCGGATCCAGCCTTAGAAGTACGACAACACGGACCGACAGGCCATTGCTGCGTTGTTCGAGCATTGCGACCGGCGATCCGGGATACCTCAGTGCGAACTCCCGGCTGTAGCGATGATGGTTTCGCCTCCGGGCGACGAACGGTGACGAACAAGGCAATCGACGACATGTCTGAGACAGGAGACCTTGCTGATGGCAACCGGAGCGCGAAAGATGGAGATGCCAGGGTTTCGCGAGGACGTTCGGGAGGTGCTGGACGCCATGCTGGCCGATCGCTCGGATGTCAAGCGGGGGGCGATGTTCGGATTACCCGGCTACTTCACGGGGAAGAAGATGTTCGTCTGCTGTGTCGATAACGGCATTGGGTTGAAACTGCCGGTCGAGCGTGTCAATGAACTGCAGCAGTCCGACAGCGAGATGCTGCCGCATGCTCCAGGCGGACGCGTGATGAAGGAGTGGGTCTACATCGCGCGTTCAGATCCCAACGATTTGCACGGTGACCTTCCGCTGCTTGAAGAGTCGATTGCGTTCGTTTCAGGAAGTGGCTGACGAGCGGCCGCGCTGAATCGCGGCAGGCGTATGTGAACCGCGTGCCGTGAGGGTGCGTGGCGGTGGCACTCATTGGATGTTCAGTGTCAGTGCCGAAGGATCAGGCTCTAGCGGACTCGATCTGTAGTCGGAGAGATTCGGCTGTCGTGCGTGCGGCGTCCTGAAAGTCGGGTCCGTTCGAGGCGTAAATGATCGCTCGACTGGCACTGATGAGCGCACCGGAACGGTTCTTGTCGATTCCTGCGTGGACGGCAGCGGCAAGGTCACCTTCCTGGGCGCCGACTCCGGGGATGAGGATCGGAAGTTCCGGCGCGCTGGCGCGGACATCTGCGAGTTGTTCGGGGTAGGTTGCGCCGACGACGAGGCCGACGTTTCCAGCAGTGTTCCACTCGTTCGCATGGTTAACGACGGCCATCGTGACGGTCGAGTCGTCGTCCAGTCGTCGATCCTGCAACAATCCGCTGCCCGGATTCGACGTTTTAGCAAGGATGAAGATGCCCCGGTCATGGTAATTGAGAAATGGGCGAAGGGCATCGTGGCCAAGGAACGGGTTGACCGTCAGTGCGTTGAATTTCCAGGTCTCGAACGCGGCACGGGCATAGCCAATGCTCGTGATGTCCATGTCGCCGAACTTGGCGTCAAGGAGGACCGGGATGTGGGCTGGGACATCGCGACGTACCTGGGCGAGCGCTTCGACACCGAGTGATCCATACGACAGATAGAAGCCAAGATTTGGCTTGTAGCAGCAGGCGAGGTCGGATGTTGCCTCAATAATGGCGCGGTTGAACGCGACGATTGACTCAGGCGTTGTCCCGACAGATGCTGGAAACCGGGCGGGATCAGGGTCGAGTCCAACGCAGAGGAGTGATTGATTTCGAGCCTGTGCATCGAGGAGCATTTCGGTGAAATGGGTCGTCGTTGAACTCGATGTCACCGTCAACTCCCTGTTTTGTGCGCGCATGTCGTTGCGCAAGATATGTCCTCAGCGCACGTCGCTGGCCGCATACGATGATATACTCCCGCCGGATCGATAACAACCCGGCCTCTTAAATGTTGATGGCTCGGTGCCGTGTACCAGTTGAGGTGACGGAACGGGTCGGATCTGTCATCTGCGGTCGTTTGGAGTTCAGCGTTGAGCGAGATTCATGTCGTACATGGTCAATCATCTACCGGGAGCACGATGACGATTCCGGTTCCTGCCGCTCCAACATTGTCCGATGTGTTGCTGGCCCGCCGGGTCGTCAACCAGTATCTGATACCGACGCCGACGTTGCGCCCTGAGGGGTTGAGTCGCGAGCTCGGCTGCGATGTGGTGTTGAAGTGCGAGAACCTGCAGCCAGTTGGCGCGTTCAAAGTCCGTGGCGGCATTTACCTGATGAGCCAGCTCGACGCAGTGTCGCGCGAGCGGGGCGTCGTCAGTGCATCGACTGGAAACCACGCGCAGTCGATCGCCTACGCAGCACGTCAGTTTGACGTTCGAGCCGTGATCTTCATGCCCGAGCATCCGAACCCGGTCAAGCTTGCGGCAACCAAGGCGCTGGGGGCGGAGGTCATCGAATATGGCCGGGACTTCGATGAATGCCGGATCGAGGCTGGGCACTACGCCGAGCGCGAGAACATGCGGTTTATCCACTCGGCCAACGAGCCACATCTGATCGCGGGCGTCGGCACCTATGCGTTGGAACTGATTGAAGCGGCCCCCGATCTGGATGTCGTGATCGTTCCGGTCGGTGGCGGTTCGGGCGTGTGTGGTACGGCGCTGGTGTTCAAGACAATGAGGCCGCAGACGCGGGTGATCGCGGTTCAGTCAGCCGGAATGCCGGTCGTCTATCGTTCGTACCACGAAAAGCAGATCCTGTCGCTTGAGGGTGGTAGCACCTGGGCTGAGGGGCTCGCGACCCGGGTTGCCTTCGAGTTGCCCTTTGCGATGATGCAGGAGCTTGTTGACGACGTTCAGACGGTGACCGACGAAGAAATGCGCCAGGCCATGCTGATGCTGATGGAACAGGCACGGGTCGTCGCCGAGGGCGCCGGTGCGGCGTCCCTGGCGTTGGCGAGAAAGCTGGCTCCTGAGTTGCGAGGAAAGCGTGTCGGCCTTGTCGTCAGTGGCGGCAATGTGACGCGCGATACGATGCGACGGGCGTTGACCGACGACGAGAGTTGGTAGAAACAGGCATACTCCGTCGTCCGCACCGTGGTGGGTAGCGGTAGGTTGATGTTTGGGTACGGGGTTGGGGGGACACGCAGCGGATGCTGGAACAGTTCAGCCGCTGGCTTCGACGCTATCAGGGCACCGAAGCCAACCCGATCTATCGTCTGGCAGTCGATGTAGCGACCGGCCGGATTTCGTACGAGCGTGCCCTGGACGCCGCCGAATCCCACAGCGTCAACGGCCGGTTGGCCGATGGCGACCTGATTGATCTCGATCAGCAAGTCGAAAGCGAAGCTCGCGGGAACCTGCAGTTTGCGTTGATTCTGGCACGGCTCAACGCTGCCACAGCGCGCGCGAAGGGGTTCGAAAAAGTCCTCGTCGATTTGTATCTGCGAATTGCCGAACTTCTCGAGGACGAACGGGATGAGGAAGAGCGGGAGTACAACTTCCGTGAGGCGCTGCATGTCGCCAAGCGCATCTCGTATGTCTCGGGACAGCGGCGAGCGCTGAACCGGCTGGCGCGGATGGCGTTCGAACGGGGCGAGACTGAGGATGCGCGCGACCTCTTGTTGCAACAACTCGAAGCTGGTCGCGAGGAAAGCGATACCGGTGACGAGATTGAAACGGCGATTCTGCTGGCCGATATTTCGCTGGCAGACGGCGACATTGCAACTGCTCATGATCTGTATCACCGGGCAGCCAAGTCCGCACGCCGGATCGGATTCCACACTGGCGCGGTAGACGCGCTGCTGCGACAGGTGGGCATTCTCCGCGAGCGAGGTGATTTGCACGCATCGCTTCAGTTGCTTCGGCAGGCAGGCGAATCGGCAGACCGGACCGTCGACATCGCGCTGCAGGCAGAAATCGCGTTTCGCACCGGTGCGTTGATGCGCGAACTCAATATGCCTGACGAAGCGCTGGAGCGGCTGACCGTCGCGCTGAGCCGGTCGCGAACACTCGGCGACATGGCCATGGAAGCGCGTAGCTTGTTGATGCTGGCCCAGCTCGAACGGCGGCTTGGACGAGACGAGTTGTCGTTGCAGCACTTCGAGGACGCAGTTGGCCTCCAGCGCGGGCTGGGGAACCGTGGCGAAGTTGCGCGCGGACTGCTGGCGATCGGCGAAATCCACCTGGAACAGGATCGGCCTTCTGCGGCGATTCCGGTGTTGACCGAAGCGCGCGATATGGTCCTGTACTCAGACGATACTGAACTTTTGATGCAGGTACACGGGTTACTCGGCAAGGCGCTGGCTGATCAGGGGCGCGAACGCGAGGCGCTGGATGCGCTGCAGACGGCGCTGGCGAGTAGCAGGGCGCTGGACGATCCGACCGAGGAAGCGCGCTGGATCATCACTGTCGCCGAAGTGATGCTGCGTACGGGTGAAACGAGCAACGCGAGCGAACTGGCGCTTCGGGCAGAGGAGTTGGCGCGCGGTTCCCGTGACAACGTCCTGCGATCGGCTGTCTACAGCCTCAATGGCCAGGTGGCCCTCGTCGACCGCCGGATTCAGGACGCTGAAGAAGCGTTCGTATCGGCAACGGCGGCATCACGCGCCGCTGGCCGAACGGGTGATGCGCTGCGTTATCTCCCGTTGCTGGCCAGGCTGGCAACCGAGTTGGGCGATCTCGAAAGTGCGCTGCGTTACCTCGACGAGGCGGTTGCCGAAGCACTGGCCTCTGGCGACGAAGGTCGCGCCTGCATGTTCCACGGTCAGGCGGCTCGGCTGCTTGGCGGAGCGGGGCGGATACAAGAGGCCGAGGAGCGTTACCGAAAGGCATTGTCGCTCGGCGAGAGCATTGGCGATCCTCGACTGTGTGCGCGTGCATACCAGGGGTTGGCCGTCATCTACGATACGACCGGGCAACTGGATCTGGCGATCGAGCACTACTACGACGCGCTGGATGCCGCCAACCGGGCTGGCGACGCGCGGACGATCGCCGCGACGCACTTCAACCTCGGCGCGCTGCTCGTTGATGAAGAGCGTGACGATGAAGCACGGACACACCTGCTGCGGGCGCGAGATGCCGCTGCAACGCTGAATGACTACGCACTGGCAGAACGGGCTCGGACGCTGATCGGAATTCTCGCGCCGCCGTCGTCGGTGTATGAAAGTCTTGACGCTCAATCGACCGACATGCCGCTGAGTGAAGAGCCGTCACGACCACGGCAGTACCCGCCGTTGCATTAGGACGGTGCTATTCACGATGCTCCCTGTTTGATGGCCGTGCCTACGTCGCATTGTCGGCCAGTGGGCCGCGGACAGGTCCTATACAGTTTCACGTTGAAATTGCCAGGCTCCCGCGTAGGGGCGATCGTCGCAACGTCGCCTTTGTTAAACCGCACTGGTTTCGGGAAGGCTGCGGCCATCGCCCCTACGCGCGGCAGTCGGGCCAATATCATGCTGTGTTCACCATGAAACCGTATGAAGCCTGTCACGACGATAGCCGGATAATCTCGAAATTCATTAAGCAAATTTGTCCGATCAGCCAGGATCGCTGTCGCTAAGCGGCTCATCTTTCTCAAAACAGCCCAGTGTACGTACTAGACGTACGTACACTGGGCTGTTACGCTTTGGAACGGTTGAATGAGAGGCTGTCCGTCTCGTTGGCGAGGGGAGTTAGCGTGCTGCGAATCGCGACGGTCGCTGGTGAGCGGGGGGCGTTCTGTGTCGATCGAGGACAGGAGCGTGACGACTCGCCCTTCCTGTACGTCGCTGACGACGAGCTACCCGTGAGCGGACGGGCGCGGCTGTTGCTCGCGCTGGCTGATCCAGTCGAGCGGGCGGCAGGGGACGCTGATGCGGCAAGGGCCATTATCGAGGAACTGCGCGAGGCGATGGATGGCCGCGATCCAGATGAAGTGATCGAAGCGTTGCACGCGGCGTTTGGTGGTATGAATCGCTGGCTGCTCGGCCAGAACCGGGCGAACGCGGGGCGGAGGAAGATCTTTCTTGGCCTGACCTGCGTTGTGCGATGTGACGACGATCTGTTTATCGCTCAGGTGCCGCCGGGTCAGGCGCTGATCAGGCAGGACGGCCGACTCTTCGCCTTTCCGACGTTGCGATCCTGGTTGCCATCGTTTCAGCCATCTCGGACCTACGATCTTCCGAACCCGTTGGGATTGCGTGACCAGACCGAGCCTCAGGTCTACTACTCCCGCGCGGAAGGCGGGGACCTGATGGCGGTCATTTCTTCCTCGATCGCAGCACGGTTGAAGCCCCTCGAAGACGAAATTCGCGACGCCGCTGGCGTCGACGATCTGATCGACACCGTTTCGGACTGCTGCGATCGGCATGGCGTTGTGAGCGGGGAAGCAGGCATCGTCCTTGTTTGACTGACCCTGCGCGCTCATCAGACACTCCCATCTGCCACATCTGATCGACGCTCGGCGCACCGAGATGTGACCAGAAGGCACCGTCACGCCCGCTGAGGTACAGGATTTCATGGAAAACCTGAAATTAGTACCCGTCACCCCTTGACCCAGATGCACCGAAGGTGCAGACTGATAGTGTTCAACGAAGCACGCTTGACTGGCTCGGTCCAACGCCGGGATATTCTCGGTATGGCCACGCTATGCGCGCGAAACGGGAACGAAGGGGGAATTCGCAACCGTTCTGATCATCTCCCGTACTGGCATGACACACCACCGTCGTGGCTGAGCGACGGACACACCTGGGAATCAGCAGCTGCTGTCGGCATGTCCCGATGACGACCTTATGGCCGGACAGCAGGAAATTGGTCGTGCGTTGCGTGAGCGAACTCACCTGGCACAGACCACTGATGATTGAAACCAGATCAGCCTGCCCGACCGAATTATCGATCGGCGACACCATCGGGTCGGATCGCAGGCGCTGAGAGGAATAGAGCTTGTTCGAACTGCTGGCGGGGCTCGTCCTCAGCCTCACGGCGGCAGTCGTTGGTGTCTGGGGCGTGACCAGACGTGACCGGCCCCTGCATGGGCCGGTCGATGACGGCCTGCTTGGTTTACCCCGACTGCAGCGGTGGGATGTGTCGTATCGTCCACCGCGTATGCAGCGTCTGCGCAGTCGCTTTCCTCGAGTTGAGATCAGTCGCTATGTGCTTGTGTTCTGCGCGCTCGTCGTGGTCGCAGGTGGCGTGGTCTTCTGGTTCTCACGATCGGCGGAGGAAGCGACTCTCGAAGATCAGTCGTTCGCGACCGGGCTGGAGCAGGTGAGCCAGCAACGACGAAACGCGATCGTTGCCGATGATCTGATGACGTCTTGGACGATGCTGAATGAGGCGCGCTCCCAATTGGATAAGGTCGCGACACTCGCTGAAGATGGAGCAAACGATCCACGATTGATCGCCGAGCGCGCGGCTATCGATGAGCAACTGAATCGCCTGAGTGGGATGGAACGGGTGACCAACGTTCAGGCGGTTGGCTCTGTCCCGGCTGCGTCGGAGGGCGTGACATCACGACTCATCGCCGGTGAGGGGCGAGTCTATTTGCTGTCGGACGCGATCTACCAGATCGACGTCGCTGGTTTGGCACTCGTGCTGTTGCTCCAACCGGGTGATGTGGTTGACGGGGAGCCTGTTGAAACGCTTCGGGCAGCGGCCTGGCGTGAGAACCGGCTGATGGTTCTGGACGCGCGCCGGGCATACATCTTCGATCCGACGACCGGCGGCTGGAACGTCGAGCGACTTGGGACGTTCGATAACGCAGGCTTCACCGATGTCGCGGCCGGTGCGACGTTCGACTTCAACCTGTATCTGCTGGCACGAGGCAGCGGCCAGATCCTGAAGTTTCAGGCTGGGCTCTACGAGAACAATCCCGAGGACTGGACAGGTGGCCTTGCCAGCGACGATCTGAAGTCGGCGGCTGACATGGCGGTTGACGGTGATGTCTGGGTGTTACTGCGAAACGGGAACATTCTCAACTTCTTCCGGTCACGCCTCGAAGCGACGATCTCGCCGAAAGTTGTCCCGCCGCTGACGGAGACGAGCGCGATCTACACGTCGGAGGAGAGCGAGTTCCTCTACGTGTTGAGCGCGACCGATGGGCGCATCCTGCGGATGACCCGCGAGGGGAAGGTTGTCCAGCAGTTGACGACCGGGAACGCGCAATCTTCGATCGTCGGTGCTGAGGATCTGGTGATCGACGAGAAAATCAGCATCGCCTATGTCCTGGCGAACGACACCGTCTTTACCTTACGGATACCAGAAGGTCCGGCACCAACCGACGATTCGGCAACGCCTCGATCGCCGTAGCGGACGCATCGGACGAATTGAACTTATGGAGATGCCCTCGACCGTCATGCGGCGAGGGCATCTCCATATGTATGTCGATGGTGGACTAGCGGTTCTCGAAATACTGTCGATTTGTCAGCAGGAACTTCGACCACTGTTCCGGCAGATCATCTTCAAAGAAGATCGCCTCGACCGGGCACACCTCAGCGCAGACGCCGCAGTCGATGCACTCGTCCGGATCGATGAAGTACTGCTCCGAGCTATCGTCGGAGTGGATGCAGTCGACAGGGCAAACCTCGACACACGAGGCATCCTTGACGCCGATGCATGGTTCGCTGATCACATACGTCATCCAGTGATCGCCTTTCTGGGAAATGAACGTCGATGGCCCAATTTATCGCTCACGGTTGCGCGGCAACTACCGGGCAAACCTCGTTCGCTGTTTCGAGCCGCAGTATAGCACTGGAGAGGGGGGGCGGGAGCCGGGATTCGGGA
This sequence comes from Thermomicrobiales bacterium, assembly GCA_041751795.1. Classification (GTDB taxonomy): domain Bacteria; phylum Chloroflexota; class Chloroflexia; order Thermomicrobiales; family CFX8; genus JBBECJ01. Next base: position 16,343 of record JBGSWU010000409.1, read on the forward strand.
TTCGGGATTCGGGGTTACTGGAGTGGGCCGGTTCAGGTGCCGATTCGTGC
>JBGSWU010000410.1:0-2480 GCA_041751795.1 Thermomicrobiales bacterium
CCGATCAGGGTCGTCCGCTCCGCCTCGGTCAAGCGGACACGATGGGCAATCGTCATGGCACACTCCCTTCCTGAGTACCGCCATCCTAACCGATCGGTGACACCATGGCACATTCACTGTGGTCAACTACTCAGGATGACACGGGCAAGGGAGCGGCTCCCTGTCAGACGTGTTCGCGGTGGCGATCAGATGAACTGTAACGTTGGATTCCCCTCACAGTTGCGTGTCTGTTCGGGGAACGTGGGAGAAGGTCATTCAGTGCCGGGCGCCCTCAGGCCGGTGGATGACGGGAGATCGGGAATGCGGGTCCGTCGGGTATCAGACGGCCCGCATCGCTTTCCCTGGTGAGAGCCAGTAGGGTGGCAAGTAGGCGGGAATGTTCGAGAAGGGCAGTACCTCCGGCTTGAGCCGGATGCCGAGAGTGTCGCGCATGAAGGTGCGACGGGCTTCAATTCGCGACCAGGCTTCGGGGTAGCGTGCGGCGAACTCGACGCGGGTGGCGTCGTCGGCGAGAGCGATGCCGTCCTCGATGTTGGTTGAGTAGTAGTCAGTGTGGGTCATCGGGATGACATCGACCTGGATCGCCATCCCGGATTGGAGCGGGATCGTGCTGTCCTCGAAGATCGGTGACGAGAGCCATTCGTCGAGGTGGATCAGGTGGCCGGGATTGAGGCCGACTCCAAAGAACGGATCACCCAGGTGCCGGTTGACGATCTTCCAGAGTTCTCCTCCCGTAACGCCGATGCCGACGGTTTCGTACCACTCGACGATAGCGCGGTAGTAGGGGACGACAAGTTTATCGACATAATCGTGGATGGCTGGTGCCAGTCCACCTTTATCTCGGACGAGGAACCCGGCGCGAGCGGTGTTTCCGCCCCAGACACCGACTGCGGCGAAGATCGGATCGCCTTCCTGGAGGACATAGGCAGAGGGCGACGGAATGAACATGGCGGTTCGTTCCTGTCCGGCGACGAGGATCGGGTGATCGGAAAAGGGTAGGCCGTTGAGGCGCATGTTCGGGACGGTTTCGAGTTCGCTCAACCCAGGTTTGACGTTCCAGATGGCGTTGCGGACGAACTGCGATGAGTAGGTTGTCGCGAACTCGAAACGGGCCAGTTGATCGACATCGTTGATTGCCCGGAGGCCGTCGGCTGGGTCCATCAGCAGCCGGTTGGCATTGCGAACCTCACAGCCGAGCGAGCGGATGCGGTCGACGATGAACGCGGGCGCGTCGATCCAGTATTCAGGATCGTCTGCCTCGACTGGCTCGAAGTATTTCCAACCAGCGACACCGACGATCTGGCCGGAACCACCGAGCCCAGCGTCGGCCAGCAGACTGGCAAGTGGCTCGCTGCTGTCGCGTGGCTGGCCTGGGAGTGAGAAGGTCTGGTAGAGCACGCGCTGGAGGTTAACGGGAGAGACCGTGGAATAGGTCAGGCCCTCGTTGCCAACGAAGAGAGATGGCGTTCGATCGGGAACAAGAATCAGGAGCGCTTCTTCAAAGCGTGGGTCGTAGCCGGTCAGGTAGGCCAGATTCGCGAAGTGTTCCCGGTCGCCGTAGATGACGAGTGCGTCGTAGCCAGCGTTGGCGGCACGCTGGCGTGCCTGCCTGATGCGGGTTTCGTAGGTTGCCGCGGGAATCTGTGGCTCGACCACCGGTAGCCCGAACTCAGGCAGGGTCACCTCGGCCAGTTCGACGGTTCTCGTCACCGGTATCTCCATTTCCTGTTCCTGTCCGACACGCGGGAACGTCTGGTGGATTATCGCAGGCGTGGGGAACCGTTCGGTGTCGATCGAGGGGGTAAATCGCGCTATTCTTCTTGACAGATTGCCGAACGAACGCAGGAGGGACGAGCGGTACGAATGGACGCATATCTGAGCATCATCAGCAAACGTGACGTGCGTAAGTACGCAGACGAGGCGATTCCCGATGAGATCCTGACGCGGATTCTCCAGGCCGGTCGAGCGACCGGCAGCGCACGAAACCGGCAACGCTGGGAGATGGTCGTCGTTCGCAATCGTGCGACGCTGGCGACACTGTCGGAAACGGTAGCGGCACCGGACAATGTCCGTGGTTGCGCAGCGGCGTTGGCCGTCGTGCTGACGGGTCAGTCGGCCTGGGACGGTGGACGGATGGCGCAGAACCTGATGCTGGCGGCCTGGTCGCAGGGGGTTGGGACATGTCCGAACACGCCGGTCAAGAAGGATGAGTGCAAGGCACTGCTCGGCGTGTCCGAGGATGCAGACGTGTTGACGATCCTGTCGCTTGGCTATCCTGCCGAACCCGTTCCACGCAGCACCGACGCCGACGCGATCCTGGCGCGAATCGATCGCAAGCCGCTGGAGGAATTGACGCGCTACATCGATTGAGCACCACAGGGCGGGGCACACAATCGACGTAGCCATGCCGGAACCGGAGTTTACTTACCAGTTACCGGCACTGGGTCGGTGCCCGCTCGTTCTCCGGTTGGCGTCACCGT
>JBGSWU010000411.1:0-16169 GCA_041751795.1 Thermomicrobiales bacterium
CTGATCCTCGGCTTTGGTGTTTCCGAGTCTATCTCGTGGGCAACGAAATACAAACGAGGAACTGAACTGATGGTCGTCGCGATGTCCTGCGTCTTCCTCGGGATCGCGCTGGCCCGTGTCGTCATCGCCTGGGACGATCCATTCCTGACGATGGACATGCTCCTCAACAATACGACCGATCCGTTCGTCGCCGCTCGCTTCCAGATCGAATTGATCCCGGACGTGCTGTTCATGGCGATTCCATTCGTCATCAACTACATCCGGTTTCGGTAGGTATGGACGAGATGGAGATGAACGCCGCATTGATCGAAGTGCTGGAACGGCTCGGGGAAAAGCGAATCCTGGTCGTCGCCGATCTCTACCTCGACCGCTACATCTTCGGCAGCCCAAGTCGCATCTCCCGTGAAGCGCCGATCATGGTGCTCGACGAGGAGCGACAGGAAGACCGGCTCGGTGGCGGCGCTGCCCCTGCCCTGCAACTGGCGGCCCTCGGCTACGAGGTGACCGTCGCAGGCGTCATCGGTAATGACCGGGCGGGGCAGATCGTCGTTGGCCTGCTGGCCGAAGCCGGAATCGATCCTGTCGGCGTTCTGATCGATTCAACCCGACCAACAACGACGAAGACGCGCGTCGTTGCAGAAGGCTTTTTCCTGTTTCCTCAGCAGGTCGTTCGAATCGACCGCCAGGAACGGGAACCAGTCGGGACCGATGTCACCCAGGCACTCTCCGCTGCGGTCGCGGCTGCCCACCCGGACGCGATTCTCATCTCCGATTACCGCTCCGGTGTCGTCACTGGGGAACTGGTCCAGGCTGTCCGTGAAGCACAGGCGCTGCACGGGCTGATGACGACAGTTGACTCACAAGGTGATCTGGAGAAGTTTGCCGGGTTCGACCTCGTCAAATGCAATCAGGCTGAAGCCGAAGCCGTCATCGGCCACTTGCTCGACGATCGAGCCAACCGAGAATCTGCGCTCGCGGCCCTCCGTGGTCAGATCGGGACCCGCTGTCTCGTCGTCACGCGCGGCGGCGAAGGCGCGTCGCTGGCGAGTATCGAGGGGTACGATGAGACCCCAGCCAGCAACCGTTCGGAGATCTTCGACGTTACGGGAGCGGGTGACACCGTCGTCGCCGTCATGACAGCCGCTGGGCTGGCTGGCGCCAATCCCCTTCAGGCCGCCATGCTCGCGCAAGCTGCCGCTGGCGTTGTCGTTCGAAAATGGGGCAACCAGCAGGCTACGCGCGACGAGATCTCGGCAGAGTTACAGCGGTAAGCGTTGTCATCCGGAACCGCCGTATTCATCCTGTACCGCCATAGTCATCCTGAACCGCAGTGAAGTATCTCCCCAGCTTGACGATCGAGTCGGTTCGACAATCATCGTCGATTCCGGAACCGTCGCGCTCGTGTTTCAGACGGGGAGAGATCCTTCACTGCGGTTCAGGATGACATTTTGCATTCAGGACCGATCGTTCCAGACCGGCTGCCGCTTCTCGATAAACGCGCTCATCCCTTCCTGGGCGTCGGCAGCCAGCGCATTCATCGTCATTACCGTCTTGGTGTAGTCATAGGCGGCGCGCTGATCGCGGTCGATCTGAGCATAGAAGGCTTCCTTGCCGATGCCGATGACCGTGCTGCTGGCCGAGGCGATCTGTGAGGCAACTTCGCGCGTTCGCTTCTCCAAATCGTCCGCCGGAACGACTTCGTTGACCAGTCCCCAGTCGGCAGCAGTTCGCGCGTCGATCGGTACACCAGTCAATAGCATCTGCATCGCGCGTTTCGGGCCGATCACCCGACTGACGGCCACCATCGGTGTCGAGCAAAACAAGCCGATCTTGACGCCCGGCGTCCCGAATCGTGAACCTTCCTCACAATAGGCAAGGTCGCACGTCGCGGCGAGCTGGCAGCCTGCGGCGGTCGCGATGCCGCGAATCATTGCGATGACCGGCTGGGGAATGCCCTGGACCGTTTCCATAAGTTCACAGCACACGTCGAAGATTTCGCGGTAGTCATCGATCTCGCGTCCCGTCATCTCAGACAGGTCGTGCCCTGCTGAAAACGCCGGTCCGTTCCCCGTCAGGATGACGACAGCGATGTTCCGGCGAGCGCCGATTTCGCGCAATGTGGTCGTCAGTTCACGCATCAACGCAAGGGACAGTGCGTTTCGCTTTTCGGGCCGGTTAAGCGTTACCGTTGCGATCCGTGAGGCAGCGTCTGTCTCGACGAGGACCATCTCAGCGGTTGTCGTTGTCATCAGGGGATTCCTTCCATCAGCATCGACGACGGATCGACATGGACGGCGTGACCGTATCCTAACACTGGCCTCGGCCTGTAACTGATTTCCCCTCAAGCCTGAACAGTTACTTCGATGTTTCTTAAACTCCTCCTTCCCAGCGTGGATGTCATATTGCTGGCAATCGGCATGAAACGATGAGCCGATCCGCATCACGTACGGAACAAGCGATGATCGACATATCGGAGTAAAATTGATATCAGATCCCGATACCCTGTTCCGGATGAACGCCCGTAGTCTGCCGAACACGAATCGGGATTCGTCGCTCACCGATGTCCCTGTCGAGTTTCGGAATCGCGATCAGGAAGGACAGGTCCATGTACGGAACGGTTGCACACGCGAGAGTTAAGAGCGGGAAACTGGAAGAGGTTATCGCGCTCGGCGAAGAATGGGAACGGGAGCGTGGCCCGAAGGTCGCTGGCGCTGTCGCGACCTACTGGTTCCAGTCGGATAACGATCCCGATCAGATCTCGATCGTCGCCATCTTCAGTGACCGGGAAACGTATCACGCCAACGCCGCGGACCCAGCCCAGGATGCGTGGTACCAGAAACTTAAACCGCTGATCGATGGTGACACTACCTGGACTGACGGGGCCGTCATCATGTCCGGGACATACAACGTGAGCTAAGGAACTCATAACAATGAGAAGGCGCCACCGGACAACTCCGGTGGCGCCGTTGCGTTCAGGTCAGAACATCGTGCGGTGATCCTGTAGACCTCACCGTGCGTCTGGATCAGCCACCCCAGACACGTTGGAAGTGGTTCTTCCAGTTGCCATGCATGATCAGTTCGATGTCGGGTTCGCTGTATCCCCGTCCACGAAGGATATCCGGGATCTTCTGGAGGTCGGCGATCGTATCAAGATCGTTGGGGCACTGCTCGGTACCATACCCGCCGTCGAGATCTGTGCCAATCGCGGCATGGCGGGCATTCCCGGCCAGTTGGCAGACGTAGTCGATGTGATCGACGACGGTTTCGAGGCTGACCCGCTCCGGCGTGGTTTCACCACGTACCCAGTTCGGCTCCAGCATCCAGGCATCCATGACGGCACCGATGACAACGTCTCGCTCGATCAGGTGACGCAGCATGTCGTCGGTGAGTTGGCGATCGCCTGGAACCAGCGCGCGACAGTTGGAGTGCGTCGCGATGACCGGACCCTTGAATGTATTGACCGCTTCCCAGAAGCTATCGTCCGACAGGTGCGTCACGTCCAGCGTCATCCCGAGTGCGTCCATCTCACGCAACAGGTCGCGTCCCATCTGCGTCAGGCCGCCGACGCTCTCGGTTCCCTTCGCATAGGCACTCGGACCATAGTGTGCCAAGCTGATGACACGAAGCCCCTGCTCGAACCACGGGCCAACCTGCGACGGTTCGACAATCGGGTCAGCGCCCTCCATCGTCAGGATCATGCCCAGCGGCGTGGTGTCGGGGTTCGCCTGCCATTCCGCGAGATGTGCTTCGAGTGCCGGCCAGGTATCGAGCATTCGGATCACGCCCTGGCGATGAAGTTCAAGGTAGTAAGCGAGTTGGCCCTGTGCGTGACCGTAGGCGATCTCGTGTGTGCGGTAGCCACTGCGAACTGCACCCGGCTGATCGACGCGAGCGATCACCGTACACAGCGTTACGGCGATGTTTCCGGCTCGCATCTCGGGGAAGGCGACTGTTCCGGCGGCACGCCCTTTCTGCGTCATCCCGGATTCGAACTCGCGAGTTTCGGCGACGGTCCGCTTCAGATCACGATTCCAGAGCAGCGCGTTCATCGCCAGATCCAGGTGGCCGTCAATCGTCAGCATGGTCCACTCCTCATCATCTCTCAATCGTTGTCTGCGTTGGGCGAACCTACCCGCGTCCATCGCACCTGTCAACAGCGTTGTTGACAATCGACCGGGGGATGTTAGATTGACCAGAACAGCATGCAAACATAAGCCAGCAACGAATATCTCGATGTTTCAGTATCCGGGAAAGGAGGGCCAGCAGGCTGGCAATATCGTTGCTGCGATCCAGCACACCTGTAACTGGCGAACCTGTCATCAGGTTTGCGCACTGGCTTGGAGCCTGAGGAGGAGAACGTCAGGTGGACGAGAAAAACACAACACGACAACTTATGGAAGACATTACCCGGTACGGGCTGAGTCGACGCTCAGTGCTGAAGCGCGCGGTCGCTCTTGGATTGAGCGCACCCGCTATTTCGATGCTTCTGACAGCATGCGGTGGCGACGACGACGACGATAGTAGCGATTCGCCAACCCAGGCCGCACCTTCTGGCGCCGCAACAACACCGCCAGAGGCAACTGAAGCCCCGGACGACGAAGAAACGCCGGAAGCTGGCGAAACGGAAACCGCAGCCGAAACGCCTGCAGCAGCTGAAACGCCTGCAGCAGCTGAAACTCCATCGTCATCAGCAGCGGGTGACATCTGGTCCGAGGGATCAGCGGGCGGACAATTGCGGATCGCTTCGATCGGTGAGCCAGCAACACTCGACCAGCACCAGACGACGGCTGGCATCACTGCCGAAATCGGCTACTGCATGTACGAGCCGCTGTTCGCCTACGATGCCAATTACCAGCCGACGCCGATGCTCGCTGAGTCATACGATGTCAGCGACGACGGCACCGTCCATACGATCGCCCTTCGGCAGGGCGTTCCGTTCCACAATGGCGAAGAAATGACATCAGCAGATGCCCTCGCATCGATCGAGCGTTGGGGACGAATCAGTGGTGTCGGCAAGAACATCATGAAGGCCACCGAAAGCATCGAGGCAACCGACGACTACACCATCACCTGGACGACGACGACACCCTACGGCACGATCCTGATCGCGCTGTCCAACAACACCCAGGGCTGCGCAGTCTACCCGAAGTCGATTCTCGACACTGCAACCGACGACCCACTCACATCGGATCAGATCATCGGGACTGGCCCATACAAGCTCGTCGAGCATAAGCCCGACGTTCACGTGCTCATGGAACGTTTCGAGGACTACGCCGCGATCGAGGGTGGAGCCAACGGCAGCTACGCCGGGCACAAGTACCAGTGGGTCGATGAAATCGAGTTCATCCCTGTTCCCGACGAAGCGTCCCGCGTCGCGGGCATGCAGGCAGGCGATTACCATATCGGGATGACGATTGGTAACGATCACTACGACGTAATCAAGGACAACGATAGTTTGCTGGTCGAGATCCTGCCGCCAAGTCAGTGGGACGTCTTTTTCCTCAACTGGGAACAGCCGATGATGGGGGACATCAACATCCGCAAAGCGTTTCAGGCCTGCCTGGATCACCTGCCGATCCTCCAGAACGCGCGCGGTGGCGGCGACTTCGTCAAGCTTGACCCAAGCCTGATGATGAAGCCGACGTCATTCTACTCAACGGCCGGTGAAGAGCTTTACAACATCCACGATGTCGAGCTCGCCAAGAAGTACCTGGCCGATGCGGGATACGACGGCACGCCGGTCCGCTTCATGTGCACACAGGAATACGCGTACATGTACGGTGCCGCCATCATCGCCAAGCAGCAGATGGAAGAGGCCGGTTTCGTCGTTGACCTACAGGTCACCGACTGGGCGACCGTTCTCGAACGGCGAGCCAAGAAGGAAGAGTGGGACATCTTCGTCACCGGTCACGGCTTCGTGCCCGATCCGACGCAGATCACCTACATCGGGCAGATGAATATCTACCCCGGTTGGTGGAGCGATCCCGACGCGCTCGAACTCGCAGCCCAACTCGCCAGCGAGACCGAGTTCGAGACACGCTTCGAACTCTACGAACAAATTCAACAACTCGCCTATGAGCAGGTCCCGGCGGTCAAGACGGGCGACTCGAGCACGATTGCCGTCTGGTCGGCAAGCGTCGGCGGATATGGCGCCCCGATCCAGCGTGGCGTCCCATACTGGAACGTCTGGCTGGACGAGTAGCCGATAGCCAGGTAGTCAGCCAGTCAGCCGGTCAGCCAGTCAGTCGTCGGCCTGTACCCAACAGGCTACACGGCTGGCTGATTGGTTGGCTGACAAGCTAAAGGACACTCCATGCTGAGGTTCATTCTTCGCCGGCTCGTCCTGCTCGTGCCGGTCATCGCGATCGTTGGGACGATCGTCTTCGTGTTGATCCACCTGACGCCGGGCGATCCAGCGGCAGTCATCCTCGGGCCGGACGCTACTGCCGAGCAGATCGAGTCACTGCGTGACAGGCTCGGACTCAATGAGCCGCTCTACAAACAATATTTCGAGTGGTTCGCCGGTGCCATTCGGCTCGACTTCGGTGACTCGATCTTTCTGAGCCAGCCGGTCAGCGAAGCGCTCCGTGACCGCGCCCAGCCGACGCTGCTGCTGACGCTTTACTCAATGATGATCCAGGTCGCCATTGCGATCCCGTTCGGGGTCATCTCAGCTGTTAAGCACAACTCGCTGATCGACCGAATCCTGACGGTACTCTCGATCAGTGGCGCGGCAATACCGAGCTTTTTTCTCGGCATCATGCTGATCCTGTTCTTCGCCGTCCGACTCAAGTGGCTACCGTCAGGTGGCTTCACTTCGATCACCGATGATCCGATCAGGCACTTCAAGCAGATGATCATGCCGGCTTTTGCGCTTGGATTCACATCAGCCGGGCTGCTGGCTCGACTGGTGCGCTCGTCGATGCTCGATGTCCTCAAGGAAGACTACATTCGGACGGCGCTGGCAAAGGGTCTGCCACAACGAATCATGGTTGTCCGCCATGCGCTGCGCAATGCGCTGATCCCGGCCATCACCGTTATTGGCTACTCACTCGGCGGCCTGCTCGGCGGCGCCGTTGTGACCGAGACCGTCTTCACCATCCCCGGTATGGGGCGGCTGATCGTCCAGTCTGTCGCTCGACGCGATTTTCCGGTCATCCAGGGAGCGATTCTGCTGATCGCGACGTTCTATGTGCTTGTAAATCTGCTGGTTGACGTGCTCTACGTCTATATCGATCCACGGGTGCGCTATGGTAACGACTGACTCGGGTCCGGTTACGAACGTGCTCTCAACACGCCCCGTCCAACGCGGGCTGCTCGGAAGGATCACGCCGGCATCGCGGTTCTACTGGATGCGGGTGCTGCTCTCGAATCCGATGACAGTGACCAGCGGGACAATCCTGCTCATTGTCATCTTCTCCGCGATTGCCGCGCCGCTGCTGACGAGCCACGACCCGACCTTTCTCGATCCTGGTATCCGGCTCCAGGAATTAAGCGGTGACTACTGGTTCGGCACCGACGGCAGCGGGCGCGACGTATTTGCTCGCGTCATCTACGGCGCTCGCGTTTCGCTAATCGTCGGGATATCGGTCATGTTGATGGCGGCGATCATCGGGGCCGTCCTCGGACTTGTGTCGGGGTACTACCCACGCTTCGACACGCCGATCATGCGAGTCATGGATGGCTTGATGTCGTTCCCGAGTATCCTGCTGGCGATCGCGATCATGGCGAGCCTCGGCCCAAGCACGATCAACGTCATCATCGCGCTGACGGTCGTCTACATCCCAAGCATCGCCCGGCTCGTGCGCGGGACGACGCTGGTGACGAAGCAGCAGCCGTATGTCGAATCGGCGAGGGCTGTCGGGGTCCGCGATCACGTTATTCTCCGGCGCTACATCTTCGCGAACACGCTCTCGCCGCTGATCGTCCAGTGCACGTTCGTCGTCGCGTTCGCGATCATTTCCGAGGCGTCGCTCTCGTTCCTCGGAGCAGGCGTCCCACCGGAAACACCGACCTGGGGCAACATGCTCCGTGACGGCCAGCAATTCATCCAGATCGCCTGGTGGATGGCAGTCTTCCCAGGTAGCGCCCTCTTCATCCTCGTCCTCGCCCTCAACTTGTTCGGCGACGGACTGCGCGATGCGCTCGACCCGAGAATGCGCCAACGGTAGCTCACGAAAATCGAGCGTACGATGTATGTCGTACGCTCGTGCTTCAACTCAGACAACTGACCTACTGAACGACGATCTCGCAGTTGGCGAATGTGTCCGTACCCGAGCCTCCATAGCATGTGTCAATGCCGGGGCCGCCATCCAGATGGTCGTTGCTGTTGCCACCGTAGAGAATGTCATCTCCCGGACCGCCGAGCAGGATGTCCGTGCCATTTCCTCCCGAGAGGATGTCGATACCACCGAGGCCGACGACGCAGTCCTTCCCGTTCCCACCGTCGAGGAGGTCGGGACCTTCCGTCCCGATCAACATGATGTATCCATTACATTCGAGAGGAATAACCGGTTCAGGATTGAACGCATAGGTCGTGTCACTCGCACTGGATGGATCGACGATGTTGGCGGCGGCTAACGCGCCAAACGATACCCAGACCAGCAGCCCACAGACCACGAATACGAACAGACGCCGGCGAGTCAGGCGAATCACGACGCGACACCCGGTGCCGTCGAATACTGGTAGGTGATGTCGGCAGAGCGCACAATACACCGCTCGAAACCGTTCGCCGCGTGTCGCAGGATCACCTGGCCTTCCCGTTCGGCCAACCGTGCCAGATCATCGAAGGAGCGGACAGCAATCACCTGCCCGTTGCCCGACATTGCTGGATCCGGATCGTTGATGTCGACGAGCATGGCGTTGTAGCGGGACGGTATGCCGGTTGCCCGTCCTGCCAGACCCGCGTACCGTGACATCGTCACAATCGCCATTCCACCGACCAACGCCAACGCCAGGCCGACGATCGACAGGACGCGGACGAACCCAACTCCCAGACTCCACGTCAGGAGCGGGATCGTGTTCGGTTCAGTCTTTGGCAGATTGACGATGCCCGTTTTCGTCGGATTCAATGCATCTTTGTCGCCAACCTTCGAGACCAACGTCAGTTCCATCGGATTAGCGTTGAACGCAAGTTCCGGAGCGAAGACTTCGGCGAACGCCTCGCCAGCAATGGTTCCACTCGCCGACACCAGCGGCACGAACGTCAGCTTGAATCGGTCGTGTGGAACACCTGTCTGCTCGGCCACGCGGTCGGTGATTTTCCGCAGCGTATCGAGCTCGATTGATGCCTCGGCGCTGAACGCTGTCCCGTTAAATGACTGATCGGTGACGAGTGGGATCGTCCGCGCCCAGCCGTTGTCAGTGCTGAGGATCGCGTTGAGGTCCCACGTTCCCGACATGATCGCCGGAACTTCGCTTTCGAACTGGTAATCGAACCAGACGGCGACCGAATCGCTGACCTCTCGGAAAATCGGATCGCCGGTCGCGACTTCGGCAGCGTCGTAGATACCGCTCGGGGCAGCGGCACCATAGCGGAACTGGCCAGTCTGGTCGTAGGTGGCATCAACCGTCACGTCACGCTCAGTCGGGCGCGAAAACGCGAAACCGCCTGCAATCAGGCAGGCAACGGCAATCAGTCCGATCCAGCCGAGCGCATCGCGCGTACGCTGGTCGAACCAACCTGCTCCCTGTGACGACGGTTGCGGCTGCTGGCGCTCGCGACGCTCCCGTACATCCTGATAACTCCGCGCCGGACGCTGACCGTCCCGCGGCGTGCGTGACACACGTTGCCCCACTCGACGCTGATCTGATGATGGCAACACGACCCCAACTCCAATCACCGCGATGATGAAGATCACCAGTCCAGGGCCCCGCACCCAGGTGATCGCCTTGCCGACCTTCGGCAGATGAACCCATTCCTCGCCGATAACCTCAGACGGAAGCGGCTCGTATGAATCGAGCCAGTCGTTGTTATCTCCCTGAAGGATGAAGCGTGCTCCATCCTGATCGATGATGCGATGAATGATCGCCCCAATTTCCGGATGGCGATACGTGACAATGTCCCCAATTTGATAATTTGTCTGCCGTCGAACGAGAACGAGATCGCCCTTGTCGTAGACAGGATTCATACTATTGCCATTGACAATGACATATGAAGTTCGCCCACCAACAAGTGGCGGAGCCAGGAATATCCAGCCGAGCACGAGGATGATCGTGACAAGTCCTATTGAATTGAAACGTGGGCGGCGCGGCTGGGAACGCATCGGCATCGTTTCTGTTGTTACGAGGATGACGCTCCCGGCCAACCGGGAGCGTCAGCAACCATAAATCGAGGATCGATCGGATTCGATTACTGGGCAGCGACGACGCGGAACTCATCGGCAGAGAGAACGGTCGTGTTGCTGACATCACAGGTGTACGTCGCCGGAAGTGTGGTTCCACCCTGGGAGCAGTTGAACCAGGTTGTCCCAGTCTGAACCAGCTTGACCTTGACATCGCCAGGTGCGGTCGCGCCGCCAGCGAGTTGGAAGCTCACCGAATCGATGTTTGAGGGATCAGTCTCGAGCGTGTAATCGATCTGCGTGACATTGTAGCCACTGATCGTTGCCTGGCCATCACCGGCCCGGCTGGTCTGGACGGTGTTGCTGGCTGCGAAGCCGAAGCCTGCCGTCGCCAGGATCACCAGAAGCAGGCCGAGGACCGCAGTCCTGCGATTGAAAACCCGGGAAACTGCCATGATGTGTGTTCTCCTACTACAATTACATTAACCCGATTCATCAACAGCGCTGATGACCGAATCCCGGGGTCGGCTCGCAGTTGGCATCACATCCTTGCTTCGTCAGGGTCATGAGTCCTGTCGCAGCTCGTCTGCATCGCCGCTGTGAGTTGACGCCTATCGTCATCTGTGCTGTGCAACAACAGGATGGGATCATTCGTGGCTGGGGTGTATCACCCGGAAGTGTGAAGCACGAACAGACTGTCGTGTATACGAAAGTACAGGTCAACCGGTGATCTGAACGCGGTGTTGCCCGCCGGAACCAACTCCGGCGGGTGCAAGGAATCGTGAAATGTTGTCATGCAGGCACAGTCGAACCGTGCCTGCGAAGCCCTACTGAGCCGCCACGACATGTACCTCATCGACCGCAGCGACGGCGACTGGCGCCTGGAGTTGGCAGTTTACGCGGCTCGGCGACTGTCCAACAGCCACGGAACATGCATGCCAGAACTCACTATCGCGGACGAGTTTGACCTTGACAGACGGGAGCGTGCTATCAGCATCGATATCGAAGCTGACCGCGTCAATTCGCGTGGGATCAAGGAAATTCAGCGTGTAGGAGACGTTACTGACGCTGTAGCCAGAGATCGCGCCAGCGCCATCGCCGCCGGATCCCGACAAGCCGCCGTTGGAATCGGCGAGAGCGTAACCAGCCGTGCCGGTCACAAGCGTGAAGAGCGCAATCGCGACGATGCGCAGCAGATGGAACAAAGTCGGCCTCCCATAGGGCCGACCAGGGGTGGTGAGCCGGGACTCCCGCGCATGTGCCATGAATGGCAATGCCGAGTCCTGGAATACCAGCGGCCGGTTACGCCACTTGCTTCCCCGTGCGGCAACAGGCGTCCAAGGCACGCCGCCGGGATCATCGCATCCACTGGTCGAACTGATTGTTACCCGAATGTCTTGACAGCAAGACATTCACTGCCATTAAGAATATGGTCGCAAGTCCAAACATTCCATACCCCAGAGGTCCGCCTCAGGATCAGACTGTAGCACCTGAAGTACCGACGATCGGGTAGCGTGACGTGCCGTCTGGCCCCTGAATACCCTCAGACTGCGCCGATCTGAACGGGCGATACACTCGATTCGTCCGATCAATGTGCGCCATGCGGTAGCGAATAAGATCCACAATGATCTTCAATCCCTGTTTCCCGCGTGTGATTGATCGGTTGGTGCGGCACGGCTGTCACGATGAATGGATGAATTGGGCGACCGGAGACACTCGTCCCATCCGGACCATTCCCCGTTCCCAGCAGCACGATCGACCCATTGAGGAAGACCACACCTGATCCCGCCACGAGGCAGATCAACGCGATCAGATGGAGAAACGATCTGCAGAGCGTCTGTTCCGAACTGTATGGACAATCGATGGTCGTCTCATCGGTAAATTGCATCGCTGAGCGCCCCATATCCGATAGTCGCCCGTCGAAGCGGCTCCGACGGGCGACTTCGTTCGACCGGTAATGCGTGCCACGAGTGCCCAAGGGTCCATCAGAAATGACCATGCTACAGGTAACAACCGTCGGCCTCACCCTGGCAATTCGGTATTTGTTGATAGGTGTCATGACGGATAACCCGCAGATTGATCGGCCCAGGTCGCGGCGGCACGGCAGCCCGCGCCGATCTTCATGTAGAGATTGGTGATGTGCCGTTCGGTGGTATCGACGGAGATGGTTCACGGTGACGGAGAGCTATGGCTCTACCTCATGTCCACCGACATTCAGGATCGACAAGAAGTGTGTCCAGCCTAGCAGGCCTCCGCAACACCGGACGGCGGCGAAATCCGTCCCTGAACTGATACGATCATGAGCCGCGGTCGAACGCAGCGTACAGGGCAGGTAGATGGGCATCGTCATACCGATCCAGCAACTTGAGGCACTCGGCAGCGAGCTACGAGGCAAGCGTCATCGTGTCGTCTTCACCAATGGGCATTTCGACCTGCTGCACATCGGGCATCTACGCTACCTGCAGGCGGCGCGAGCGCTTGGCGATGTTCTCGTCGTTGGCGTGAACGATGACGCCGTGACGACGGCGCGTAAAGGACCGGACCGACCAATCCTGCCGGAAGACGAACGGGCCGAACTGCTAGCGGGGCTCGCCTGCGTCGATTACGTGACGATCTTCCACGAGCCGACCGCAGAGCGAACGGTCGCCACACTGCAACCCGACATCTACGTCAAAGGTGGCGACTATGGACCGGGCAGGGCGGAACTACCTGAGGCGCGAATCGTCGCCGGGTACGGCGGCGAGACGGTGATCCTTCCATTAGAGCGTGGACGCTCGACGAGCGCGATCGTGGCCTCGATCCGAGCCGGGGAATCACTGACGTGAGCCAGCCTGGCCGACCTGATCACGACGGACTCGGTTACGACGCCCAGGAAACGCAGGCGTTCGACGTCGTCGAGCGAAGCGGACGTGCTGGCGACACTGCACCGCTCCCGATCGTGTCCAGCGTCGATCACCTGCCGCGCAGTCGTCCGCGCGTTGGCCAAGTTGTTCGCGATAGCCACCGTCCACGACAGCCGATCGAATCGCTCGACGAATCAGTCAGCGAAGAACCACCGACTGGGCGCACAGCGGCGGAGAATATCGGTCAGGGGATCGCCTTCGCAGCCGTCATGCTGATGATCGGCAACATCCTCTCGCGCATCCTTGGGCTGGTCCGCGAGCAGGTCGCCGCCGGATTCTTCGGCACGACCAACGAGATCGCCGCCTTTACGATCGCCGACAACATTCACACGATGCTGTTCGACCTCGTCATCAGCGGCATGATGCAGGCAGCGCTAATCCCGGTCCTCAGCGAGTACACAGCTCCGGAAAAACGGGAGGAACTCCGTCGCATCACCGGCGCGCTGCTCGTGCTGTCCGGAATCGTCGTCGGTTCGTTCGTTGCCTTCCTGATGATCTTCGCGCCGGGCGCAGTTCGGGTGATGACATCGCTTGGCGGAGGCGAAGAAGCGCGTGGGGCAGAAACCTTCGCGCTGACGGTCGAACTGACGCGTTGGATTCTGCCAGCCGTGCTCCTGCTGGCGTTCTCGACGATCCTGATGTCAACGCTGTATGCGATGCAGCGCTTCACGCGTCCTGCGCTGTCGTTGTCGTTGCGCAACGTCGCGATTGTCGTCTCGACCGTTGCGCTCGGCTGGACAGCCTTCGGCGTTCGCTCGATGGCGCTCGGCATCGTCATCGGCGCGCTACTGTTGATTCTGATTCAGTTGCCAGGATTGCGCGACGCGATGCCAAAGTTGAACTTCGGCTTCGGCCACCCGGCAATCCGTCGAATCGGCATCCTCTACGTGCCGATCTTCATCGGGCTCTTCGCCAACACCGTCGCGCTGATCGTCGACCGCAACCTCGCCTGGGGCGTCGATAACATCCATGCGCTCGGGGCGATGCGCTACGCAACGACGCTAAACCAGATGGTGCTCGGTCTTGTCGCGGCAGCCATCTCGCTGGCATCGTTGCCGGCACTCTCGCGCTTCTGGGCCGCTGGAGATATTGACAACTACTGGGCAACGCTGATGCGCGGGCTACGGATGATCACCGTCCTCGCGATCCCGGCGACGCTTGGACTCGCCGTCCTGTCATGGCCGGTCGTTCGGCTGCTGTTCGAGCATGGTGCGACTGGCCGGGACGGTTCGACCCAGATCCTGATCGCGCTGTTGCTCTATCTGCCTGGCACACTCTTCGCCGCCTACGACCAAGTGCTGATCTTCGCCTACTTCGCGCGCCAGAATACAAAGACGCCACAGATCGTCGGCGTTTTCTCTGTTGGCGTCTACTTCATGTTCGCGCTGCCGCTCGTTGGACGCTTTGAGATGGCAGGATTGGTCGTCGCGAATAGCGCCCAGTTCATCTTCCATACAATCATCATGATCGTGCTGCTACGACGGCTACGAGCAGGCGAAGTCGCAGCGAACGTGGATAGCCGTCTAATCAGGACGATCGGAGTATGCACGATCGTTGGGGTTGTGATGGCATCGATCGCTGGCGGACTGGCGTGGTTGCTTTCGACCGGTTTGCCAGACGGCGGCGCACTTGGAACACTCTTGAAGGAGATGATTGTCGTCCTCGTACCGGCTGGCGTCGGTGCTGCCATCTATGCCGCCGGGTTGCTCGCCTTCCGCATCGAAGAGATGCAGACCATCCAACGTCGTGTGCTGGGAGTCGTCCGGCGATAAAGGTTGACTCAACCTATCGACACCTGCTCCCGTAGACCATCGAACTGGAAAAGGAACCCGACCTCATGCAAGACGAACGATTCAGCACCCACTACGACATCGTCATCGTTGGTGGACGTGTCGCTGGGAGCGCGTCGGCGATTCATTTGGCGCGAGTTGGCTACCGCGTGCTGCTCCTTGAACGACACGAGATGCCATCGGACACACTCTCGACCCACCTGATCTGGCCCGACGGCGTGGCCGCACTGGACCGGCTCGGCGTCCTCGATCGGGTTCAGGCAACGGGCGCGCCCAAACTGGGACACTTCCGCTTGTGTCACGGCGAGGATTCGATTGCGACACCGCTGATCCCGCTGCACGGGTATGACTCCATGTTCTGCGTTCGGCGGACATACCTCGACGGCATCCTCTGGGACGCGGCATCCACGACGCCTGGCGTGACGGCACTCGACGGGACCGCCGCGACTGATATCACGATCGGCGACGGCAGGGTCGTTGGTGTTGAGGTCGGCGGAACACCAGTGACCGCCGACCTGGTGATTGGCGCGGATGGACGCGGCTCGCTCGTCGCTCGATCGGTCGATGCTGCCGAGCACGATATCGTTCCACCCGGACGGTACTGGTACTACGGGTATTTCGCGAACGCGAACCCACCGAAACCTGCCGAACTGACCGAGTCAGACACGGAAACGGACATGGTCGGTGCGATTCCGACCAATGATGGCCTGTTGATGGTTATCTACGGTGCCTACGACGAGGATTTCAGCGAGTTCCGTCGCGACCATGAAGCGAACTATCTGGCCCGCATCCACGCCCACCCGTGGATCGCACGCATTCTCGACGGCGCGCACCTGGCCGAGCCGGTTCGTGGCATCGGCGGCGTTCGTGGTTTCTTCCGGACGTCGCATGGTCCTGGCTGGACGCTGGTTGGTGACGCGCTCCACCAGAAGGATCCACTCGTCGCGCGGGGGATCAACGACGCGCTGCTGGAAGCGGAATGGCTCGCGACCGCACTGAGCGACGGCATCAGCGCTGACGCGCTCGAAACCTACGGAACAACGGCCCACGAGCGAACCCGCTCCAAGGCACTCAACGCGCGAATGCTGTCCCGTCCCGACCGCCACATGACCGCCGAGCAGGGCGAGAAACTCGGACGCGAACTCACGACACCAGCGGGCCTGGCCGGATTCCTGTTGCTCGAATACAGCGAC
>JBGSWU010000412.1:0-3995 GCA_041751795.1 Thermomicrobiales bacterium
ACAGCAAGCATCCGGTGTGGTGATAGGCTCTCGACGGTAAAGGGGCCTGCCACGCGAACAGTTTTCTTGTCCTCGTAAGGCTTGTCGTAGAGATATTCAAACTCAGCTTTGGCTTCGATCGATTTGTTGATCTCCTGCTGCCTGGCGACGCGGGACCTCCACCACTCTGAATGCACATTCTTGGTAGTGTCAGACCACTTTGCATCGACTTCGGTCGGTATCTCCCACTCTTGCCAAGCCTGCTTGGTTAGCTTGTTCAGCTTGTCGCGCAGCGGATTCAACACGACTTTGTACTTATCCCAGATGACGTCGACCTCCGCGTTGTTCGCGATCGAGCCGAGCGTAATGTGAGGTACCCGCTCGTTGACGAAACCCAGCCGAATGTTTCCGTGCACTGGGCGCGAACTGGGCGCTGACCGCGTGACCTCCGCTTCCTTAACTTGGCCCTGACGCGAATCGGCCAACAGATAGAACGGATATCGTGCACCCATGATGCGAGCGCGAGCCAGAGCCAATGCCACTCGTGAAGTATCAACGGTGATCCATCGTCGCCCCCACTGCTCAGCCACGTAAGCTGTGGTTCCCGAGCCGCACGTTGGGTCGAGCACGAGGTCACCGGGGTCAGTGGTCATCAGAAGGCAACGCTGGATCACTTTGCTGTGCGTCTGAACGACGTAGACCTTGTCTGCCTCACCAGCAGTATCCATCCACGCGTTTGGCAGTTTCTTAACGGGGTAGTCTAGCAAGAAGAGTTTATATCCGAGAGTGGTTCCTGAGTTGTTGAGTCGGCCAGCTCTCGCCAACTTAGACATGCCTTCGGAATGCGTTTTCCAGCTCTTCTTTGATTTTGCGCGATAGGTGACTCCCTCATACGAGAAGTCGAATGTGCAGGTTGCGGTGTATCCGCTCGAAATCAGATTTTCGACTTTGAAGACTCGCCCATCCGTTGGAATGAGGTTTAGGTCAAGCTGCTCCGCCTTCGACAGACCGCGACGGGTACCGTTTGGCAGTTCGACATTCGTGAATCGGTTCTTGTCCCCAGCCTCCCGCATTTCGAACAAGTCACGGTACTTGTAGGCAGGCTTCTTCTTGGCATACCAGAGAATGCGATCGCAGATGCCGGGCAGGCCAACCGACGTAAGGGGGACCGAAGTTCGATAGGTAATGCATGAGCAGAAGTTATCGGGCCCGAAGACTTCATCGAGTAGTACCCGGATGCGATGCTCGTTTTCGTCGCCTATCTGCACGAAGATCGATCCCGACTCCGATAATAGATCTCGAGCAACAGTGAATCGGTCGCGAAGGTAGGTGAGGTAGCTGTGGATACCATCGCGCCAAGTATCTCGGAACGCTTTGACTTGTTCGGGCTCTCTACTGATCTTTTCCGATGAGTCAGTCGTTGTGCCCGCTTTATCCGTAGTGCTCCACTGAAAGTTGCTGTTGAACCTGATGCCGTAAGGTGGGTCGAGGTAGATGCATTGCACCTGGCCGCGCAGTCCCTCGCGCTCGGCCAGACTCGCCATCACCTGCAGCGAGTCGCCAAGGATCATCCTGTTCGACCAGTTCTGGTCGTGGCGGTAGAACTCTGTCTTGTCCGCCCCCTTAGGGATGCCGTTAAAGTCCATGAAGAGATCGGCTTGTTGCGCTTGTCCTGCGTCGTGTTTGCGCTCGCGGGTGTCGCGGAGAAGCTCATCGATCAGAGCTTTGGGGTGAACCTTCTCCTGAATGTAGAGCGGCGGAGCATGAACAACGAGGTCGCTCCAGTCCTGCTGATCCTTGCCGCGCCAAACGAGCTGCGGATCCAAATCGCGGTTGCGGCGCTCGTAAGCGACTCGCACCGACGCCTGTTCCGCCTTCTGCATGACCGATTGGTATTCGGCTGTCGGAATGTTCTTCCGCTGAGCCTCGTCGTGCTTCAGCGCCGCGACAGTCTTGTATTCGCCCTGATTCTTCGAACCGCTGCCTCGCGTCTTTGCCATTAGCTATCCCCTCGGACCGGCGACGTTGCGGTAACGGCTGCGATCATCTCGTTGAACTTGGCTTCCACCTTCGCAATGAAATCCGTCTCGATCAGATAGACGTCGGTGAACTCAGCGAATGCCCACCTCCCATATCGACGCGCGTAGTTCACGGCAGGCACCCAGTAGGTCTCCATCGTGGACTTCTTCTCCTTCGCGTCTTCGCGTCGATAGCCCTTGATCTCGACAACGAGGTGAAGCAGATCCTCATCGCCGTGGCCATCGTCGATGAGCACGATGAAGTCAGGGCGATACTTGCGCATCTCGGAGCCATACCTGTACGGGACCTCGAACCCGAGATTGTGGTTCTTCACGTAGGCTCGCACGCGCGAGTGGGACTCGGCGACGCGACAGAACTCAGCTTCCCAGTCGCTATCGAGGATCACCCAGTTCAGGTGACAGCGACGGGCATCCGTCTTCCAGCGCTCGGTCCTGGAGGTGTTGAAGTTGACGTGGGCCGTCGACCCGACGGGATTGTAGGGATCGAGGACGGCGGTGATTGGGCGTTGGCCCTCAAACGCCCGTGTGATGCCGGCTGTAATTCGTTCGCATGCCATGTCGGCCAGCGTCTTGTAACGAAGCTGCGCCGGAAACGTTCCGCCTTTGCATACGAGGTAGTTGTCGAGCCACTCGCGAGCGATGCGCTTCAGCTGACCGAACAGGTACAGTTTTGGCTCACCTCCCGGGTCGCGATACTTGGTCAGGACGAGGTGAGCCACGAGCTCATAGAGGACTTGCGATGGGCGAACATCGCCCGTGTGGATGAGGTTGAGGTCGGCCTTTTCACCGATAATCCCGGAGTTCTGGGTCTGCGTTGCCCCGACGAGGTCGGGCGTCAGCTCGAGCACCGAGTCTGCATTGAACGTTGCGGTGAGTTTGTCCTCCGGTAGTTCAACGCGATATCCGACGACTCGTGGAAATGTGATCTCCAAGGCATCACGCTCGGGACGTATGGCCTTGACGTGGATGGTCTCGCGCGGATTCTGGGGTGGTGCGATCACCGGCTTCGCAGTGAAGTCGAACGGAATACCCAGCACATCGGCATATTCGACGTTGAACAGGTTCTCCTCGTTCAAGTCATAGGATTGGCGGCGCAGCGCGCGACCGATCACCTGCTCGCAAAGGAGTTGGGTGCCGAACGCGCGAACGCCCAGAACGTGGGTAACGGTATTCGCGTCCCAGCCCTCGGTCAGCATCGAGACAGACACGACGCAGCGAATCGAGCCGCCAAGTTGGCCCGCTTTGCCAACTGTGGACATTACCTCTCCGAGTAGCGTGACGTCGTCGAGCAGCTTGCCCTGTTGGAGTTCGTTAGCCAGGCTGCCGCCGCGCTCGACGATCTCTCGGCGGAACCGTTCGATCTCGTCGGCAAACATGCCTCGGAACTTGTCGTCCAGAGCCTCGCCCGACTCGAGCTGTTCGCTATCGATCAGCAGGGTGTTCGGTCGCGCGAGCGGGTTGCCGAGGTCATCGAAGTTTCGGAACAGCGCCAAGCGACCATTCTGGAGCTGCGTGGACCCGTCTTCGTCCTGGCGCTGAAAGCCAGAGATGAAGTCGTAGACCAACTTCGAGATGGCGGTGTTCTGGCAAACCACGATGAAGCATGGCGGTACGGAGATGCCAGCCTTCTGCCAAAGCTCGAACGTTTTTTCGTAGTGTCCGTAGAGCGCCTCGAGCGCCGTTTGAAGCTGCGGTGGCAAGCTGAGCGGATCCAGTTGCTGCCCCTTGCCTCGCCCCTTCTTGGGCATCTTTGCTCGGATGTGTTCCCAGAGGTTGCGGAACATTGGCATCTCGGCGCCCGGGATATTGTCGGCCACCGGAACTCGCGGCAACTTGACGATCCCGCACTCGATCGCGTCCATGAGCGAGAAATCGCTCATGGTCCACGGAAAGAGCGTGCCTTCCGCGTAGCCGGATCCGCTAAGGAAAAAAGGGGTAGCCGATAGATCCATGACGCGCGTGACGCCGAGCTTTCGA
>JBGSWU010000413.1:0-10904 GCA_041751795.1 Thermomicrobiales bacterium
GCTAAGTGTACGTACACATAGTACATACACTGTCAAGCGGCGGCAACCGCGTACGTTCGTAGGAATGTGCCTTCGTTTAGCGTCGGGAAAGGGTATAAGAGGGCCATATGTTGAGAGGACTAAGGACGCGGAGAGGCCCGCATGTGCGGCTCAGGAGTTCAAAACAATGAACGTATCGGGATGGATCGCCCCTCGCCCGTGTCATCCTGAACCGCAGTGAAGGATCTCGCCGCGTCTACACCAGTCAGACGCCAACCAGTGGCGCAGTGCGCTGCTGCCGCGCCCAACCGACCGGTCGATCACGGGAGGGAGATCCTTCACTGCGGTTCGGGATGACACGGGCGAGGGAACCTGTCTTTCTTGACGCAGCCGAGGCGGCTGGATGGAGTATGACGTGGATGGGCCACCGGGGGATGATCGATTGGCCGGTGCGGCGTCACGCTGGTTTGCGAAGCGGCGCCCGTCTGCTGTGAGTAATGAGCGATTCTTCGCTGCGGCTCAGAATCACATGGCAAGAGGGACGACCCCTGTCGACGAACAACGGGTCATAACCTCCGTGGGCAATGACGAAATACGGCGGGGCTACCTTCCCACAATACCGGGGCAACTGCGGGTGAACTCGGTGACGAGCCGGACGGTGTTGTGGAAATCGTCGAGGCGCATCAGCGCATAGGGTGAGTGGAAATAGCGCACCGGAATCGAGACGACGCCGGTGAGGACGCCACCGCGGCTGCGCTGGATGGCACCAGCGTTGGTGCCGCCACCGAAGGGAATCCGGTATTGCCAGGGGATCATGTGCTCGTCGGCGAGTTCGGTGATTGCCCGGACGGTGCCGCCGTTCGTGATGATCGTGTTGTCCATCAGGACGACGGCGGGGCCGCTCCCGAAGCGGGTCGGCTGGCGGGCTGGCGGGATGCCCGGGACATCGGCGGCAACGGTTGTTTCGAGGACGAGCGCGATATCCGGCTCGATCTGAAAGGCGGCCGTTCCTGCGCCGCGCAAGCCGACCTCCTCCTGAACGGAAAAGCAGGCGACGACGGTGGCGTCGAGTTGCTGACCAGCCAGCGCTTCGAGCGTCTTGACGATGACCGCGCAGCCGGCTCGGTCGTCGATCGCGCGTGCCATGACGACCTGCTCGTTGAGTTGTTCGAACGGGTAGGCGATCACAAGTGGCGAACCGATCCGGATGCCGAGTGCGGCGACGTCCTCGCTGCTCGTGACGCCGAGGTCGATGAACAGGTCTTCGAGTTTGTAGGGCTTGTCGCGGTCTTCCGGGCGAAGGATGTGTGGCGGCGGCATGCCGATGTAGCCCTTGACCATCGTGTCGTGGTCGGTCTGGATCGTGACGGCCTGAGCGGGGACGATCCGAGGATCCCAGCCGCTCGTCTGAGTGAAGCGCAGGAATCCGCCGTCCTCGATAAAGGAGACGATGAAGCCGATCTCGTCCATATGGGCGTCGATCATCAGCGTCGTGTCGCCGGTGCCATGGCGAGTCGCGATCAGGTTGCCGAGCGCATCAACCCGCATCTCATCGACATACGGCTCGATCAGCCGTTGCAGGGTCCGGCAGACGTCGTCCTCGAACCCGGATGGGCCGAATGCATCCGAGAGGGTCTTGAGTAACTCGACCGTTTCCACAACGTCTCAACTTTCGTCATCATGTTCGTGGCGGTTCGCGCCAGCAATCCACGTTCGCATGGCAGCGTGGCACACAGTAGCAGATCATCCAGCTACAAGCAGCGAACAGTATCGCATCAGCTGTGGTTGTCTCGTGTGGGCAGCGATCGTGAGGAAGGTTCCCTGCAAAAGAGGAGGCGATCTGCATGAGGAGGATCGATGTTGCTCCGGCCCTCCTCAGTCTGGCTATTCGGTTGGGAGAGGGATGGTGAAAACAGGTGCGTTGTCACCAGTGAAGAGCGGCAGGACGCCGTTCCAGCGCGTCAGTTGCAGGTACGCAAGATAGTCTGGACCAACCTGCTGGCGGACAATCTCAACTGCGTCGGCTTGACCCTGCGCTTCAATTACTGCGGCCTGGGCAGCGCCCTCGGCTCGAAGGATTTCGGACTGTTTCTGGCCCTCGGCCTCGGCGATCGCTCCAGCGGCAAGGTTGCGCTTTTCCAGTTCGGCAAACGACGCTTCCTGGGCGCGCGCCTGGGCTGCGGCGATGTTGTTGATCGCATCGGACTGCGCCTGCTGGAAATGGAACTCACCGATGACAAGATTATCGAGAATCAGGTGGCTTTCGGACAACAGTGTGCGAAGCGTCTCCTCAGCACGCTGGGCGAACTCGGCCCGCTTCTCGTTGGACAGGTCGTAGTAGGCATAGCCCGAACAGGTGGTCGCGATGGCATTCGCAACGTCACGGCGCACGATCTCGTTCTGGATGCGGTCAATTTCCGTCTTGCCGGGCCTGAGGACATAGAGCGCGGCAACTTCGTTCGGATTGATCCGCCACGTTGTGGTGCTGTCGATGTCAACGCGGACGCCCTGTGCCTGACAGATCACGGCATCATCACCCGGGTCGCCCTCCCGAGGCCCGACCAACGATAGAGACTGCTGGGATATCGGGAACTGGACGATGCGCTCCATCCAGCCTTGCAGGTAATAGCCAGTGTCGAGGGCATCAACATCATCCTCGCCCAGCGTTGAACTGCCGTAGTCGATCCGAATACCAGCCTCGCCCGGCTCGATGCGCCGAATGTGCGTGATGAAGTAGAGGAAGAAGACGATCCCGATCAGGGTTGCGACGCCAAGTGCGATGTAGAGCGTGATGCGCTTCCCGGCCGGACCACCGGAATCCGCAACGGTGATCGTGCGTGAACCTGACGGCACTAGCGTTCCTTTCTGGGAGCAGCGACATCTCGATCTTCGTCACCGCGCTCGAGTTGTGCCCAGACTGCATCTTCTCTGGCCTGGTCGGCAGCGAGGATCTGCTCAACTTCGCGTTCACGGTCTATGCGGGCTGCCTGCCGACGCTGCCGGTCTTCGGCATCGTATTCGACCTTGTAGACGCTCTTGTCGATCCGATTGCTCAGAGCCGAGGTCGCCTGTCGGATCAGATGCCAGATCAGGAGGACGAAGAGGATCACCAGTAGCATCGCCAGCAGCGCCACGACCGGCTTGAATAACATCAGCCGCTCCGTCCTTCTCCACGACTCGGGCTGTTGCTCATCGAAGCTGTGTTCGCTTCTTGCGCGTGTTCACCAGTTTCTGTCTTCCCATCATGTGGGCATACTCCTCCCAGGACATCCTACGCAGTTGCCAGCATTGATTCGATGGCCCGAAAGTTGGATTTTTGCTGAAGCACATCCTGGTCACTCCCGCAGTAATCCACCTATGGAGGCGTGTCTATGACGCCCTTCGACGGAGAGTGTGAGGCCATCGCATCACGTTTCTTCGGCTATTGGAATCGTCGCGGCAGGTGAAGCAAACGGGCGTTCGGCACGTCGAACTGGCCTCTCGGAGCAACGATGATTGCCAGTGTGTTGCGGCGTGGATAGAAGTGTGCCAGCCTTTTCTGGCGCGAGGCGTGATCCAGGCGCAGGCCGTACTCGCGTGATGAGGGGGGCGAATCGTGACATTACCGCTGAGTGGCGTACGCATTCTTGCCATTGAACAGTTCGGCGCGGGGCCGTTCGGCAGCAGTCATCTGGCCGATCTGGGCGCCGAGGTGATCAAGATCGAAGACCCACGGACCGGCGGTGACGTCGCCCGCTATGTCCCGCCCTGGGCGGAGGACGAAGATTCACTGTATTTCGAGACGTTCAATCGTGGGAAGAAGTCGCTGACGCTCGATCTGACGACCAAGTCCGGGCGGCAGGTGTTTGAAGAACTCGTCCGTGTCAGCGACGCTGTCTATTCCAACATGCGGGGCGATGTCCCGGCTCGAATTGGGATCATGTATGACGATCTCAAGCACCTCAATCCTGCCATCGTCTGCTGCTCGCTGACGGGGTATGGGATGACTGGACCAAGGCGGGGCGAGCCGGGCTACGACTATGTGATTCAGGCGCTGACCGGCTGGATGGATATCACCGGCGAGCCGGATGGACCACCGACGAAGTCCGGGCTGTCGATCGTGGACTTCTCGGCTGGCTTCGTCGCCGCGCTGTCGCTCGTGGCTGGACTCCACGCCGCCCAACGTGACGGCATCGGCATGGATTGCGATGTCAGCCTCTACGACACAGCGATCAGCATGCTCTCGTATCCGGGCGTCTGGCATTTGAATCGTGGGTTCATGCCAACGCGCACGCATCACTCGGCGCACCCTTCGATCGTGCCGTTTCAGGCGTTCGAGGCAGCGGATGGCTGGCTGGTGATCGCCTGCCCGAAGGACAAGTTCTGGCAGCGGTTGGCTGCAGTCATCGGGCGTCCGGAACTGGCGGAGGATGCCCGGTTCCGGCGGCTTGCCGATCGTCAGAAGAACGCTGCCGAACTGCTCGCCATCCTTGAAGAGGTTCTGCTGACGCGGACGGTGAGCGAGTGGATGGGGCCGTTGCGAGCGGCTGGCGTGCCGAGTGGCGAGGTCAAGAGCGTTGCTGACGCGCTGGAAGATCCGCACACGATCGCGCGCGAGTTGATTGTTGAAGCCGACCATCCACGCTTCGGACCGGTGCGGACGCTCGGAACACCGGTGCGTGTCGGGCCTGACACTGCCCCGCCGACACGCGCTCCACGTCGTGGGGAGCATACCGAAGCGTTGCTGCGCGACCTGCTCGGCTACGACGATGATCGACTGGCTGCTGCCCAGGCTAGTGGGGCCTTTGGGCAGGAGTGATGCGCTGCCTGGCTGGTGCCAGCGGCAAACGTTCAGGAGATAGCGGTCGCAAAGTGTGCCTCCATTGGGATGGAGAACGCGTCGCCGCGCTGGTAGTCGCGGAGGGCTGTGCGGACATCCTCGATCACGGCCTGGCGGGCTGCGTCTGTCATGCCGCCGAGGGTTGAGAGGGGTGTCGCAGCCAACTGCGCTTCAACGAGTGCATCCGGCGATGGGAAGCGGGTGGCTTCGGTCAGCGTTCGGACCTCGACATCCCGGAATCCGGCAGCGACGATCAGGGAGCGGAGTTCGGCGGCGTCGCTGAGGGCGAACGGCGCGCGACGATTGTTGGCCGCCTCGGGCCCAACGTGACGTTCCAGAGCATCCACGAGCGCGGCCATGCCGGGACTGTTCTCGATGGGGCTCCAGACGATGATCGCGATCCGTCCACCGCTGGCGAGGAGGCGGTGCATTTCGCCCAGCGCGGCGGATCGATCAGGGAACTGCTGTAGCCCGTGCTGGCAAAGCACGACATCGAACGATGCGTCGGGTAACGGAATGGCTTGCGCGTTCGCTTCCAACCACTCGATCGGCGCGCCGTCCGGAACCGGATGCGAGCGAGCGACATCGAGCATGGCGGCGTTAATGTCGAGTCCGGTCACTCGTCCGTCTTTTCCGACACGGCTTGCCGCCAGGCGTGCGACGACACCAGTTCCGCAGGCGACATCGAGGACGCGCTCACCGGGCTGGACGCCAGCAGAATCGAGAAGATGCGGCACCAAGGGGGCGAACATGCCTGGGACGAGATGTCGCTCGTAGATCTCGGCTGCGTTTCCGCCAACCTGCTGCCACCGTGAACTGGATGTCATTGTCCGCCTCCTCGATTCAGAGAACGGTCAGGTTCGGCGCGCCTGCCTGGGTGGGAGACCGTTGTGGCGGTCGCCGACCGAACCCAACGAAGGCTCGCCGATGGATTGAGGATGATCACGATTGCGATTGATGTGTCCGGACCAGATTCTGCGCTGCGCGATTATCCCATACTGGTGATCGCGTCAGCCTCGATAGAGATGATGACGCGGACCTGATCGCGCCCGCCGTACCAGGGGTATGGTTCTCCAGTGTACTTTCGCGACAGCATCTCAATGTGCGCGGCCCCGCCGTCGGTGGTGGATGCAACGACGCGACCGCGCACCTGGAAATAGCGGAAGGGGTCGGATGGATCGACGATCGCGACGGCGACGCGTGGATCACGCTCGATGTTCCTGATTTTCACGTAGCCCTCGACGGTGTTGATGATGACATGTAGACCATCCGTATCGACCCAGGTCTGGGTGACCTGTGGCGATCCATCCGGCATCAGCGTCACGAGGTAGCAGTTGCTTGGCTGGCGCAAGAGCGAAATCAGATCGTCGGTGAGTTTCACGCAGGTTCAACCTTTCAGGTCGTGGAATCGTCAGAAGGCTCTGGCGACGGGCGCAAGGACGCAAGCCACGGACCCCGGATACGACGCGCAGACTATCTGGAGGTCGAACCGTCGAGAAACACTTGATTTCGTTGGCGGCCTGTCGTGGCCACGAGGTTTGGGATGTCGAAATTCCAGATGCATTTCAATCTTCACGACGGGCGTACCACGAACACGGACACCAATCGGATGCTGCCACCAGGGAAACATGACTTCACCGTCGGGTACGTGGTTCCCGGCGTCGGTCAGGACTTTCAACTCTATGGCACATCACGTCAGACGGGTACAGTATTAGTGGTCGCAGGAGTTATGTATTCAATGCGACCACGAGGATTGGTCACGAAACGGCACCCCCGGCGAAAGCCGGGTCCGCAAAGCGACAGGTCTACGGCGGACACGCCACGACGGCTGCGCTCCCGAATGACTGGGACGCTAAACTACCCGTGGTATCCCCTTCCGCTACGATGGCTGCGCCACCGAAAACCGCCTCGTTCTTCGGTTGTGTTTCCCGCTGCAATGTGGGGAAAGGAAGAACGATGCGCCGCCTGTTCGTTTCGCTCACCTTGGGGCTCCTTGCCCTGACGGTCTTTGCCGTTCCGGCCTTTGCCGGCTCGCGCGTCTGGTGCGCTAGGGATCCGATTGTCAAGATCGACGGCACGGAGGTCCAGATCTGGGTCGCTGTCCCGGATGAGTACGCCAAGTACGTCGACGACAAAATCAAGGTCAAAATCAAGACGCCAAAGCACCAGGAACGTCAGGTGCTCTTCCTCGATGAAGGCTTCAATGGCCATGGTGAGGAAGTCGATTGGCGCGACCTCAAGGATGAAGATCCGTTCGACGGCAAGACGCCGATCGAGGTCGAGGTCAAGGTCAAGTTCAACAAGAAGCAGATTGAAAAGGACTTTGGCAAGGAACACCTGAAGGAAGCGTTCGGCAAGGACGCGCAGATTCCGGTGATGGTCACCGTCAACATCGGCGATCTGACCCAGACGTATGAGACGCAGGTGCACTACGGCACCCACAAGAACACCAAGTTCACCCTGTCCGTCGTCAGCGTATCCGACGTCGTTGACTAGCCGATCCTGGACAGATGGACGTGGACACAGCGATCAATTCACCAGCTGAAGATGGCGGACAGGCGGGCGCACCGGTCTTTCCTTCCAACGCACGACGGGACCCCAGTAGCTGGGGTCCCGTGTCGCTGTCTGAACTGAGCCATAGGTTCGCCATGGTGTCTACACCGGCGTCCCTCATCCTGGGACCGGAGCTATGGCGTGATTGAGTTACGACGGGCTGCCCAGGCCTACCTGGTGGTCCTGGCGATAGCAGCGATGTCAGCCCTTACGATCGCTGTCGCCCTGTCATCGCCGCCGTCGATCTCGCGGTTGGTCCTTGCGGCTGCATTCGTCGCACTCGTGACGGTGGCCTACGTTCGTCCGCTCCATTTCGCACACAAGACGAAGGTCGCGCTCGGCACGAGCGTACTCTTTGCTGCCGTCCTCCTCTTCGACCCTGCACTTGCGATGCTGGTATGTCTCGTTGGCGTTTCGATCGCGCACCTGATTCAGCGCGAGCCGACCGTCCAGACGGTGTTCAATGCCAGCCTGATTACGCTTGAGGTCGCCGCTGCCGCTTTCCTTCTGACCATAGTTGATTGGCAGTATGACGGCTTCGTCGTTGTTACGCCCAGCCACATCCTCGGGCTGATCAGCGCGATGGGCGTTATTTATTTCAGCAATACCGTCCTTGTCGCTGGCATGGTGAGCCTGCAAACGCGATTGTCGATGTGGCATGTCTGGAGGCAATCGGTTGCCTTTGGCCATGCCGAAGATGCCTCCCAATTCATCCTGGGCCTGCTCGCCGCCGTCATGGTCGATGTTCACGTCTGGACGCTGCCGCTCTTTTTGCTGCCGGCTGCTGTTTTGTACCGTTCGATGGCGCAACATCTTCAGCTGCTCCAGCAGACGATCGATGCTCTGGAGGCGCTTGCCGACGTTGTTGACCTGCGCGATCCCTATACCGCGAACCACTCGCGCCGGGTGTCGGTGTATGCACGTGAGTTGGCGACCGAACTGGAATTATCGCCTGACGAGGTTGACCTGATCGAACGCGCCGCACGCGTCCATGATGTCGGAAAGCTGATTGTCGATCAGGCGGTGCTCTCCAAGCCGGGCAAGCTCGACCCGGAGGAGTGGCAGGCACTCGAACAGCATCCGGTGACGGGTGCGGATATCCTCAGTCGATTCCCACTGTTGACGCTTGCGACGAGTTACGTCCGGCATCATCACGAGGCGCTTGACGGAACCGGCTATCCTGATCGACTTGCTGGAGATGCGATCCCACTCGGAGCACGGATCATCGCCGTGGCCGACTCGTTCGACGCGATGGCCAGCGCGCGCCCGTACCGCGGTGCGTTGCCGCGTGACGTGGTGTTGCGGGAGTTCGAGACAAAGGCCGGGAAGCAATGGGACCCGGCAGTCGTTACCGTGTTGCTCGGACTGATCGAGGCTGGCCGGATCACGTTCCCCGGGAATGCGACGATCCCACATTTGTACGACCGGCACGGCCAACTCGTCCCGCTGCCAGCCGCGTTCTGATCCCAACGCCGACCCGATCGGCGTCGATTCCCCGACGAGGCTGCAAGCTTCCGCTCACGACGATCCACGTTGACCATCGGATCAGTACCGATGTTACTGACGATGGATGTGTCCATCAGATCAGCGATCCAGGGGTCGATTCGCTCGAGCCGCGTAGCCACGAGTCAGTGGCGATACGACCCAGCCGATCACGACGCTCGTGTCACAGACGCGGGCAGGTTCGATTGGCATCGTCCGATTCGGACGGCCAATGTACATCTACGCAGATTTGTCATCGACATAGGTATCCCTCCATTGCTATGCTCGAACTCTTGAAACATTGCGAGCACAAGATCTTCTTGCAGATCGTGTGTTGAAGAAAAGGGATGTCAGCGTGTTGTCGAGTCAACGCGTTCCATTTGGCGTGCTCAGACAGGTATCAGACCGACGCGAGTATTCACTGCTGGCATCAGGATCGAGACGACACCGGACACCCGGTCCCGTACTCCACGTTGCGCTGGCATTGGCATTGCTGGTCATCCCGCTGCTGACCGGGATGGCACTGACGGTCGGGACCGCCAGTGCCGCAGCATCGACGTATACCCAGGTCAGCGCTGGCTGGCATCACACCTGTGCCCTGACGACGGGGAATGCGGTCGTCTGCTGGGGCCTTAATGGCGACGGCCAGTCGACCGTGCCTGCTGGAAACACGAGTGAACTACTACAGACTTTGCGGGCAATGACGATCGATCTGGTCGACAACACGAGTGCTGAGCGAGGGCTCGTCGCCACGGTCGATCGAGCGATTCAGGCTGAGGCCAACGGGAACACGTGGAAGGCCTACTTCCAGATGCTGAAGTTCGTCGTCCAGCTCGACGGGTATCAGAAGAAGGGGATGATCCCAGCCTCGGTCGCCCACCAGTTGCTGGCTCAGGTCCGGCTCGTCTACGGCGCGATGCTTTAGGATCACGCGAGGCAATTCACAGCGACACTGGAAGGACCGCACCCACAAGTGGGTGCGGTCCTTCCAGTGTCGTTTAAATCAGATCGTCGCATCAGCAACACGAAGGTATTGCTCGACCAATCGGTGTGCATCGTCGTCAGCCGCTCCCGAACGCGATGGCAACGACCATTCGGTTCCTCCGCGATTCGCAGATCGTCGCCTGCTTCTTCCAGCCGCTTAGACCCGGATATGCCCAGGGCAGTTGAAGTCCTCAGGTGGGCATGGTCGATCGGGATCGGTTGACTGCGAAGGTGCATCAATGTTCTCCACACAGACTTCGTCCAGAATGCTAAACTCTGTTCACCAATCAATTGAATGCACGAAACCCGTCCGAGGGTCGCGTGTCAACACAAAAGGATGTCTGCGTGGCGGTCACTCGGCGAATCTTCCTGCCTGTCGTGTCTTTGATCATCGTTGGAATGCTGACGGCGTCCTGTAGTTTGACCTTCAGCAACTCGGATGCGATCACTGTTCCGGACACCGGTGAGGCATCACCATATCCATCGACGATTGTTGTCACTAACGTAGACGGTACCGTTACGAACATCGACGTCACGCTATTCGAGATCAGTTCTTCAGCTGCCTCTGATCTGGATATCCTGCTGGTCGGCCCGACGGGTGCGTCCGTTGTGCTGATGTCCGACGTTGGAGAAGTGGCGCTTGACGTGACACTCACGCTGGATGATGACGCCGAAACGAGCCTGCCAGACTCCGCGACGCCATTGACATCCGGGACATTCAAGCCGACGAACGCGTCAGATGCAGGTCCTAAATGCACCGAAACCGAGGATGTCTTCCCAGATCCGGCTCCGGCTGGACCGTACAGCACGATGCTGGCGGCGTTCAATGGCACAGATCCCAACGGCACATGGTCACTGTATGTCATCGACGACTGCGCCGGTGATTCAAGCTCGATTGATGGCGGCTGGAGTCTAGGTATCGTTGCCGAAACTACCGTTGACGCCGAGCCACCGATCTTGACGGTTCCAGACAATATCACGGTCAACGCAACCAGCCCGAAGGGTGCCGTCGTCACCTTTGCCGCTACCGCCACCGACGACGCCAGCACCCCGACGGTCGAATGCGTTCCGCCAAGCGGGTCGACCT
>JBGSWU010000414.1:0-8378 GCA_041751795.1 Thermomicrobiales bacterium
GGGACCGCCAACATACGGTCCCGCGTTCGGCTGTCTGGAATAGGCACGCACTGTGCCTCGTTGCGAAGAAGGAAGAAGTCGGTAATGAATCGTTCGAAAGGGAAATTGGATGTCAAGCCCAAATGATTTCAATCAGCAACTCATCGAGGAATATCGCGCCAACGACGGCAAGGTCACAGGGATCTTCGCCGGTAGACCTCTCCTGCTGCTGACGACGACTGGCGCGAAGAGCGGCAAACCACGCACATCGCCGCTCGTCTACACGACCGAAAACGATGACATCGTCATCATCGCCTCGAAAGGTGGAGCGCCAACCCACCCCGACTGGTATCACAACCTCCGCGCCAACCCGACGGTGACGGTTGAACTCGGCGCCGACCAGTTCGAGGCACGCGCACGTATCGCCGAAGGCGAAGAACGCGAACGACTCTACGCGCAACAAGCGGAGATGATGCCTGCCTTCGCCGATTACCAGCGCAACTCAACTCGGGAGATACCGGTCGTCGTCCTCGAACGCGATTCCTGATTGCCGGGGATTCCTGCAATCGGAGATGGCG
This sequence comes from Thermomicrobiales bacterium, assembly GCA_041751795.1. Classification (GTDB taxonomy): domain Bacteria; phylum Chloroflexota; class Chloroflexia; order Thermomicrobiales; family CFX8; genus JBBECJ01. Next base: position 558 of record JBGSWU010000414.1, read on the forward strand.
ATGAGGTAGCCCATCGCGAAGAGAAGCCACCAGATTTCCTCCACCTTCGGACCACCTCGTGCGGACTTGAAAACCAACGGAGAGCCGAATCTGCTTCTCGTTGCTCGTTGTTGCTTGTCATTGCCCAACCTACGCCCCATCATATGCGTGCGTGAGTACGACAACCGACAGGAGGGGCAGATGACACGACCAGATATCCGCGAGCGGCTGGCCAACGGCGACGTCCTGATCCTCGACGGGGCGACCGGCAGCGAACTGCAGTTGCGCGGCGTCTACGTCTCGAAAGGTGCCAAACTGGGGAAACTCGGCCCGTGGTCGGCGACGGCCAACATCGACGCGCCAGAGGTTGTTCGCGCCGTCCATGAGGACTACCTGAATATCGGTGCCGACATCCTCACCAGCAACAATTTCTGGACCAGTGCCGCCCGGCTGGATATTGCCGGCCTCGGTGACCAGTGGGAGCGCTACACCCGCGCCGCCGCCGAGATCGCGGTGTCCACGCGCGATGCCGTCAACCCGGACGCCTACGTCGCGGGTGGCATCGCCCCGCCGGTCGTCGGCGATCTGACAGCGGAGTTCCACGATCAGGTGCGCGTCCTCAAGGAGATGGGCGTCGACCTGATCCTAGCTGAGTATGTCGGGAAGATCGAAGATTGTGTCGCTGCCGTCGATGCCTGCGCGACGGCAGGGTTGCCAGTCTTCCTCGGCGTTCGCCATGTCACTGCCGAGGGAACGATGCAGTACGGTGAATCGTTCGAAGATCTCGGCAAGGCACTGGAGGGGCATCCCGTCGATGCCATCCTCCTGATGTGCAGCGATCCTGCCGCGACATCAGCATCACTACCGAAGCTCCGCGACGCCTTTTCCGGACCAATCGGGGCTTATGCGAACATCGGTTACAAGGTCAACCAAGAGTTCAACGAAGACGGCGAAACTCACTGGCACACCATCGACCAGGAAACGCACCCGCCAGATGCCTACGCTGCCTTTGCCTGCGAGTGGGTTCGCTCCGGCGCCCAGATCATCGGTGGCTGCTGCGCGACTGGCCCCGAGCACATCCGCGCCGTACACGATGCCCTGCGGCCCGCCGCTGTTTCGTAACGGATCCTCGCGATCTCGTCACCGAAACTCTGCCAGCAGCGGAAAATGGTCCGATGCGCGTTGCGCCGTCCCGCCGGTGATGAGATCGCACACCGACAGCCGCTCCGCCAGTGATGTCGGGGCAAAGATGTAGTCGAGCCGCAGCCACGGCGTCGCTGCCGGAAACGAGTATCCCGGCTGATCGGGATGCGCTGCCCGAAAGCAATCGACATAATTTGCGGCGAGGATCTCGCGGATCGCCTGTCGCGGATCACGATCGATCGCTTCGTTCATCCCGGTGAAGTGGGGCGGTGGCGTTCCGACGACATCGGTGGGGTGCAGCGCGTTGAAATCACCGACGAGCAGGTGTTGCCCCTGCGCCGCCGACCGTAACCGATCAATGATGACCGGGGCCTCTTCCGCGGGATGGAGCCGGTCAGCGCCGGCTGCCAGGTGCGTCGCGAAGAGTTGCAGCGGCTGGCCCGACCAGACGACCTCGATTTCGAGCAGCGTCTTCGCGAGTCCAGGCAATCGGTGGTTGACGTGACGCTCGATCGGCAGGCGACTGAGCCAGGCGACGTGAAAGGCGTTGTTTGCTTTACCGAATGCCAGTCGCATCCCGAGATAGCGCGCAAGCCCGACGACGGCCCAGCGGTTGGTTGCCTCCAGGAGCGCAACAACATCCGGCTGTTGCTGGCGAATCACCCGCGCGATCGCTGGCAAGCGTCGCCGTCCGCCCTCCTGAATGTTGTAACTGAGCACTCGCAGTGTCACGCCACCCCCTCCCGTCAGGTGGCACTGGGACTGGCACACCTAATCCCAATACCAACTGCGGCCCACAACTCCGATTCAACCAGCGAAAGGGTTGCGTATTTCGAGTCCAAACCGCACACTCGAATCGTTACGTAGTTAGTTCATGGGCGCAAGACATCATCTTTGTCGGAAGTGACGGCAAGCATGCCGTGATCGCATTGTCGCGTTATAGTGGCGTGGCAGACCCGCGTCAGGCTCTCTCTTTGCAGGGAAGCAGCGAGACGCGTTCGTCCGGGAGCGCCAGATGCAAAAGATAGATCAGATTGCGAGTACTGACCGTCGGATCGCGCCGACCGCAACGGCCCTGGATCGGGCCATCGTCGCGACGATCGCGTATTCGGATATTTTTGACTATCCACTTCGCGCTAATGAGATTCATCGCTATCTCATCGGGGTGGCTGCCACACGTGCGGAGGTCGACGCAGCGGTCGCACTATCTTCCCTGCTGTCCGACCACCTGACATCCCGCGATGACTACGTGATGCTGACCGGTAAAGAGCACATTGCTGGCACACGCCAGGATCGCCAGGAGGATTCGGGGTGGCAATGGCGCGCTGCTTTGCGCTACGGTCGCATCATCGCCAGTCTTCCGTTCGTCCGAATGGTCGCCGTAACCGGCGAACTGGCGATGGACAACGTCCAACCATCATCTGACATCGACTACTTCATCGTCACCCGATCTGAACGTCTCTGGCTGTGCCGCTTGCTTATCATCGGTGTTGTCCGCTACGCTGCGATTCACGGCGTCACAGTCTGTCCCAACTACCTGGTAGCGGAGCGCTCGCTGGTCATTCACGAGCGGAACCTGTACGCCGCTCACGAAGTGGCACAGATGGTTCCAATCGCTGGACACACGATCTACCGGCAGTTCCGGCAACTGAACGACTGGGTGACGGAATACTTGCCGAATGCCGCAGGGCCGCCACGAGAACGTACGGTTCGGCCAGTTGCCACGCCGCTCCGCAGGCTCGCCGAATGGGCGCTGAGCGGTTGGATTGGTGGACGCATCGAACGCTGGGAAATGGATCGCAAGATCCGCAGGCTATCGCGTATCGCGGGTCCTGTTCATGAAGCGTCATTTTCGCCGGAGTGGTGCAAGGGTCACGTTTCGGGCCATGAGGGACGGATTCTCGCTGCATTCGATGATCGGCGACGCAGGTTGGAGGATGGAGTATCGTGAGCGACGTGCTTCTCGGCCAGTCGTATTTTCTGCGCTTCGACCCGAAACTCTGGGAGGCGATGCAGCCCTACCCGCCACTCGGGACCCTCTACGCCGCCAGTTACATCCGCGAACGTGGCTACGATGTCGCTCTTTTCGACGCGATGTTGGCCGATTCCGAACAGGAGTGGCAGCAGGCGCTACAGCGCGAGAAACCACGGTTCGCTGTACTCTTCGAAGACAACTTCAACTACCTCTCGAAGATGTGCCTGCTGCGAATGCGCGAAGCTGCGTTCGCGATGATCCAGATGGCACGCGAGCAAGGCTGCACAATCATCGCCGCCGGGGCGGATGCCTCCGACCATGCCGACGCGTACCTCACGGCCGGAGCCGACTACGTCCTCTTCGGTGAGGGCGATGCGACTCTGGCGGAATTGCTCGACCACCTCACCGGAAAGGGTGCCGAAACGCTGGCCGAGATTCCTGGCCTCGCCTATCGCGAACCTGAACGGGGCGTCCACCATACGCCTCGCCGACCCGATCTGAAGGACCTCGATGCACTGCCGTTCCCAGCCTGGGATCTCGTTGACATCCCACGCTATCAGGCGATCTGGCGCGAGCATCACGGCTACTACTCGATGAACATGGTCACGACTCGCGGCTGCCCGTTCCACTGTAACTGGTGCGCGAAACCGATCTGGGGCCAGCGCTACAATGCGCGCTCCCCGGAAAACGTCGCTCAGGAACTCAAATGGCTCAAGGACCGGTTCCAGCCCGACCATATCTGGTTCGTTGACGACATCATGGGCCTCAAACCCGGCTGGCTGGAACGCTTCGCCACGCTCGTCGATGAACTCGACGCCCGCGTCCCGTTCAAGTGCCTCAATCGTGTTGATCTGTTGCTACGTGGAGACGCCGTCAATGCGCTGAAACGTGCCGGCGCGAAGACGGTCTGGGTCGGCGCTGAATCCGGCTCCCAGAAGATCCTCGACGCGATGGAAAAGGGCACCCGCGTCGAGCAGATCTACGAAGCCGCCAACCGGCTCCATGCCGCCGGGATCGAAGTGGGATTCTTCCTCCAGTTCGGGTATCCCGGCGAAACCCGCGAGGATATCGAGATGACGCTTCAGATGGTGCGGGATTGCCGCCCGGACGACATTGGGATGTCTGTCTCCTACCCGCTGCCCGGCACCAAGTTCCACGATTGGGTTCGCGACCAACTCGGCGTGAAGCAGAACTGGCTTGACTCGAACGACCTCGCGATGCTCTACAAAGGACAGTACACGACCGACTTCTACCGCCAGCTTCATCGCGTACTCCACAAGGAGTTCCGCGCGCGCAAGAACCGCGAGTTGCTGACGAGCACCCTGCGTCAGCCAAACAGCGTCCGCCTGCGTCACCTGCGCCAGGCGGCGGCAATGACCGCCCAGATCGCGAGCCTCCCGATCGAACGTCGAAAACTCAACGCGCTGGAACATCAGCCGCAAACCGGCATCACGACGATTCCGCTCGTGCTCGACCCAACCGCTGCCGCCAGACCGAGCGCGCAACCAGAAGGGGACCAGCCACGATGACCCGCCACAAGGTTGTGCTCTACAACCCGAAAGCCGTCTTCCACACGATGCCGCTCGCGCTCGTCGCGCTCGGCTCGCGCCTCGATCCGGAGCAATACGATGTGCGCATCATCGACGGACGCCTTGAAGCAGACCCGCTCGCGACTGTCCTGGCCGAGGCCGACGGTGCCCTCTGCCTCGGCGTCACCGTCCTGACCGGCGCGCCGATCCACGACGCGCTCCAGATCACGCGTGGCGTGAAGGAGCGCTACCCCAACCTGACGACGGTCTGGGGCGGCTGGCACCCGTCGCTCTTCCCGACCGACACGCTGGCCGAGCCATCAGTCGATATCACCGTTCAGGCGCAGGGCGAGGTTACCTTCACTGAGATCGTCGAGGCGCTGGCGGATGGACAATCGCTGGACGCCATTCGCGGAACATCCACACGCGTTGATGGCGTCGCCACCCAGCATCCGCCACGCCCGATGAAACCGATGGACACGTTTCCGGCCCACAACTACGACCTGATTTCGGTCGAGCGGTACTTCGCACTGAAAGGCGAACGACAGCTCGACTACATCTCCTCGACCGGCTGCTTTTTTCGCTGCTCTTTCTGTGCCGACCCGTTCGTCTACAACCGGCGCTGGGTTGGGCTATCGCCCGAGCGGATCGCCGAAGAAACCGACCAACTCTGGCACCGCTACCACTTCAGCGAACTCGCGTTTCAGGATGAGACGTTTTTCACCTACCCAAACCGCGTCGTCGAGATCGCGGAACGCTTCGCGCGTAACGGCTCGCGCTTCAGCTGGACGGCGACGATGCGTGCCGATCAGGGCTCCCGCCTGACCGACGATGTCTACGAACTCTGCGTCCGTTCTGGCCTGCGACGGGTGATGATCGGCGTCGAGTCCGGCTCACAGGAGATGCTCGACTGGATGACGAAGGATGTCACGATCGAACAGATCCTCTTTTCAGCCGAGAAGTGTGTCCAGCACGGCATCGGCGCGATCTTCCCGTTCATCGTGGGCTTCCCGGAAGAGACTGACGCCAGTGTTCAGGCGTCGCTGGCGATGATCAAGCGCCTGCGCGCGATGAGTCCGGATTTTGAGACACCGGTCTTCTACTTCAAGCCCTATCCCGGCTCGCGGATCACCGAGGGCGTCGTCCGCAAGGGCTACAAACTCCCTGACTCGCTCGACGGCTGGGCCGAGTTCGACTTTATTGGCTCGTCCGGCCCGTGGGTGACCGAAGACAAGCACGAGCTGATCGAGCGCTTTAAGTTCTACAACCGCTTCGCCTGGGGGCCAGAACGCCTGCCGCGCCGCCCGCTACAACTGCTGGCACGTTGGCGCTGCGCACACGATTTCTATCGGCTGCCGGTCGAGAAGGCGCTCGTCGAACGACTCAAGCCGCTGCCGCAATTGTCCTGATCGATCGACTGGACGCGGGAGGGAACACACGATGGATATCCTGCTGACACACGGCTACTGCATGTACGAAGACCCCCACGAGATGGAGGTGATGAAGCCGTATCCGCCACTCGGCATCCTCTACATCTCATCCCACCTCAAATCACGCGGGTTCGACGTATCGGTCTTCGACATGACCTTCAAGAGCCTGAGCGCGTTCGCAGAATACGTCGCGCGGGAGCGACCACCGGTCGTCGGCATCTACAGCAACCTGATGACCCGCCCCCGGATCGTTAAGATGATCCAGCATTGCGGCGATGCGGGGAGCCTCGTCGTCGTCGGTGGGCCGGACGCGGCCAACTACCCCGAGGAATACATCAATCGCGGAGCCACTGCCGTCGTCATCGGCGAAGGCGAACTGACGCTCGAAGAACTCGTGCCACATCTCGCACGCTACGGCGCCAACAACATGGAGCACATCCTCGGCATCGTCTACCGCGACGGCGACGGCAAGATCGTTCGCACGCCCGAGCGGCCCTACATCGCCGACCTGACTGCCCAGCCATTCCCCGACCGGGCCGCGATCGACATCCCCGAATACGTCCGCGTCTGGAAAGACAACCACGGAAAGGGCTCGGTCTCGCTCATCACGGCTCGTGGTTGCCCGTATACCTGCAAGTGGTGCAGCCACGCCGTCTATGGCTACACCCACCGGCGACGCTCGCCGGAAAACGTCGCCGACGAACTGCAATTGATCATCGACACCTACAACCCCGACATGGTCTGGTACGCCGACGATGTCTTCACGATCCATCGCGGCTGGTTCCTGCAGTACGTTGAGGAACTGAAGAAGCGCGGCATCAAGATTCCGTTCGAGACGATTTCGCGCGAAGACCGCCTCAAAGAGGATATCGTCAAGGGGTTGGCCGAGATTGGCTGCTTCCGGATCTGGGTCGGTGCCGAATCTGGCTCACAGCGCATTCTCGACTCGATGAAGCGCAAGACGAACGCCGAGGGCGTCATCGAGGTAACCCACCGACTCCAGCGCCACGGCATCGAGGCTGGCATGTTCATCATGCTCGGCTACGACGGCGAGGAGATGGAAGACCTGCAAGCGTCGGTCGATCTCCTCAAGAGATCGAACCCTGACGTCTTCCTGACGACCGTCGCCTACCCGATCAAAGGCACACCGTACTTCAAAGATGTCGAGGATCGCATCATCGCCCTCAAGTCGTGGGACGAAGGCTCGGACCGCGACTTCACGGTTGCCGGTCGCCACTCGCGTCGGTTCTACCAACACGCAACCCGCTGGATGGTCAACGAGGTCAAGTTACATAAGCAGCGCCAGAACCCAGAGCGCGATGTGCTGGCACTCACCAAAGCCGCCATAAACGTCCAACGTGGCCGGGTCGGGATGCTCCTGACACAGGGCGAGGTTGAGCGTGGTCAATAGCCCACCGTTGTCTTCTGCGGTGCAACCGTTCGATTCCGTTGCGACGGAATACGACGCCGCGTTCACGGACCAGCGGCTCGGCCAATGGCTGCGCGACATCGTCCGGGTGCGACTGGCCAATGCATTCCAGCCCGGTCAGCACGTCCTCGAACTTGGCTGCGGTACCGGCGAAGACGCCATCTGGCTTGCCCAGCGCGGCGTCCATGTCACTGCAACAGATGTTTCCTCAACAATGCTGGCCGAAACGCAGCGAAAGGCTACACAGGCCGGAGTTGCAGACCGCGTCATGGTGGCTGAGTTTGATATGAACGATAACCCCCTCCCCAACCCCTCCCCTGTGAGGGGAGGGGTTTT
>JBGSWU010000415.1:0-7781 GCA_041751795.1 Thermomicrobiales bacterium
GGGAGTGCCGTCCTCCGATCTGTTCGCATCGTCGATTGCTGAGGCTCTCGGCGCGCCGCCGACCGACAACCTCGATACGCGTGAGGCGCTGTTGACCTGGTTATCTGAGCAGGAACTGTTGATGGTCCTCGATAACCTCGAACATCTGCTGGATGGCGTCGATCTGGTCGGCGAAATCCTCGACCGTGCGCCTGATGTTCAGATCCTGGCGACGTCACGTGAGCGCCTGAACCTGGATGGCGAATGGGTGGTTGAGGTCGGCGGCCTGAATTTGTCCGCAACGGAATCAGATCCGGACATCTCAGGAGCCGAACAATTATTTATACAGCGGGCTCGTCAGATGCGAGCGAACTTCACTCCGGACGCCGACGAACGTGCTGCGATTGCCCAACTCTGCCAGTTGGTCGAGGGCATGCCGTTGGCAATCGAGATTGCCGCTGGTTGGATGTCGGTCCTTTCCTGCGCGGAGATCGCCGCCGAGGTCGAGCGGGATATTGGCTTCCTCGAGACGATGAGACGCGATGTCGAAGCGCGTCATCGCAGTGTTCAAGCCGTCTTCGATCGTTCCTGGGAACTGCTCACCGAGCAAGAGCAACGCATTTTCCCTCGCCTTGCGGTTTTTCGGGGTGGCTTCCGACGCGACGCAGCCGAGCGAATCACTGGTGCTTCGTTGCCGTTGTTGTCGGCGCTCGCCAGTAAGTCGCTTCTACGGCGGACGGCGGCAGGACGCTACGAATTGCATGAACTGCTGCGACAGTACGCCACAACCCGACTGGAGGGTCAGTCCGATATTGCCGCAGTGGTCAGCGAGCGCCACTCCAACTACTACACCGACCTCCTCGCACGGCGCACCAACGATCTGCGCGGCGTCAATCACGATGCTGCGTTGAACGATCTGGAGGCGGAGATCGAGAACCTGCGCGTGTCGTGGTCGACAGCGGTCGAGCATGTTCGTGCGGATACCATTGCTGGTGCAGCCCACGGATTCTGGCTCTTCTATGAGATCACCGGCAGGAACCGTGAGTTGCAGGATATCTTGCAACGCGGCATTGACCGCCTGAAGCATGAGCCGGAAGCCGACGTTTCCCCGCAGCGAACACTCGCGATCGGCAGGTCGCTAATCCTCCTTGGATCGATCTCTCTCCGGACTGGTGAACACGACCACGGCGATTCGCTGGTCGAGCGCGGGCTGGAGATTATCCGTCCACTCGACCGGTCGGATGACATCGCGCTTGGGTTGAACTTCCGGGCAGCCTTCGCACATGCACGAGGTGATGACGCCAGTGAAGAAGCGTTCCTGCGTGAGAGTATCGTGTTGTCGGCTGGGGATGACGATTGGACGAAACCCTATTCGCTGAACGATCTTGGCGTCGTCATGCTCGCTCGTGGCGATGTCGCCGAGGCAGCCCGGTTGCAACGGGAGAGTCTCGCGATCTTCCGCGAGTCTGGTGATCAACGTGGGATGGCTTTCGCGCTCCACAACCTCGGAATTGTCGCTGCCCAGTTGGGCGAGTATCCCCAGGCGGAGGACCTGCTACAGGAAGCGCTGTCGATCCGAAGCAATGTCCGTCATGCTTGGGGTATCGCCGTGACGTTAATCGAGTTGGGTGTCGTCGCGCGCGAAACCGGCGAGTTCGATCTGGCAGGTGATCGGTTCTCATCTGCTGTTCGCACCGCCGTCGAGATTCACTCGCTACCAGTCGTCTTGCTGGCGCTCATCGAACTGGCCGGCCTCTATGCCGCGATCGGCGACAGGGACCGCGCAATCAGACTCGTGACCGTCATCATGCGCCATTCCGGCGCCGACGCACTTGTCCATTCCCGTGTCGTCAAACTTCTCGCCATGCTTGACGAGCCGATAGCCGGTGCGTCGATGGCCCTTCACGAAACGCCGGAGAACGTTGTCGACACGTTCGTTCAAGAGATCCTTCATCATGGTGTGTCGTTGAATCAGACGTCAGCTAGAGTGGTGTGAACCAGGACCGGAGATTGGTGCGATGCGTGCGATTCAGCCGACTAACGCTGACTTGCTGGAACTTGACGGCTTCCGGATTGGATACGAAACATTCGGAGATCCAACCCGACCGGCACTCTTGCTGCTGCCCACCTGGCAAATCGTTCACAGTCGTATCTGGAAAATGCAGGTTCCCTTTCTCGCGTGTTACTTTCACGTCATCACCGTTGATTTCGCTGGGAACGGCCTCGGCGAGAGAACAACGGACCCTGCTGCGTACGAATACGAACGCATCGCTCGGCAGGCAATCGGTGTCCTCAACCATCTTGGTATCGAGTGCGCCTCAGTTGTCGCGTTCTCGCGAGGTTGCGATTACGCCATCCTGATGGCTGCGACTGAGCCAGACCGTGTTGAGTCCCTGACCCTGATTGGCAATGGCGTGACGTGTGCGGCATGGCAACCGCAGCCGGACGATGCGTTCCAGGAACGACGTGACACCTATGTGGGCTGGGAAAAGCGGAACGCGCACTACTTCGTTGAAGGCTGGGATGACTGGCTGGAGTTCTTTTTCTCCGAGATTTTTCCTGAGCCACATTCGACGAAGCCAATCGACGATGCAATCGGTTGGGCTCGTGAAACGACGCCTGAGGTGCTGATCGCGACAGTCCCGAACCGCGACCTCCTGCCACGACTCGCGGCTGCTGAGGCAGTGGCCCGTATCCGGTGCCCAGTCCTCCTGGTGCATGGTGACGACGACCGCTGCAGCCCGATCGAGGCCAGCTACGATCTGGCCGCTGCAAGGCCGGATTGGGAGTTGGTGGTCCTGGAAGGCGCTGGCCACGGCCCGCTCGTGCGCGATCCAGTTCGAATGAACATCCTCATCCACGAGTTTCTCAGTCGACGATTGCCGTCGGAGAAACATCAGAGCGTACGTCATGCGAGCAACTGAACTGATTCGGAGCGGACATGCGTCCAGCCCGGTCGATGGCGTCCACGTTCATTACGAGATCTTCGGAAGCGATGATGCTGAGCGCGCGATCGTGTTCTCGCCAGTCGGTTCGTACATCCACGGGCGCATCTGGAAGGGCCAGGTGCCGTGGTTCGTTCAGTGTGGCTACCGCGTCGTCTGCTGGGATGGACGTGGCAGCGGTAGGTCTGATCGGCCAACAAGCGGATACTCGCCCGATCACTTCGCCAGCGACCTGCTTGCGGTCATGGATGCGGTTGGGGTCCAGCATGCAGCACTGGTTGGGATCACCTGGGCCATCCGCTGGATGAGTCTCGTCGCCATCCAGCATCCTGAGCGCGTCACCCATCTGGTCGGCATCAGTTCCTTTCCGACACGATTCGACCCAGTTGAGCGTGAGGCCGGACGTGAGTATTTCCTGTCCGATCCTGAGCCAGATGATCAGATCGACTGGAACGCCGTTCATATGCGACAGAACTACCGCGCAGTGAACGAATTCATGGCTCACGAAGACTTCCCCGAACCGCACTCAACGAAACAGATCGAGGATTTTGTCACCTGGGCGATGGGAACACCGCCTGAGACACTCGTGACCTCAATCCTGGAACTGTTGGAGGATGATCCGGTCGCGACCTACAGCCAGATTCCCTGCCCGACGTTGCTGATCCACGGCAGCGCTGACACCTCGGTTCCGCTGGACGTGAGCCGATCGTTACACGATCTGATTCCCAATTCCACGCTTCTCGTTTTTGAGGGCAGTGGACATGTGCCGATAGCGCGTGATCCCGTTCGAACGAACCTGGCAATCAGCGAGTTCATCGAAGGTGACGTATCAATGCTTGGACACCGCACGCACCCTCAGCCTCGGGTCAAGCGATGGCAACGGGCGATGGACCGTCCACGGCGAGTGTTGTTTGTCTCCAGCCCGATCGGCCTCGGCCATGTTCAACGAGATCTGGCGATTGCCCGTGAATTGCGCCGGATCGTTCCAGACCTCCAGGTCGACTGGCTTGCCCAGGAGCCGGTTACTGGAGTCCTGGAGCGTGCTGGTGAAACCATCCACCCGCTGAGTAGCCAACTGGCCAGCGAATCCACCCACTGGGAAGCGTCGGCAGGTGAACACCGGCTCCATTGCTTCTACGCCTTCCGCGAGATGGATGAGATTCTGCTGGCGAATTTCATGGTCTTCCTCGATGCCGTTCGTGAAACCCCCTACGATCTCTGGATCGGTGATGAGGCCTGGGAGGTCGACCATTTCCTACACGAGAATCCCGAGTTGAAGACGGCGCCATATGTCTTCATGACTGACTTCCTCGGCTGGCTGCCGATCGACGACACGGCTGGCTCCCGTGAAGCGTTCCTGACCGCCGACTACAACGCAGATATGCTTGAACATATCGAGCGGTTCCCATACATTCGCGATCGCGCGATCTACTTCGGTGAGTACGAGGACCTCGTTCCAGGTACCTTTGGTCCGGGTCTGCCCGACATCCGTGAATGGGCACGCCAGCACACGACGGCGGTTGGGTACGTCGTCCCATTCGACCCGGCTGACTACCGCGACACACGTGCTGTTCGCCAGCGGCTTGGCTACGATGAGGATCAGCCGTTGATCATCGTCGCCGTTGGCGGAACAGCAGTTGGCAGTCATCTGCTCGACAAAGTTACCGCCGCCTGGCCATTGATCCGTCGAGAGCACCCCGATGTGCGCTGCGTCGTCGTCGCCGGTCCCCGAATTGACCCAGCGTCATTTCCCGAGCAGCCTGGGCTGGAAGTGCGGTCATACATCCATGACCTGTATGAACACCTGGCGGTCGCAGACCTCGGGATTGTTCAGGGCGGGCTGGGGACGACGATGGAACTCGTCGTCAACCGCTGTCCATTCCTGTATTTCCCACTGCGTGACCACTGCGAACAGGTCGTTCACGTTGCCCACCGGCTCGACTGTTACCATGCCGGAGTCCGGATGGATTACGACACGACGACACCGGAGTCCCTTGCGGAAGCCGCCCTCGCCGCGCTCGGCAGCGATACCAGTCATTGGCGAACGCATGAATCAGGCGGGGCGCGCAGGGCTGCGGCGCTGATCGCGGAAATTCTCGGTAAATGACCGGCGCCCGGTCGCAAGGCTTCGTAGATGATTCGTGAATTGGCAACTGGATCAACTGCGTTGCCTTGATCCTGAAAAGGAGCCAGCCGTTCGATGTCTGAGGTGATTACTGTTGACGGCCTCCAGAAGCGCTATGGGGACATCGTCGCGGTCGACGACGTGTCGTTCAGCGTTCAGGACGGGGAGATCTTCGGCATCCTCGGGCCGAACGGCGCGGGGAAGACAACAACCGTCGAGTGCCTTCAGGGACTGCGGACTCCTGAGCGCGGGACGATGCGGGTACTCGGCCTCGATCCACTGACGGAGACCAGCCAGTTGCGGCCACAGATCGGCGCGCAACTCCAGGCGTCGGCGCTTCCCGGCCGGATGCGAGTGGCAGAGGCACTCAGACTCTTCGCCGCATTCGCTCTGCACCCGGTAGATATCGACGCCCTCCTCGACCGCTGGCAGCTGACTGAGCTACGCAACCGGGCATTCGCGGATTTGTCCGGCGGGCAGCGCCAGCGGCTCTTTATCGCACTGGCGTTCGTGAACGATCCCAGACTCGTCTTCCTCGATGAACTCACCCAGGGTCTCGATCCCCAGGCACGACGAGCGATCTGGGACCTCGTCCGGGAGATTCGCGAGGGAGGAACAACTGTCGTGCTGGTGACGCATTTCATGGACGAGGCGGAATTCCTCTGCGACCGGCTCGCGATCATCGACCGTGGCAAGTTGATCGCGCTCGATTCGCCCGAGGGGCTTGTTAATCACCTGAACCTGCCAGTCCGTGTCCGCTTTTCAACGGACGTCGATGATCTTGGCTGGCTCGAAACAGTCGAGCGGGTCGAGCGGGTCTCGCGTCATGGTGTTGCCGTTGAGGTTGAAGGAACCGGGCCTGTCCTGGCGCTCGTCGCCGCTGGACTCGTCGCGCGCGGTATCGTTCCCGATGACCTGCGCGTCGAGCGCCCAACTGTCGAAGACGCCTTCCTGGCGCTGACCGGCCAGACGATCCGGGAGTGAGTATGATGCGTGGCTACCTGGCCCTGACTGCGTCCGAGTTGCGACTGTTTCTCCGCGAACCGTTCGCGGTCATCTTCGTTCTGGTCTTCCCACTGATGATGATGTTGTTGCTTGCCGCCGTCTTCGGCAGCGATGCGTCCGAAGCACAGGCGACCGAGAACGGCATGCTGGTCTGGCGCGGTGTTGTGCCGACCGACTACTACACGGCCGCCTCGGTTGGCGTCGTCATCGCTGCCGTCGGTGTCCTGACGATACCGGGCCAATTGGCCAGCTATCGTGAGCAGGGCATCCTGCGCCGGATGGAAGCCTCGTCGGTCCCAGCCTGGGCGGTTCTTGCATCGCAGCTGACGGTCGCGCTCATCATGGTCTTCACCGGTGCGATGATCATGACACTCAGTTCCTGGTTGATCTACGACACGACGCTACCGCAGGATTCGCTCGGCGTCGTTGTCGCGATCGTGCTCGGGACCTTCTGTTTCAGTGCGCTCGGCGCGTTGCTGGCGACACTCGTCCGCACCAGCCGCGCGGCACAGGGTATAGGGCTTCTCTTGTTTCTCGGCATGTGGCTGATCGCTGGGACGGCGCCGCCGCGCGCCGTTCTCCCATCCGGCCTGCGCGACTTCGGCGAGATCCTTCCGCTAACTCACGTCGTCATCGCGATCCAGGATGCCTGGTTTGGGTTCGGCTGGGCTGCGACCGATCTGGCCATCATCGTCGCCATCACCGTCGTTGCCGCCATTCCCGCGATCTGGTTCTTCCGCTGGGAGTGAGGCGCCGTCGAAGCGATCGAGCGTCTGGCAAGCGTCGACGACGTGACACGATTGATAGATGGATCACTCGCGATCGGGTCGATTGCGCGCGAGATGTGATGATGTCGAGCGGTGTCGATTCCGGGGAAGCGTGTTCGACTATCCTCGTGACGGGTGCTCAGTTGGAGCGGCTGTCGTGAATCGGAGCACGTTGGCGCCGTCCATTCCGTCGACTGTTACCGGACCGAACACAATGCGAGGAGGATCACGATGACGAACGGAAACATCCGTCCCGCCATGCCGCCGATTGTGGACCGCGACACCTGGCAGGCTCAGGTCGCCCGCTGTTAGCTGAGCTGCTCTGCCAGTCCGACGACGAACCCTTCGGGGGCGCGGACGAAACAGAGCCGGTAGCTGTCCTCGTACTGCGCTACCTCGCCGACGAGCTCGGCGCCGTGGGTGCGCAGGCGGGTAATGACGTCATCGATGTTCTTGACTTCGAACATGATGCGACGGATGCCCAATGTGTTTGACGGTGCATTCTGTGGCTCACTCTTGATCGCAGATGGTGTGTGGAACTTCGTCAGTTCGACTCGACCGTGGCCGTCCGGGGTCCGCATCATGACGATGTCGGCAAGTTGGCGAATGGTCGGAGCCATGACTGACAACGAGCCGATTCGCGTCGTGCTCGCCGACGACAGCGTTGAGTTCCGCTCCGGTATGCGCATCCTGCTGGAAGCGCAGCCGGATATCGACGTCATCGGTGAAGCGGAGAATGGCCACCAGGCGCTGGCACTCTTCGGACGACTTCTGCCCGATGTCGTCCTGATGAATCTGCAGATGCCGGATGTTAACGGGATCGAAGCCACGCGCCGCCTCGTCGCGGCCAGTCCGCACGTCGGCGTACTCGTCGTGACGATGTTCGATGATGACGGGTCGGTCTTCGCGGCCATGAGCGCTGGCGCGAGCGGCTACCTGCTCAAAGGCGCGGGTAAGGCC
>JBGSWU010000416.1:0-6093 GCA_041751795.1 Thermomicrobiales bacterium
GCCCCGGTGACGAGCGCGCGTTTCCTTTCGAGTCGCAACCTACCCTCCCTAACTCGACACCCGTTCATTCCCCTCAGGATACGCGATCGACGAAACGCTGATGTGAGTCGAGCCGATTTGCCATTGACGACAATTTGCCGATCATGGATCGGACACCCTAACCGGTCATGGCTTCCGAGCCGCGCTCGATCTCGACGAAAGAAGGCATTAGCACACGTTGCCGAATGACTGCGACTACGCGATGTTGAGTTGATGAGGACAGCATGCAGGCCATTCATCTCAACTTCCGTGAAAGCCGGGAGCAGCCTTGGGCGACGAGATACTGATCGCTACGGTTGCGGCGAGGTTTCGCCTGCATTGCAGTACGTTCTCAGAACGATCAGACAATCAGCAGTTCAATCAACGTGCGGAATGCTTTCGCACGTAATCTATCCGTCCCTTTCCCAATATTGATGATTGTTGAGGATCATCGACGGGGGTGCATTGCTCATCACCCCCGCGACGACGGTTTCAGGAGGACGCCAGTTCAGCCACTTCGCGTGACTGCTCGAGTGCCCAGATCAGGCGATTCTGTCCGCGCCTCAGGTGTGCCCGCAGAATGCCGAGTGCTTGGACATCGTCACCGAGATTTGGCGCGGTGAGGGCAGGAGCGAGATCAGGTAGCGGCGGAACGTTGATCGCCGGATCGTGCCAAAACTCCGCCATGCGACTGAAGTTAACCCGCACCAGAATTCGGGCGAGTCGGCGCTGGGCGTGGTTAAAGCGCTTTACCGCTGCGTCGTCCGCGCGATCGCTGCTCGGCGTACTGGCGTAGAGGCTGTCGAGCGCGGCGTCTAACTGTCCCAGTGCCTCGAAGGATGGCCCAAAGTCGAATGCGCTCCCGGCTGCTTCCTGGTACGTCTCCAGCGTGCGGCGAAAGTCGGCAGCGGTAACGCGCCAGTCGAATGGGTGCAGTGGCGCGCTGAGCGCGCGTAGCACGGAGGCAGCGTACATTTTGATGTCACGCAGCAAGTTGTCGCGATCGGCGATCTCCATCGTGTCATCTTCAGTGTGCCACTGGATGTTGCCACCGCAACCGCCGACAGGATAAAAACCCTGCTCGGCGCGCTTCGCTTCGGTCATCGTCGAGGAGAGCATGTAGAACGAGGATACGCCGATACTGTTAAAGGCGTAGTCGCCAGCGCGCGGTGGACGCGACGGCTCGGGAGTGATGCCAGTCACCTCGCGGATAACCTTTTCAACGAATGGCTCCGCCTCACTCATGCAGGTCAGATGGTTGTACGTCTCAGCCCAGCGCGCACCGGGAGAATCGCAATTGATCTGGGCAACACAGTTGCGTGCCATGTCGATGGCGAACTCGTCGGCATACCAAGTCGAACCCGCGTAGCGTCCGTGCGAATGTCCACTCCACCAGGCAGCACGGAGGCTGCGCTTGAGTTGGCCGGCATGCAACTGGCACACGCGTGCGATCTCGAGGATCGCCGCGCAACCGGTGGCGTTGTCGGCCACGCCGTAGTGCCAGCCATCGAGGTGGCCATTGAGAAGAACGAACTCTTCCGGAGCCTGGCTGCCCCTGACTTCGGCGACGAGGACCGGGATCGGTCGCCAATCATTGCGCAACGTTGTCGACATTGCGACCTTCCCACCGCGCTTGGCAACCTCGATCAGTTCCTGACCGTCCGGATTATTGACGCTGACGACGGCAATCGTCGGCTGACGCTCAAACGAGTCAAGGTCAGGCGTACCCCAGACAGAGGTCGTTAGACTCTCGTGGATGTAGGTACCGGCGTGGACGAAAATCCCAGCGATTGCGCCGGCGTTCATTGCGTCGAGCACCTTGGCCGGAGAGGGCATCCCTTCCGAGATCACGATCTTCCCGGCAACGGTAGTGCGGTCGAAGTCCACTCTGCCACCGAAGAGATCACCGCCCCGTTCCCCGCTACTCGGGACGTAGACGAGGTCCCCAAAGAATTCTTTCCCATCGGTCGAGATCGACATGACGGCTGCCTTGGCACGGTACGACTTCCCACCGTCCTCATCAATCCGTAGATTGGCACCGAGCGGCATGGACATGAAGCAGATGGGTTCGTGCAACGTGTAAGGAATCCCAGACGCCTCCAGTTCGCGCATGATGTGCTCAAATCCCTCGCGCTCTTCGGGCGAGCCGGAGGTCCGAACGAGCGAGCCGAGTTTCTCGACCGCGCGCCACGGCACATCGAGAGAGACGTCGTTGAGTACCTGCTGCTCGAACTCAGGATCGGTCCAATTCGCAATACCTTGGCTTTGTTTCAGGACCATATTCGTGTTCCTCTCTGTACGTTTCCGGGGGTGATGCCTCTTTACTCCAGCACCAGACTCGCGCGATCGCCGTCAATCTCAAATTGCGTCCGGAACGGTTCGGAAAGCGACGACAGCTTGTCAAGCACGATGTTCGCGCTTGGACCAGTCGCAAGTTCCGGTAGACCGCGATCGTCGATCAGCAGTGGGACGATGTCGACGCTCAGATCGTTGTCGGCGGATAATCCGATCTTCGCGATTAAGGATTCCGGCTCCATGAAACTGCGCGGGCGATCGAAAATGAAGTTTCCCGCGCTGTAAAAGATCGGCGCACCGTTATAGACCTCGATGCCATGCAGTGAATGCGAGTGATGACCGAAGACGACGCTGGCTCCGGCGTCAATCAAAGCGTGACCGAGCGGCTGTTGATACGTCGTCAGCAGTCCCTGATAGGGCGAGAGCCACCAGGACGGAACTCCCCAGTGAATCGCTACGATTACTATATCGGCCTGTCCCGCCAGATCGCGGACGTGGTTGCAGACCAGTTCCTGGTCCTCGTCACGCGCCCAGGAATGGACGATCGGCATCGTGCCTGGCTGCTCGTTGATCAGGTTGGTATCGATTTCCAATGAGAACTTCACGCGAATCGGCGCGATACCGGGCATCGCATCGTACGCCTCCGAGCCAAGCGGTAGCGTTGACGAGACGCTGATCATCGCGATCCGTTTACCGGCAGTCTCCGACCAGGCGGGCTTGAGTGCCTCGGTGAGGTTCATTCCCGCTCCAGAGCGCAGGATGCTCGCGCTGTCGCAGGCGGCAAGGGTATCGGCCAGGGCATCAGCGCCATAGTCCATCATGTGGTTATTGGCCAGCGAGACGGCATGAATGCCCATCGCCCGAACGTCGTCGATGATGTCTGGATCGGAGCGCAGGTTCGAGTGCTTCAGCATCTTCGACCCGCGCTTCGAGAGCGGCATCTCCAGATTGGCAATGACCACGTCACTCTCCTGCAACGCAGCAAGCGCGGCCTCGAACCCGGCCTCGTCGTGTCGGCGCAGTTCAGTAAGCCGATTGCGCAGCATCAGGTCGCCGACGAGACTGATAGAAGCAGTCTGTGCCTGAACCATGGTTCGACCTCCTCTCAGTCGATTCTTACACCGATGCGCCTACCCACGAGATTGTGGATGGCGAGGCTCCCTCGGAGGGTCCTGGAATCGACGTCACACTACTTAATCCCGCGCCTGCGGGTCGAGCGAGTCACGCAGGGCATCTCCAAGGAAGTTGTAGGAGAGAACGGTGAAGAAAATCAACGCGCCTGGGTAGAGGGGAAGAAGCGGATTCTGCCAAAGATACGCCTGCGAATTACTGAGCATATTGCCCCAACTGGCCTGAGGCGGACGGATGCCGAGCCCAAGGAACGACAATGCCGACTCCAATAAAATGGCTCCCGCGACGCCAAGTGACGCTGCAACAATCAGTACTGGAATGGTGTGTGGCAGGATGTGGCGGAAGAGCACCCGTATGCTGCTCGCGCCAATAGATTCTGCGGCCATAACAAAGTCGAACCGTTTGTAACGCAGCACCTCACTGCGGATGATGCGGGCGACCGCCATCCAACTGGATAAGCCAATCACGATGATCAGATTGCGGAAGCTTGACCCGAATACGGCGACGACGATCAGCACCAGGAAGAAGTAAGGAATCGAGAGCATTCCGTCCGTTAGACGCATCAGAATCGTGTCAACGACTCCGCCAATGTATCCGGCCAAGCTGCCAATGAGCGACCCAACGGTGACCGATATCATGACCGCCACGAGCCCGACCGTCATCGAGGCCCGCGATCCGTACATCAGGCGTGACAGGACATCGCGGCCGTTCTCGTCCGTCCCCAGCCAATGGTCGCCAGAAGGAGGGGCGTGCAGATTGAAGATCTCGACCGCGTCTGGGTCGTACGGTGCCAGCAGATTGGCGAAGATGGCGACAACATACATCAGGATCAGGAAAATCCCTGATGCGATGGCCAGGCGGTTGCGAATGAACCGACGCCAGGCGACATACCAAAGTGAGCGCGACGGACGCGCATTCGCGTTGATCCCCCGGCTGGACTCGTCTGACAGCGTCTCGACTGTGGAGTCCGTCTCTAGCGCCATCTGAATTACTCCAACCGGATTCGTGGATCAATTCGGGCATACACCAAATCGGTCAGCAGGCTGCTGACGATCACGACCAACGCAACGGCGAGGGTTGTTCCGAGGACGACCGGATAATCGCGGGTCCGGGTTGCCTGGACCGCCAGCAAGCCCATGCCTGGCCATGAAAACACCGTTTCCGTAATCGCCGCGCCTGAGACGGCGTTCGGGAGCGAGATTCCGATTACCGTAATGACCGGCACGAGCGCATTTCGAAGCGCGTGGCCAAAGATCACCTTGCGATTTGCCAGCCCCTTTGCTCGCGCTGTTCGAACATAGTCCTCAGAGAGGACGGTGATCATCCCCGAACGGGTATAGCGCACCAGTCCGGCGAGGTTGGCAGTAACGACGACGAGCATCGGAAGAAACAAGTGCTGGAGCCGATCGATCAGAGAAAAATCCTCGCCGATCGTGTACATCCCCCCGGCCGGGAAGATGTCCCAGCGCACCGAGAAGAGGATAATGAGCATGATTCCAAGCCAGAACACCGGCACCGATATCCCGAGAAATGAGAAGGCCGTTACTCCTCGGTCCAGGAGCGAGTTGCGCCGGACTGCGCTGAGCGTTCCGAGCGGAATCGCGATGGCGATCGAAACGATGAGCCCGAGGCCAGTCAGCATCAGGGTATTTGGCAGGCGATTGAGAATGAGGTCACCCACCGGTTCGACCGAGTTATAGCTGGTTCCGAGATCACCCCGCATGACGTGGCTTAGCCAGCGGAAATATTGAACCGGCAGCGGATCGTTGAGCCCAAGATTCTCTGTCATCGTCGTTAGTTCTTCAGCCGTCAAGTCCGGGTTGGCGAGCAAACTCGGACCGCCGGGCGCGGAGTGGATTAACAGAAAGGTCACGACACTGACAACGAAGAGCAGCACGACGGCCTGCAGCAGACGTCGGATTATGTATCGCCCCATGGATTGCCTTTTCCAGAGTAATTAACCTATGCCGTTTCTCATCCGGCGACCGGAATATCCACGGGGAAACACCGGTCGCCGGAATGACGCCTAGGCTTCGTCCTCAACCCAGGCGAGATGCATCCATGTCAGCATGTCGCGGTAGCCGATTTGCGGCAGTCCCTTTGAGCGGGTACTGACGGCTTGAACCTCTTGCGGGTAGTACAGGTAGACGACTGGGACGTCCTCCGCGAGCAGCACCTGAAGTTCGTGAAAGATCTCAATACGGCTATCGACATCCGATTCTGCGCGACTGCGCGACATCAACTCATCCGCCTCGGCATTTGAGTACTTCCAGCGGTTGTTGACCTCGGTGTGGTAGTGCGGGTAGAGATCCGGGTCTGGAGGAGTGATCCACCATTGCATGAGCAGGTCATATTGCTGTGTTGCATACATCTCCAGGTGTACTGGCCAATCGACGATTTCCAGCGTCACGTCGAAGCCGAGTTGCTGATACTGCTGCTGTGCATAGGTGATGACCTGGACCATGATCGGATAATTGCTCGGTCCATTGAAGCTAAGCGAGAACTTCTCACCAGCCTCATTCGAGAGGATGCCGTCATCTCCCTTGGTCCAACCGGCTTCCTCAAGCAGTGATGCAGCCATCTCCAGGTCGTACTCGTACGTTTTCACATCGGGATTATAGTAAGCGCCGAGCAGAGGATTGATCGGGC
>JBGSWU010000417.1:0-3512 GCA_041751795.1 Thermomicrobiales bacterium
GGCCGAGTTCACGCGCCAGCGATTTCGTCCACGTCAGGATGAACCCCTTCGTCCCCGCGTAAACGGGTGCGCGCTCCCAGCCGACCAGCGCGAGTTGCGATGAAAGGTTCACGATCCGCCCGTACCCTCGCTCGATCATCCCGGGAACGACGGCATGTGTCAGCCGGAGTGGTCCGAAGACATTCACTTCCATCTCATGCCGCCAGTGATCTTCACCGGATGCAGCGAACGGTTCGTGATACATGATCCCGGCGTTATTGATGAGGATATCGATACGCCCCAACTCGCCGATGACCCGCTCCACCATCGCCTCGATAGCCTGCCCGTCGGTCATGTCAGCCTGAACGATGATCGCCTGACGACCGGCAGCGCGCACCCGTTCCGCGACCGCTTCACAGCCAGCTGCGCTCTCGCGATAATTGAGCGCCAGCGTCGCCCCAGCCTCAGCGAAACGCTCACCGATCGCCCGGCCAAATCCGCGCCCCGCTCCGGTTATCAGCGCAACCTTTCCACTGAGTTCGTCCACGTATCCCTCCTCTATCAGTTCCCCTGCATCTCAGCGAGCAATCGCTGGCCGTTACCAAGAATCGTCGCAACATCATCGGTTATCAGGCCAGCGTCACGAACGAATCCAGCAGGGTCAGGTTCGCCCATATCAAAGGGGTAGTCAGTGCCGAGGACAACCTGCCCTGCGCCAACTGTCGCGACGAGGTTCCGTAGTGGTTCCGCGTTGAACACGATCGTGTCGTAGTACAGCCGCTTGAGGCTCCCAACCGGATCGTCCACGCGCAACTGCGCTTCTGGTCGTGCTGCATACCCGTGCCGGAGTCGTCCAATAAGTTGCGGCAGCGCGCCACCACCATGAGACAGAATGATCCGCAGATCTGGGTATCGCTCTAACACACCACCGAAGATCAGCCGCGCCCCGGCCAGCGCCGTCTCAACTGGATTTCCGATCAGGTTCCGCAGGTAATACTCGCCCATCCGGCTCGCCCCGAACGGGTCATGCGGATGGATCAGGATCGGCAACCGCAGCTGTTCTGCACGCTCCCAGAACGGGTCCAGGTGTGGTGCATCCAGTTCGACTCCGGCGATGTGGGTCGCGATCTCGACGCCCCGCATCCCGAGTTGCCCTATGGCGTAGTCGAGTTCCGCGACGGCCGCATCGACATCCTGCAACGGCACCGTCGCAAAGCCAACGAACACGTCGCCGTGTGACGCAATCGCTTCCACGATCCCTTCGTTGATCGAGCGCGCCCAGCGGACACCTTCATCCGTAGGCAGATCGTAACGAAGCGTGAACGGCGGAATCGCCAATGCTCGCTGGTCAACGCCCTGCCGTCGCATGTCGTCGATCTGCAGGTTCAGATCGAGAAGCCCGGCGTCGAGTTCAACCCCACTGACCCGATACCCATCTTTCGCCTGTTCGATCGGCACTGATGTCCCTGCACGAATCGCTGCTTCGACCGGAAAGATGTGGCAGTGCAGATCAACGATCGCACCATGACCATGCTCGCTCGCCATCCACGGATCCTTTCACATCGCACGCTCAGCGGCGATTCTCGCGTGAGACATGGCATTTGTCGAACAAGCGTTGTCAAGCGAACTGTGTTGACATGTACTCTCGTGCCTCATACGCTCGCCGCATTGCCGAATCAGTATTGCGAAGGGACCAGACCGAACATGCAGACGACGTTTGAGCGAACCGCGCCACGGCTCCTTCTGGACCAACGTGTCACGATGCGCGATGGCGTGGAACTGTCCGCCGATGTCTACCTGCCACCAACCGGCGATGGGCCATGGCCAGCCATCCTCCAGCGGACGCCCTACGACAACACTGCCGCGCTCTGGGTCAACATCGCGATCTACTTCGCTCAGCACGGCTACGTATTCGTCTCACAGGATGTCCGCGGTCGTTGCGATTCGGATGGCGAGTGGGAGCCGTTCGTCAACGAGGGGCCGGACGGCTACGACACAATCGAATGGATCGCTGGCCAGCAGTGGTGCGACGGCAAGGTTGGCATGATGGGTGGTTCGTATGGTGGGTTCGTCCAGTGGATGGCCGCCCGTGAGCAGCCTCCGCACCTGACGGCGCTCGTCAGCACCGCAGCCGCTGGACGCTGGATGCAGGAACTCCCCTACAACAACGGCATCTTCACCTCGTACTGGATGTTCTGGCTCAACCTCGTCGGTGGCCGAACCCTGCAGCAACCGATCCTCGAACGCGTCGCCAGTCCCGACTGGCCACGGATCTTCACCCATGCTCCGCTGCGAGACGCCGACATCGCCCTCGGACGGACGAACACCGTCTGGCGTAAATGGCTGGAACACAACACGTTCGACGACTACTGGCGACAACTGTCACTAACTGGTCATTTCGACAAGATCGACCTGCCAGTCCTCCACATCACGGGCTGGTTCGACGGCGACCAGTGGGGCGAACTGTTCTACTGGCATGGGATGCTTAACGACTCCCCTGCCACTGATCGGCAATGGCTCGTTGCCGGACCATGGGATCACGCAGGAACACGCACGCCAAAGCAGCACCTGGGAGGACGCGACTTCACACCAGCCGCGCTGACCGACATGAACGCTCTCCATCTGCGCTTCTTCGACCGCTGGCTGAAAGGCGTCGGGAACGGCCAGGAACATGATAAGCGCGTGCGCTTGTTCGCAATGGGCGATAACGAGTGGCGCGAGGGGAACCAATGGCCGCCAGCCGGGACAGTAGAGACCCCGTTCTATCTGCACTCTACCGGCTCAGCAAACACGCTGGAGGGAAACGGTGAACTGAGCCGCGCAACGCCCGGCGATGACGAACCGTCCGACAGCTATCGTTACAATCCAGACAACCCGACGCCGAGCGTCCAGGACATCGCCAGCCTGCCATTCGGCGATGTGCCGCTCGATAACCGCTGGCGCTTGCGTCGTGACGATGTCCTCGTCTACACGTCAGAGCCACTCGAATCCGACCTGGAGATCACCGGGCACCCGTTTATCATCCTGCACGCGGAATCTGACTGCCCGGACACCGATTGGTTCGTGTCGCTCCACGATGTCCACCCAGACGGACGCTCGGATCAACTGACAAACGGTTCGATGCGGGCCGCGTATCGTGGTGGCCTTGATTCCCAGCCAACAGCCATCGAGCCAGGCAAGGTCTACGAATACCGCATCGAACTCATGGCGACCTCAAACGTCTGGAAGGCAGGCCATCGGTTACGGGTTACCGTTGCCTCAGCGGCCTGGCCGGGCGCGGCTCGCAATCCGAACACCAGCGCCCCAACTGGCGACGACGACGAAACCCGGATCGCCACGAACACGATCCATCACACCCGGGCCTTTCCGTCACGGCTCATCGCGCCTGTTGTCACTCGATCCTGACATAGGGCGGAAGCGCGCCAACACTAGCCCGTGATCGAAACATACTGGTGTGACGTTACTACTCAACCGCGCCGTTTCCACGCTGAGCGTCGAATTCCGCCAGCAGTCGCTTTGGCGCGACCATCCGA
>JBGSWU010000418.1:0-1813 GCA_041751795.1 Thermomicrobiales bacterium
CGAACGATTCTGATGTCGGACGCCGGGATTCGGATGACGAGTGGCAGGACAATCCCAGGTTCCACTTCCTGTTCCTGCTCCTGATTCCCGACGATGGACGGATTGGCGGCGATGATGCATGACTGCCGTCGGATCACCTCCCCGTCAGGGCTTGCGCCCGTTCAAAGATGTCTTCTGCTGCTTCAGCGAGTGTATTGGCCGCCGCAGGGTCGGCTTCGGCAAGCCAGCCGAGTTGCTGGATAACCCGCTGCTGAATGACCTCGATCAATGCCTTCGCCGACACCCACCAGACGTTCGGGACGCCGACTCGGCGGAACGTCGTCAGGAGTCTGGCTGTGTCAATCTGGCGTTGGGTCTCGTTCCAGAACGGAACGATCAGCGGATCGTTTGGCGCCTGTTCGGTACTTGGTCGACCGATGACAATCTGTGCGTCGGCCAGCAGTGCGTAGGCACCAGCGAGTGCCATCGACAGTTGCTCCAGCGTTGGTGTGCCAATCTCGGCAATGCTGATCTCATGTTCAAGGGTTGAGAATGCTTCGATCAGCAACGACTCGACGATCAATGCGTCGCGGTCATCGCTGGAGGTTACATGGGGTGGGTCGCCAAGCGTGGCGGCCTGGAGTACCGTCGTGAGATCGCGGGTCGGCGCTGGATGCAGCGCTACCGAAAGATTTTCGAATGCTGCCAGGAAGGTCAGGTCAGATAAGTCAGATTTGAGAACACGCTCGTCCGTGCTATACGAGGCGAGCGCAACGCCACCGACGATCAGGACGACGATCGCGAGTCCTTCAGTGATCTCAAGACCGAGTGCACCCGTAAACCCGTCGCGACTCAGGCGAGCCAGGACCGTTCCGAGCGACCCTCCAGCCAACGTCAATGGGCTGAGGCTCGCTGGCGGTTCGAAGAGTCCAGCCAGGCAGCGCGCGAATCCCGGCATGAGGACATGGCTGACAGCGAACCAGTCGCCGCAATCGGATTCCAGCAGGGATTGAAGCGCGCTCGCCCCACTGGCGTCCCCACCGCGCGTTTGTGCGGCGTCGATCAACCGTCTATCGGCATAGAGGACGACCATCGTCTGACCAGCGCATGACAGCAGAACGTACCCGTCGCGCTCTTCGTGAATCAGGGCAGAAAGCCATGTTCCCAATGCAGAAGCAGGGACTGGCTCCGCTCGGTTCGCTGGAGGCTCCGGCAGAATGACCTGGGAGAGTGGAACGAGCGCTCCGGTGGCAGTGGGCATCGCAGTCAGGACTGACATCACGCTACGACCTTCGCAGGCTCACCCAATTGCTTCCGCACAGCCGAAAGTAATTGCTCCGGACGAAACGGCTTGGTCAGATAGGCGCTTACTCCAGCCCGCAGGCCAGCCTCGCGGTCGGCAGCCGATTCCCGGCCAGAAAGAATGACGATTGGCAGATCGGCGTAGTTCGGATGGTCACGGATCACCCGGCAAAGCTGAAAACCATCCAGCGCAACCAGCATGACGTCCAGCAACATCAGATCAGGTCGCTGGCGGGATAGTGCGGCCAGCGCCTTCAACCCGGAATCGGCAGTGACGACGTTGTAACCCTCGCGGCGCAACGTCAGTTCGACCAGTTTGCGAATGCTCGCACTGTCGTCAACGGCCAGAACGGTAATATCGGCTGCTTCCTGGTCTTGCATTGGTCTGGTGCTCCTGTATGGATGAACTTCTATCTATAGTAGTCGTGTGACGCTCTGTCATCACTGCCTCGTCAGTCCCCAATTCCGACGGTAAGACGGGGCGATATTCCCATGACCTTGCAGTACTCGCGGGGGGTGGCCGATGTAGGAT
>JBGSWU010000419.1:0-2971 GCA_041751795.1 Thermomicrobiales bacterium
TAGAGCTCTGCCGAGCGAGCCGTTCCAATTGCTGCGACTGTGGGATCGTTGCCTTTCGAGACCGCTTCAACGGCTCCAGCGGTCGAGAGAGCGCCCTGCTGATCGGCATTCGGCAGGCAACGATCGAGAAATTTCCGGCACTGTCCGAGTGCCTGTGGGTGGGTTCGGACCGACGTGATGCCGGTGATCGTCGAGCCTGGCGCTCCGACGAGGCAATGGTGAACTGGGACGATGATCTCGCGGCAGATTTGTAACTCTGTCTCATGGATGAGCAGATCCACCGTCGACGAAACCGAACCCTCGATCGAGTTCTCGATTGGTAGCACTGCGCTGTCGGCGATATCGGTTTCAACGGCTGAGACCAATGCGGCGAAACTGGCGAAGGGAATCAAGTCGTCGCCGTCTCCGGCGTACAAGATCGCCGCTTCCTCGCTGAACGTCCCAGCCGGTCCGAGATAAGCAATGCGCATCGATCCCCGAGCCTTCCCCACGTGTCTACCGCCGATATAAGTTCCGGCAGTATACCGTGACCCGTTCGCGCTTCGACCGATCATCTATACTTGTCGAGTTATGGCGACGCAACGAACACGACGAACCAGTCCAAAAGAGCCAGCACCCCCGGCACAACGGCTGTTTGCCGCCGTTCCGGTCAGTGATGCTGTCCGCGATCAGATGCGGACGATCCGCGAATCGCTGGAGTCGCAGGGATGGACGATTCGCTGGGTCGATCCTGATCTGGCGCACCTGACCATCAAGTTCTTTGGCGATACTCGCCCGAACCAGATTGGTTCACTGGAAAGCAAATTGGCATTCGCCGCCGCTCGTTCCCAAACGGCTCACGTCGCCACCGGGGAATTCATCATGCTGGGTCCACGCAAGCGTCCGAACGTCCTCTCGCTCGCGATTGACGCGGCGGATGACGATTCAAACGCGCTGGCGTCACTCGATGCGTTGGCGAAAGAAGTCGAGCGGCAAACCTCAGGCATCGGTGCGGGTGGTAATGAGCGCGCGTTCAAGGCACACCTGACGCTCGGCCGTTTCAAGGACAGCGACGGCGCTCCGAATGATGTCGAGCAGGTTCTCGCGTCCGTCAACCTCGGCCCGGTCGTATTCGACATTGACCGGTTACTCCTCGTGCACAGCGTCCTCAGCCAGCAGGGGCCAACGTATACGACGATCGCAGAGTGGCCACTTTCTGGCACCCCTGAGGCAGAACCCGCCGCCGTTCCCGAACCGGACGACCACGGTTAGCATTCCAGAATCAATCCAGCATCCCGTCCGCAGTGATATTCATTGGAGTACAAACCATGTCCACGATGTTTGACCGGCTGGCCCATATCGACCGTCGCTACGACGAACTAACCCAACTGCTGGGCGATCCTGAGGTCGCATCCAATCCCGACAAGCTGATGGAATTTGGCCGCGAACGCTCCGACCTCGATGAGGTCGTCACGACCTACCGCGAGCTCCGTGAGATGGAGCGTCAGATCGCCGATGCCGAGCAAATGGCGCGGGACGACGATCCGGAAATGGCGGAACTCGCCCGGCTCGAACTCGACGGTCTGCGTGATGCCCGCGAGCCGATCATCTCACACTTGCGCGCGCTGCTCGTCCCCAAGGACCCGCTCGACGACAAGAACGTCATCCTCGAGATCAGGGCCGGGACTGGCGGCGAGGAAGCCGCCCTGTTCGCCGCCGAGTTGATGCGGATGTACACCCGCTACGCTGAGCGACAGGGCTGGAAGACCGACATCATGGATTACAGCGAAACCGGCATTGGTGGCGTCAAGGAAGCCATTATCGAGGTCCGTGGTCGTGGAGCATTTTCCCACCTGCGTTTCGAGAGTGGCGTCCATCGAGTTCAGCGCGTGCCTGTGACTGAGTCGAGTGGCCGGATTCATACCTCGGCAGCAACCGTGGCTGTGATGCCCGAAGCCGAGGAAGTGGATCTCCAGATCAACGACAACGATCTGCGTATTGATGTCTATCGCTCCAGTGGACATGGCGGGCAGTCTGTCAACACAACCGACTCCGCAGTCCGGATCACCCATATGCCGTCCGGCCTTGTCGTGACGAGTCAAGACGAGAAATCGCAGTTGAAGAACAAGGCCAAAGCGATGGCTGTCCTTCGCGCACGTCTCTTCGACCTGGAGCAGCGGAAACTCGATGAAGAACGCGGTGGGCTGCGCCGCTCGCAGGTCGGCAGTGGCGACCGGAGCGAGAAGATCCGCACCTACAACTTTCCGCAGGACCGCGTCACCGCCCACCGTCTCAAGTCCAGCCTGTCGAACCTGCCGGGCGTGATGGACGGCGCGATCGACCCATTCATCCGTGAGCTTCAGGCTGTCGACCAGGCCGAGCGGCTGCAGATGGCTGGGATCGCGTAGGTGACGGGTGACCCGTAAGGTCGAATCAGAGCGAGGAACCCATTGGGACGCTCTCGCTGACGCGATCCAACGTTTCGAAGATGACGATGTCAGCGAGTCTCCGCAACTCGACGCCGAACTGCTGCTACGTCAGGTGCTCGGAATCGAACGCGTTCAACTCTTCCTGCGCTACGACAAGCCGCTGGCAGCCGACGCGGGTGAACGATTCGGCGCGCTCGTCAACCGTCGGCTGGCTGGCGAACCGATCGCGTATATTCTCGGTTCGCGCTGGTTCCGCAACATCGAACTCTTTGTTGATGAGCGCGTGCTGATACCGCGTCCCGAAACCGAGCGCTTCGTTGAGTACGCACTGGCCTGGCTGCAGTCGAATCCCGGCGCCCGTCGCGTCGTTGATGTTGGTACCGGATCTGGCGCGATTGCGCTTGCTTTGGCTGAAGAACTCGGGTCGAGTCGCAACGACGTTCAGATCGTCGCGACCGATGTTTCATCCGCTGCGCTCGACGTCGCAGCGATCAACCGCGATCGACTCCGACTGACCGATCGCGTCACGCTGGTCGAGTCCGACCTTCTGGATTCGTTCGATA
>JBGSWU010000420.1:0-13956 GCA_041751795.1 Thermomicrobiales bacterium
TGGGTTGTCAGTGCCCAACACCGGTAGCGACGGCGTTGGAGAGGATGATCGCGTCTGAGAGTTCGAACGATGCTGTTGGGTACGCACTCGTTTCCAGAGACTGGCGTTCGAGCGCCTGATCGCGTCGAGAATCGTCGCTTGTTAGCCCCGTCATGTCAGCCGTGAGGGTTCCGTCGGTGAGCGTCCCGCCGCTAATCGTCACTGTTCCGTCAACTACTGACGTTCGACCAACCGCCTCAGTCGTTCCGATCGATGCCAGTTCTTCACCAATTCGATAGCCAACGAACGAATCGGTGTCATCAGCGACCGTCCAAGTTCCATCGAGCCGGGCTGACACGCCAGAATCGATCAACGTCGTTCCGTCGACCGATTCGATTGCCGCGGCGAGCGTCACTCGAGGAGGCGCATCGTCGCGAAAGAACTGGTACCACACGCCGAAACCGACAACGGCGATGAGGAGCGCCATCGTTCCCGTTGCAACGACCATCTTGTGGGAAGCGTGCATGTTTCCAACCACCTTTTTCACGGCCGATACGGCTGCCTTGATGCTTCGCGTGACTGACGTTTGTCACTGACGTAATAGAATCCACCGCGGCTGTGAGGTTCATCGGGGATTGCTGTGAACCTGCTTAGAGTTTGCGGTCACCGGGCGCTGAAGCGGGGCTGGTCGATCGACCAGCCCCATGCTCCTAACCTTGCTGGGCGATAGCTACCGTTCTACATCAGGATTACCCGATGCGCGGGGTTGACGTGACGTCGTCGCTCCTGGTTGCAGCGTCGATGATGGATCTGGACGACGAGCCGTCGATCCAACTGGGCGATCGCTGTAGCCAGCGTCGTGAGGTTCAGCGCCAATAGTTTGGGACCAGTTCTGGTCGTCGGCTGTACGAGACGGGTTCGATC
The DNA here is from genome assembly GCA_041751795.1 of Thermomicrobiales bacterium. Lineage (GTDB taxonomy): Bacteria > Chloroflexota > Chloroflexia > Thermomicrobiales > CFX8 > JBBECJ01. The sequence goes on from JBGSWU010000420.1 coordinate 904, forward strand.
GCACGTATGCTGGGTTAGCTCGCCAACCGGAGACCAATCTGGAACCTGTTCCGCCGCGGGCTTCCGCACTAACGTCGGAACGTTGCCCGAAGCGCGTCTGCAGGAGGGCCACCATTGACCATCCCGCGCCAAGAGATGCCAGGACCACCATGACCGCCGCCGGGTCGTGGACGCTACCACCCGGGCTCCAATCGGTGACATGGGCAAGACTGAATCCCGCTACCGCCAGCGCGATCAGCATGACACCTTTCGCCCGTGTCGCCAGGAGTGGGCACCAGCCGTTCGCGTTCGGTTGCGCCACCAGGAGCGGCTGGCGCACGGTTCGCGAGAGCCATTCGTCGACCGCCAGGACGGCTCCCGCTCCCATGAGCAACAACAGCAGTTGGATGGCGATATAGAACGCGCTCGGTTCAGTCGCGCCAGCGAACAGGAAGTTCAGGTTCATGAAGAGTCCGCCGAGCAACCCCGCACTCGTAAATCCCCCGAGGACGATCGCCATTCCTGCAAGGAGTTGCCCCACCATGATGATCCAGGCGAGGGCGGTTGCATGCGGCAGGAACGCCTCAGTGACGAGTGTTTGATAAGCCGGGAACACGATCTGCCCCGTCGCCATTTGTTGATTCAGGAAGCCGATAACGGCGGTACCGTCCCGCCATCCTGAATCAACCGCCTTCTCGGCGAACGCTCGCAACCAACCGATGCCGATGAAGAGACGTAGTGGGACGAGGTAGATGCGATCATTGCTCAGTTCATTGCGGATGTAGGTCGAGATGCTGTTGGCGTGTATCCGCGGTCCTCGGATGCGGCCACGGCGTGTGGGGAACGTCTCACCCTCCGGTATGCGAGTAGGCGTCGACCGCTCATTAACGGCCCACTCGTCATGGTTGGGTACTGGCTCATGCTCGTCGAAGTATCGGCTGGACGTACTGCGCATCACTCACTCCATCCGGTTGTCTGTTGATCCAGCATGCCGATCTCGCTCTCATACGGAGAGAGAAAGGCGCCGGTTGCCCAGCCAGTCAAGCCCCCCACGTCCAGCCGATACCAGGCAACACTGTTCTGAATGTTCGGACCCTCCAGGATCGTCACGATCGTGTCGGCTTCCAGTTGCGCGACCACGGCAGCATCAGGGTTTGGCGATTCCTGTAGCGCCGTGCCGTCATCGGCGACGATCATCGTCGTTGTGGCAACTGGTGTTGCTGCCTGTATCGAGGCAATGCCACTACTATTCGTGGCGCTCAGTGTCACGGCGGATTGCTCATCAGCGATCGTCGCGAACCAACCGAGCAGGTAGCCGCCAACCAATGCGGCGAGCGCGAGTACCGCGAGCGGTCGTCCAATCCTCCGTTGCTGCATATGTTGTTTCATTACGCTACATGACCTTATCTTTATGGTCATTCGTCGGTCGTCATTCGACGAACACGATTGACAATCAGCGTCATACCCGCAGTACTGCGGCGACGGCTGCTGGGCTTCATTGCCCACGACCTGAGCGTAGCTAGCCAATCTTGGATATAGCTCAGAGATCGCTGGAAGTTCGGTGGGAAACCGCCATCGTGGACGACACTTGGCTGGTTGCCAGTTATAGATGCAGCCACCGTCTCGGCTAGCAGGAACGCCTGCATGCGGTCGTTTGTCGGAAGGGCAACCCAAGCATCTCGGCGTCGGCCACGGGGCTGACGATCTGGCCGGTCAGCGCGACGTAGTTGGCGCCTTGCTGGACGCCTGCGGCCTTGATGAGTCTTTCGATCAGGAGTGGTGCAAGGGGTTATCATAGAGGCGTAGCCGCATGCCGCAGTAGATCATCTTCTGGTTCTTGCCGGAACGACACGAAGATCGTGGTCCGGGTGGGGTTGACGACGGCCTGCGGAGTGACGGTGGCTGGTACCGTAGCGGGGGATGCGTCGTGTCAGACGCGGTGGTCACCGACCGGGTGCGCACCGGTGTCACGGGAGTCGTCGTGAACACTAGCATGTCGATCGTGATGCAACATGTTCGTGTCAACGACTCAGCCGCTTAGCCAATTCGGCGTGATTCCAGATAGCGTACGCTCCAGTACGGGTCGCTCAGATCACTGATTCCTACTGCGTCGAACTGGCCTGTTGCGCTGATGAACTCGCCGTCTCCTAGATAGATGCCAACATGGGAGAGACCCCACTGGTATGTGTTCCGGAAGAAGATCAGATCACCTGGGAGAAGTTCATCTGGTGCGACATAGCGACCGCTTGCCAGTTGATCTTCGATCGGACGAGCGACGTCGTAACCGAACACCTCGTTGAGCAGGTACCAGGTGAATCCGGAGCAGTCGAAACCATCCGGCGTCGTTCCTCCCCAGAGGTACGGCACACCCAGGTAGGTGAGCGCTTCGGCAACGATGGCACTTCCACTTCCTGCGACGCTGGTCGCCGTCAGGTAATCGCCGTGCACCCAGCCGACGCCGTCAGTGGATGTGACCTGATACCAGTCGCTTCCGGCGTCGTCAGTGACTGGACCATCGACGAGCAGGGTGGTGTCGCCGTCTCCTAGGGACGCTATCGTCGTTGCTTCGACCATCGGCTCATTCCGGACAAGGAGACCGTCTCCATCTGTGCCACTGACGACAGCGAGCGTGCCAATCGCAAGGCCAGTCGCGAGCGTTATCTCGGTAATCGCTGCGGATGGCCATAGTCCGAACGAGTCAAGATCGGTGGAGAGGTAATCTGAGGCGACATACCCCACGAATTCGTCATAGCGCACCTGCGACCAACTATTGCCATCAGCGTCCATGACGACGGGTTCCAGGACATCGACGGTCGTCCCATCGGGAATCGAGAAGATGACGTACGAGTCGATCGTCGGATCGGCGCGCAGATTCAACGCCCCACCCGATGCGGCAACGATGGCGGGAACGCCTCGCGCGGCGTAGTCAGAGTCGTCCGGCGCGACTGGCGCGTCCGCGTATAGCCAGACGCTTGGTTCGACTGCCGTCAGAAAGTCGGCTGCAACCCACCCTTCGACGGTGCCGTCGGTGATTGTGGCTTCAACGGCATACCAGGCTGAACCGTCGTTGGCGAAGATCGGGTCACTCTGAATCGATACGGCATAGCCTTCCGGCAGCGTCGCCAGGATGCTTGCATCTGTGCTCGCTGCTGCGCGGACGTTGACGCCGTCTCCGCCTGTATACGCGACGGCCGCCTCATCGCCATTTGCAAGTGCCAGAGTGGCTGCAACCGGCACCGCCCAGACTGCGCACATGGCGATCACCAGCACGATCACTGCGATCTGCCATTGTCGTTCTCGACGTTCCATTTCCGGTGTCCTTTTTTGTCGTGGCGATGTCATCCAGACTGGTGACTTGATGTGCCGCCCTGGTTTACGATCGCGTCGATTTCGCGACCGCTTCTTCATCCTAGTTGTCGTTTCTGGGAACTTGCTGTGAATCAGATTAGAGATTACCTAGATCGGTCCGTGGGTCGCTGGAACGTCGTCGAGCCTGGGCGTGAGTCGAACCAGTTGGTGGACGAACCGAGCTGCTTGCGCAGTTGAGTTTCTACGGAACGAGGATCGCGACCGAGAATCGTCCATAGTGCTGCAAGCCCCATCCGTTATGGGCAACTAGAATGTTCCGAACGTCGTCAGCCAGGTCGCGGCTCACGTCACGAATCGTGATGATAATGTTTCCGCTGGCCAGCTCCCGATCGTGCTGGCAGGCGAGTTCGGCTTCGGGGCCTAAACCCAGCCCGTGGAACCAGCCACGAATACGCCCAACGACGCCTGAGTACGCTCCATTCGACCGACCTCGATCCGCAACGCCGTCGAGAACGGAGATCTGGTTGGCGGAGATCCCGACAAAGGCGAGCGAGGACTGCAGGGCCGCCAGACCAGTCGATCGGTGGATAACGCCGATCATGCAGTTTGCGGATGGTCGAAAACGGTCCATGGTTGTTCTGCGGGTCATCACACGTTCGGTCATCAATGTGGATGCAGCCATCATCTGTTTCTCCTTGTCCCTATCGTCATCGTTCTATCGGCTTGTCATCGGCGTACCAACATCAAAACAGTCGTTCCTGTGATTCCTCTGAGTCCCGGATGTGAAAATGCGTGGAGATTTCACAAGCCGATCAGGAGATACGGGACTCAGTCGAATCACATCCGGTTCACAGAAAACTCACAGGTAGCGGTGCTTCAATGGCAGTAGCACATAAACGAGCATCGGACACATAGCAATGGCATGAGGAGTCAGATCGTGGCGAGTGCGTATAAATCGATGGATTCAACCGGGATCGGAGAAACGACCGAACGCGTTCTCGTCGTCGATGACGAGGCAGCGATCTCTGAGTTGATTACGACCGCGCTGCGGTTTCTCGGCTTCGATGTCGCATCGGCCGCATCGGGCCGGGAAGCGCTCACGACGGCGGGATCATTTCAGCCGCATCTCGTCATTCTGGACGTCATGCTGCCGGACTTCGACGGTTTCGAGGTTCTGCGACGACTTCGGGAAGGCGAGAACTACGTGCCGGTCATCTTCCTGACGGCTCGCGATGAACACGAGAGCAAGATGCGTGGCTTTACGCATGGTGGTGACGATTACCTCACCAAACCATTCAGCCTTGAAGAACTCGTCGCGCGCGTTCGTGCGATCATCCGGCGATCCGGGAATGCCAAGCCGGATACGTCGTCGAGTCGACTTGTGTATGCCGACCTCGAAATGGACGATGAAGGGCGTCGAGTGTGGCGGACTGGCCAGATCATCAACCTCTCGCCGACTGAGTACCGCTTGCTCCGATACCTGCTGCTCAATGCTGGACGGGTGTTGTCTCGGGATCAGATTCTCGATCATGTCTGGCAGTACGACTATGTTGGTGAGGCCAGCGTCGTTGAAACCTATATCAGCTACTTGCGCAAGAAGATCGACGACCGTGAACCGAAATTGATCCAGACGGTACGCGGGTTTGGATACTCGCTTCGGATGGAACAGGCCTGAGTCGTCATGTCGATCAAGGTCCGCCTGGTCATCACGATCAGTCTGGTCATCGCTATCGCCTTTGTGGTGATTGGCGCGACGACGGTAAGCGCCACCCGGGATCGGATGATCGCCCGGCTCGACGAATCATTGCTGTCATCGCCAGCAAAGCCTCCGCGAAGTTCCTCCAGTGACGGGGGTTCGAGTCAGTTTGAATCGTCGCGTCGTCAAACAGCAACACTCGTCATCGATACCAATGGCGGCGTGCGGCTGGTTGAGCCTGCCGGATATTCGGACGCACCAGAGCCTTTGCCGGCGTTGACACTCGAAGATCTCGTTGAGCATCTCGGTGGCATCTACACGACAGGCGCCGAAGAGGGATCTGACCGGCAGTACCGCGTCCTGGTTCGACCGCTCGAAGGTGGCTATCTCATCCATGCCGTACCGATGGACGATGTTGAAGCAACGATCGACAACTTGATCGTGATTGTCGCGGTATCCGGTCTGATAGTCCTAGCGTTGGTGACGGTGGTCGTCTGGCTGAGTGTCCAGCGTGGTCTGCGTCCGATCGAAAAGATGATCGGGACGGCTGGTCTGATCGCTGCAGGTGACTTGTCCCACCGTGTCGAGCACGTAGATTCTGGGACGGAAGTTGGACGACTTGGCTCAGCGTTGAACACGATGCTCGGCAGGATCGAAACGTCCTTTGCAGAAAAGGAATCCTCGGAGCGGCGCCTGCGCCAGTTTGTCGCTGACGCCTCGCACGAGTTGCGCACCCCACTGACCTCGATTCGTGGTTATGCCGAATTGTTTCGCAGCGGCGTTGCGTCTGACCCTGCGACGCTGGAACGCGTCATGGTGCGAATCGAGTCAGAAGGCGCTCGGATGGGCAAACTGGTCGAGGATCTGCTGCTGCTGGCACGGCTCGATCAGAGGCGACCACTGGAGCAGGAGCCTGTTGACCTGATTTCTCTGGTTGATGACGTTGTGATGGACGCCCGGTTGACCGAACCGGATCGGTCGATCACCTACGAGCATCCGCGTGACTCGGTGATTATTGGAGATGCAGACCGGCTGCGTCAGGTCATGCTGAACCTGCTCACGAATGCCCGCGTGTACACGGACCCGGAAACACCGGTCCAGGTGGCAATCCAGACAACCGGCGACAACGTGCAAATCCGCGTTTCGGATAGCGGTCCCGGGATGACATCGGAACATGCGTCGAAAGCCTTCGACCGCTTTTACCGAGTCGATATTTCTCGTGCGCGATCGAGCGGCGGTTCGGGGCTCGGCCTGTCGATTGTTGCCTCGATCGTCGAAGCGCACGGTGGAACGGTGCACCTTGACACGTCTCCTGATGACGGCACGACGGTGACGCTGGAATTCGCGCGGTATGCTCCCGATACTGATCGATCGGCCCAGGTTCGTGACGAGCGGCACGACGCTCAGTCCGAATCGTTGACGTCGATTCCCGTGACATGATGCTGCCCGCTGGTTATCGCATCAACGATTAATCTGCTCCTCATCTCAACTGGGTATGATCGTGCAAACGTCCGAATCTCGGTGATGTGAATAGAGCGGAGTGTCATGCGCGTCCTCGTCGTTGAAGATGATCTGCGGATCCTCGAGTTCATCCGCAAGGGGCTTGAAGAGGAAGGGCACGCCGTCGATGTCGCCCACGACGGCGACGAAGCCCTGGACTGGCCCGAAGTCGTTGATTTCGATGCGATTGTGCTGGATGTCATGCTACCGGGGCGCGATGGGGTCGACGTTTGTCGAACACTTCGCGCACGCGGCATCCGGACGCCAATCCTGATGCTAACGGCGAAAGATACGGTTGAAGATCGCGTTGCCGGACTCGACAGCGGGGCGGATGATTACCTCGTCAAGCCATTTGCGTTCGCTGAACTTCTGGCGCGATTGCGCGCGCTGTTACGCAGGGAACCGGTGCTGCTCGGAACAACGCTTGAGGTTGCCGATTTGACGCTGGATTCTGCGACACGGCAGGTGTCGCGGGCAGGCCAGCCGGTGACGCTGACGAACAAGGAGTACGCCCTGCTCGAATACCTGATGCGCCATCCCAACCAGGTGCTGACGAGGACGATGATTTCCGAGCATGTCTGGAACTTCGACTTTGACACTGGCACGAATGTCATCGATGTCCACATCCGATACCTGCGTCGAAAAGTTGATGACCCCCACGAGTTGAAACTCATCCAGACGGTTCGTGGTGCGGGCTATCGCATTTCGGCAGAGCCGGCATTGTGACAGGCTGGCTCAGCCGGCGAGGGATTCGCGTTCGGCTGACGCTGTGGTATCTGGCTGTCCTGACCGTTGTTCTCGCGTTATTCGGTGGAGGCGTCTACCTCGCGTTGCGCGAATCTCTCGACGATAGCCTTGAAGCCACGGTCCTCAGTCGGTCCGAGGCACTGATGAGCGTCGTCCAGATGAAGGATGCCGGGCCTGCACTGCCGGATTCCGTTATTCAGGCGGCGACCGACCCCGCTGACGGCAGCGACTTTGATGAAGATGAGGCCGAAGAGCGGTTCGCACGTACGTGGGACCGTGCCGGAAATGTTGTTTCTGATGCGGGAGGGGTCAAGGCCGAAGTGCTGCCCCAGCGAGATGCCATCCTTCCCGTCGTCGGCGGGACCGAACAGTGGGTGAAGTTACCTGGCGACGACGCCGACTTTCAGATTCTCGTCCGTCCGATTGTCATCGATGGCGATGTCGTTGGTGTGCTTGAGGTGGGCCAGTCGCGCGAGTCGATCGATGAAACACTCGGGGCACTCGTCATCATCCTGACGATCGCGACGCCGATCACGCTCGTTCTTGCCGGGCTTGGCGGATTGCTGATCGCCGGACGCGCGCTTGCGCCGGTCGATAGTGTCACCCGACTCGCGCGGCGACTATCAGCAGAGGACTTGAGTGGACGGCTCGATCTTGACCTGCCGGACGATGAACTAGGACGGCTGGCCCGGACGTTCGATGAGATGATCGCTCGGCTCGAAGGCGCATTCCGCCGCCAGCGACAATTCACCGGAGATGCGTCGCACGAGTTGCGAACGCCGCTCACTGCGCTCAAAGGCCAAGTCGAAGTTGCGCTGGCCCGGCAACGTGAACCGGACGAGTACCGGGCGGTTCTGACTGCGGTGAATGAGGAAGTCGACCGGATGATACGGCTCGTTGGGAGCCTGCTCGCGCTGGCACGCGCCGATGCCGGTGAGATCGCGCTTGGCCGAGAGCCAATCGTCCTTGGGGATGCGATCGCTGGTGCCGTTGAACAGGTTGAGCCTGCTGCTAGCCAGCGAGGAGTCGCCCTCGATGTCAAGCATGGTCCGGAACTCGTTGTCAATGCAGATGAGTCGTTGTTGCTGCAATTGCTGCTGAACCAGCTGGACAACGCGATCAAGTACACGCCATCGGGTGGCGACGTGGGCGTCACGTGGGGCGTCGAGGGTCGTTTTGTCGTTGTGGCTGTCAGCGACACTGGAATTGGTGTGGCTGATGAACATCAGCCGCATATCTTCGAGCGTTTCTATCGCGTCGACACGGCTCGCAGTCGCGCTGAAGGTGGGACAGGACTCGGGTTGGCAATCAGTCGCTGGATCACCGAGGCGCACGGTGGGACGATCAATGTTGCGTCAACGCTCGGAACCGGATCCACATTCACGATTCGACTGCCACTATCGTGACCGGTTCCGATGATCCTCATCTGGATTTAATCAAGACCCATCAAACTGGTAGCAGCAACATGGGCTATGAGCATCGTGAAGCAGGAACGATAGCGTGTCGTGCCGGGTGTGTGGAGAGGGAACCGAGTGAATCGTCGAATCGAGCATTCACGTGTCATTTATAGAAATCAATTCAGTCCGAACAGGTTGATTTTGATCGTTACCGGACTATTGCTGGCGGTACTGCCGCTCTCGTTCATCGCGGCGGGTAAGAGCGTCCTTCCAGGTGATGTCGCAACGGCGACGTATATCCAGTCGAACCTGCCTGCCGCGCTCAATCCGTTGATTGTTGTCGCGAATCTGCTGGGAGAGGCCCCATTCATCATCGGCATCTCGCTGGCTGTTGCGACGATGCTCGTTCTGAGAGGGCATCGCCAACTTGCGACGATCGTTGCGATGGCGTGCTTCGCACAGGCTGCGAATGTCGCACTCAAATTGACGCTCGAAAGCCCACGTCCAACGGGCAGCCTAATTCAGGTTTCAGAGCATGCGGGTGGGTTTGGATTTCCGAGTGGTCACACGATGTCGACGACCGTTCTCGCGCTCGTTTTGTTCTACGTCGCGACGACATTGATGGCCAGCGGCATTCGACGGCGAATTGTCCAGTCGGTGCTGCTCATGACACCAGTGCTGATGGGTGTTGCACGGATCGAAACTGGCGCACATTGGCCGTCCGATGTCGTCGGAGCCTGGCTCTGGGGAGCGCTTGCGGCGATCGCCATCATCTTCCTGTCGCAGCGCGTCTGGAACCGACAACCGTCGGTGACGTATCAGCGAGCACGTTTAGGCAGAAACGGCATCGCGATTGTAGACATGAGCGGCGACTAGTCCGCGACCGCCGGTTCTCGTTCTCGTTGGCGCTCTGGTTCGTCTGGAATACCCTCGACGTTGAACTTCGGGAGCCATTCGAGCCAGGATGGGAAGTACCAGTTGCGCTCACCAAGCAGTTCCATTGCCGCTGGGACAAGAATCGAGCGGATGATCGTCGCGTCGATGATGACCGCAACGGCCAGACCGAAGCCGATCTGCTGGAACATCGTCAACTCGCCCATCGCGAAGCCGCCAAAGACCGCGACCATAATCAGGGCTGCGCCGGTGATCATGCTGGCGGTTGTTCGGAGGCCGTAGGCGACCGACGCGCTGTTGTCGTGGGTCAGGTCGTAATGTTCGCGAATCCGCGACAACAGGAAGACGTGATAGTCCATCGAGAGGCCGAAGAGGATCGAGAACATCATCAGCGGCACCCATGCATCAATCCGCTCCACCTGCTGAAATCCCAACACGTCGTTGCCGATGCCGTGCTGAAATACGAGCACGAGCAGGCCATATGATGCACCGACCGAGAGCAGATTCATCAGCACCGACTTGAGCGGTACGACGATCGAACGGAATGCGAGCATCAGTAGCAGAAACGACACGCCAAGGACGAAAGCGAAGACGATTGGGGTGTAGCGACTGACAGTTGCATTGAAGTCAACGGTAAAAGCCGTTGGCCCGCCGACAAGCACTTCCGCCTCAGCATGATGGAACGCTTCAGGGATGTGGTCTTCGCGTAGTCGGATGATTGAGTCGATCGATGCGGAACTGCGCGTATCGTTGACGGCCGGGACGCTCATTAACCCCAGATCGTTCGCCACATTCGCGCGGAAACTTGGTGTACCGAACGCCTCGTCGTCTGCCAGTAGTTCGGTGAGGCGCTCGATACCAGCCCTGACTTCCGGCGAGTCGAGATCACCATCGATGACGATCCGGTTTGGGCTCTCCAGCGAGACGGCAGAAAAACGCGTCGAGATGAGCGTAAATGCCCGGTATGCGGTTGTGTCTTTTGGCAGGGTCGAGATGCCGGATTCGCCGAGATTGATTGTGAAGTAGGCAAGCGAAGCGGCCAGCAACAGCACTGTTGAGAGTGAAACGAGCACCAGCGGACGGCGCATCACGAACGCTGTCAGACGGTTCCAGAACATGCTGTCACCACGCGTTGATGTTCGGTGGAATGGATCATATCCCGCAATCGCCAGCCCAAAGCATGCGACAGCCAGGACGACATAGGCGATGGAGAATGTCGTACCGGCGTTGATGATCGTGAAGAGCCAGGCAAACAGCAGCAGCATGACTCCGAGGACCGCCATCAATGTTCGACCGCGGCCGCGCTCGATCCCATCGCCAATCAGCGAGAGCGCAGCCGGCAACAACGTCAGCGTCGCAACGACGGCGACGATCGTGACGAAAATCGCTCCCGCCCCGAGACTCTTGAAGATCGTCGAAGGAACGAGCAGCATCCCGAGCAACGCCGTCACGACGGTCAGACCGGAAAAGAGGACGGCCTTGCTTGCCGTGTCGCCAGTACGAATGATTGACGCCTGTGTATCCAGCCCTCGCGCGCGTTCTTCGCGGTAGCGCCCGACGATGAACAACGAGTAGTCAATGCCGACGGCGAGGCCGATCATGATCATCATGTTGATGACGAAAACCGAGAGTTCGTAGATATGGCCAACGATGGTCGTGATGCCCATTGCGATGGCAATCGCGACGATCGCAAGTGCCAGCGGCACACCAGCAGCCACCAGTGTTCCGAAGACGATCACGAGTACCAGCATCGCGACCGAGATGCCGATCGTTTCGCCAGTAATCAGATCTTCTTCGCTCGTCTCGATAAATGCCGTATCAATGCTTTCGTCGCCGCCAGTGACAACCGTGAATCCGGACGCATCATCGCGCTCGGCGATCAGATCGAGGTACGGGTGGGCATCCACATCGAAGTTATCGACGAAGACCGGGAGGATCGTTGCACGCCGGTCGTCAGCAACGAGGCGCTCGTCTCCGCTCACGTAGTAGTTCGTGACCAGCCCGATATAGTCGTCGAGTGACGCGATGTCGCCCGTTAGTTCCTCGACAAATGCTTGGAATTGCGGGTCGTCGATGGTCAGTGTGTCCGACGCGACGACGACGTACTCGGTCGGCGCTGGTTGTTCGCTGGCCTCCATTCGCTCTTCGAGCAGTTCGTTCGCGCGGTACGCCTCTGGCCGGTTCGTGAACTCGGCGTCGGTCGTCAGGCTGGCCGGAAAGATGACCGTCACGCCGAGTGCGACGACGAACATCACGATCCAGGTCGCGATGACGACCCAGGGCTGTCTGCTGCTGGTCAAAGCCAACCGTCCAGTAACACCATGTACCTGCATCGACGCACGTCCCTTCGCTCAACTCCGAGCCTGGTCAAGTCTACTGACTCCGGACATCCGGCTTGGGAGTGCCAGCCGAAGTTCCAGGACGGCCGCCTTGATGAACGCACCGGTGGTGACACCGAGAGTCACCTGATGTAGCCTGAATCCAATCGGACTACATCATCAAGGAAGCGGAGGCAGCGATGATTGCGACGGCGCCTGTCGTTATTGAGGACATCTCGATTCCCCGCAAAAAGCGGGGTGCAGTGCCAGTCACCGCATACCTCGCCCGACCAGCCGATGACATGCCGAAGCCAGCCGTCGTCATCATCCACGAGTTGTTCGGCTTGAACGACAACATCCGCGACATCGCCCGGCGATTTGCCGATGTCGGCTACGTCGCGCTGGCCGTCGATCTCTTCTCAGGCTCGACGAATCAACGGCTGTGCATTCTCCGGCTGATGACGGCGATGGCGCTACGCCCGTTGAAGAACCAGGGCTTGAGCGATCTGCGACGCTCGGTCGACTGGCTTCAGGCTCGTCCAGAAGTCGATGCCAATCGGGTAGGCGCGATCGGGTTCTGCATGGGCGGTGGGTACGCACTGGCGCTTGCCTGCGTCGAAAGTGATCTGCGGGCGTCGTCAGCGTTTTATTGCATCAACCCACGACCGCTCTCAGCACTCCGGCGCGCCTGCCCAATCGTCGGCTCGTATCCCGAGGACGACTGGTCGGCGAAGTCGGGCAATAAGCTCGACGCGGCACTCGACAAGTACAACGTCCCACACGACGTGAAGATCTATCCCGGCACCGCCCACTCGTTCTTTAACGACACACTCGAAAGTCACCATCCAGAGGCGGCAGCCGACTCTTGGCAGCGGACGCTGGCCTTTTTCGGTGAGCAAATGCAATGACGTGCAGGCCCCGGGGGACGAGTTTTTCGTGATTTCCCGGCTCCGCGCATAAGAATGAGCACCGATAACGAGTGGAGACTCATCATTGATGCTCATTCTCCGAGGACGCACGCAGTGTTTTAACAGGCAGTAGACCGATTCCGTGAGACGTAAGGCCTAGACACAGGGCATGGGAGGTCGTGATTCACTGCACGAGCAGACCCCCGTTGGTTCAAGATGAAGAGCAGATCAGGGTGCATTGACTGTGGAATCGTAGAGCGGCCCTTCATCAATGACTCGAGTTTTCTTTCCGTTGTCGTGTGGAA
>JBGSWU010000421.1:0-1724 GCA_041751795.1 Thermomicrobiales bacterium
ATTCGTTTGTTAACGCGAGTCCGACCGAGAATCCTGTTGCTGCCGTCATCGGGTCTCCTTCTGGTAAATCCGAACCGATCCTTCCGACCAAACCAGTCGGAAACCTTTCGCTGGCAACGCCAGGACTTCAGTATCGAAAACATCTTCATATGGTCGAGCGACCACGCCATTGAGGTCGAGCACCACGAACTCAGCCTCATTCAATACCGGGAACTCCCAAACATGTTGTCGCTGAGACAGGTGTGCGGCAAGACCGGTTTGAGCTGAAATTGCTGCATCTGGTGGAATCTGCTGAATCGCTCGTTCGACCGACCGTTCGTTGACTGAATTCGCCCGACCAGCATCGACCGCGTCTGGAAGAAGAGACAGGCTGACCGTCGCCATGCTGTATCCAATTCCACAGGCCAGTGCTACCGCTGCGATCCGGACGATGACGGTCGAATGGCGTCGAAACTGCTCGACTCGTCGTAACCCTTCAATCGTCGCAAAAAGCACGATCGGCAGCACTTGCGCGCCATATTGCAATCGCAACGCCTGTTGCGAAGGATGACTCGACAGGAATTGGAGCGCGGCGACGGGCAACGCCGCGACTAGCGATGTTGGCGCAAGCAGTGGAATGCCACCCTCCGTCAACATCAGGCGGAATGCTGACTGGCGCTGGTCGTCACCGGCCGCGTACGACATCGCGGCAATCGGGTCGGCAATCATCCCGCTGATCATCCCACTCGCCCCGACGCCGAGGTGCGTGTAGCGCTGGTCGAGATCAGATTCTTCGCCACGGATCGCAGGCATGACGATGCCAACGACAACGACGATCCAGACAATGCCAGCGATTGCCAGTGTCAACGCCTGGCGTTTGAACGCGCTGAACCAGAGAGGCAGAGACAGCCCGACGAGCAGCAACGCTGCGTCCTCTTTCAAGGTCAATGTTCCGAGAAGCACGACGAGGCCGACGCGTGCTCGACCGCTGAACAGCAGTGCTAGTCCGCCGAAAACGAACATTGGAGCCAAAGCTTCTGAGTGGTAGTCAAACGCCATCACGGCGTGGAGCATTGGAGACAAGAGAAACGATGCGGCTACGAGCGCAGACAGCCATCGACGTGACAGTCGTTGTCGAGCGAGGAGATAGAGGAAGACTGCCGCGATTCCCGCCGATAGCGCCTGAACAATCAGCATCCACTCTGGAGCAGGAGTCACTCGGTACAGCAGAGCAAACACCAGCAACACTGGCTCTACATGCTGACCCATAAAGTTGTAGGGAACAAACGACGTTTCGAACCAGCGCCCTTCCGACGTGTTCCAGACGATCTGGTCAAAGAACGCGAAGTCCATCGCCGTCGAACGGTACGAGTGATACCGGTCGATCGAATACGCGGCGAAACTCATCGTGGCGAACGCAGAAGCGGCGACAACGGCCAGCAACCATCGATCTGCCAGAAGCAGAGCCCGAATCGCTACCACCGGCCAATGTTCCGGGGTAGCTCGATTTCGCCGTAACGCGGCCGTTGATGTCATTGCTGGAGGTGCTCGCGTATCGCGCGCTCGCACATCAGGATCGCCATCGCACTTTCGCCTTCGTTGATCTCACCCCGTCGGGCCATGTCGAACGCAGTTTCAGCCGCGATCCGAACCGGGACTAGCATTTCCGTTTCTTCGAGGCTGGCCTCGCCTGGCTGGACATCGAGAGCCAGAAATACATGTCCCCGCAATGTGAGATGCGCCGA
>JBGSWU010000422.1:0-7714 GCA_041751795.1 Thermomicrobiales bacterium
GAGCAGGTTACCGATCTCGATGACGGTCTGGATCGCAGGATATTCGGCTCCATGGATTCCGGCGTTGATGAAGACGGTCGGCCCTGCCTCGCCGCCGGTGAGTGATGTCACCGTCCACGACTCGCCAGCCAGCGCGGGATAAGGCAGCATGATCTGGTGATGCTGTTTCCTGCCGCGTTCGCGCTGACCGAGGATCGGGAAACTCGACAGATCATTCCGATCGTTCATTCGGCCCCCGTTGCGCTGTCCTGCGCGAGCGGCGGGCGCTGCCGGTGCCAGTCCGTTGCCTGCTCGAACGCGTGCGCCAGCCGCATGATCGTTGCCTCATCGAGGGTGCGGCCAGTGAACTGAAGGCCAACCGGCAGCCCTGCATGAGTGAAACCACACGGAACACTGACGGCAGGATGGCCGGTCAGGTTGGCGAGCCCTGTGTGACCGATCTCGCCCATCAGGATGTCTTCGTCCGTGGACTGTGAGATTCGGTATGCGTTGAGAATTGGCGCGACGATCGGCTGCGTTGGGAAGACGAGGACGTCGAATCGCTCGAAGGCAGACTCGAACTCGACGGTGATCCGGTGGCGTAGCCGCTGGGCGTCGAGATAGTCCTTCGCGAGGACGATCGCTCCCAGTCGCAGGTTCTCGCGGATGTCCGGGCCAAAATCTTCCGGTCGTTCTAGGAGTGTCTTCCAGTGGTAGCTGGTTGCCTCGGCCTGAACCAGCGGCATGATCGTCGGGCCAACGAGCGGCGCGATCGGGAACGACGGTGTGAAGGTCCCGAGTGTGACGCCGAGCGACTCCAGCACCTGTGTGGCCTGCTCAGCCACCTGCCGGACTTCCGGCTGAACGTGGAAGTCGTAGAACTCCTGGAAGATGCCGACCCGCAGCCCACGCGCGCCGCCATCGACCTCCGGGAGAATCGGTTCAAACGACTCGTGGACAGACGCCGGATCGCGTGGGTCGTAACCAGCGATCGCGTCGAAGATGATGGCGCTGTCGCGGACGGTACGGGTCATCGGGCCGCAGTGATCGAGCGACCACGCAAGCGGAACGACGCCATGCCTGCTGACGCGGCCATAGGTGGGCTTCAATCCGACGATTCCGCTGTAGACGGCTGGAGAGCGGATACTCCCGCCAGTGTCGCTGCCGAGTGCACCGTACGACAATCCGGCTGCGACGGCTGCCGCCGAGCCGCCGCTCGACCCTCCTGCAGTCCGACTGGTGTCCCACGGGTTGCGCGACTCGCCGAAATCGGGATGTGGATAGCCGTAGGCGAACTCCATCATGTTCGTTTTCCCGAGGATAACGGCTCCGGCGGCTTCGAGCCGTTCGACAGCGTGTGCCGTCTCGTTCGGGACGGAATCGGCGAGGACCCGCGATCCGGCCGTCGTCCGGATTCCAGACGTCGCGTAGAGGTCTTTGATCGCGATTGGCACGCCGAGCAACGTTCCGGTTGCCCCTGACGCGCGTTGTGCATCGGCGCCGTCGGCGGCTGCCAGCGCCTCCTCGGTCATCACGGTGATGAATGCGTTCAGCGCCGGGTCATGGGCGGCAATCCGTTCCAGTTGCGCCTCGGTCGCTTCACGCGATGTCAGTTCGCGCCGGTCCAGCCGCTCGGTCAGTTCCCCAATACTCAGCCAGGCCAATTCCTCATTGCTCATGACTGACCGGACCGGCGCGGTGCCTGGAAGATCGGTGCCGGTTCGTCGGCGTCGAACGATTGTCGTGTCAGTGTCGCACGGTCATCAGCGAGGCGTTCATAGAGCGCTATGACCTGATCCATTTCATCGTCGGACAACACCAGTCCACTGGCGCGGATCATTCCGCGCGTGTCATTACGATCGGTCATTGAGTCCTCCGATTCACGAGCGCGAGCCTAGGTGTGTAGAAGCGCGATCCCCAGTTGTGGAGGATCGTTTGTCCGCCATCGACCGCAGCAAACTCCTCATTCTGGCTGGTACAGCCTATGTATTAGTCGGGGTCGCTGAAGAGCGTCCCTGCAAGGTACTTCAAACCGGTGTCGACCGCGACCGTTACCACCGTCTGTTCGGGTCCGAGTTCACGGGCGAGCTTCAGTGCACCAGCCACGTTCAACCCGCTGGAAGTGCCAACGAAGATGCCCTCTTCGCGTGCCAGTCGCAAGGCCATCGCACGTGCCTCACCCTCGTCAACTGCGCGAGCTTCCGGAGCGAGTCCACGGTCAAACAGCGGCGGGACGAAACCAACGGCGATCCCTTCGACACTGTGAGTGCCGACCTGACCATTCGCGAGGGCGGTCGAACTGGCTGGCTCCAGCGCAACCAGCCTGACGTTCGGATTGGCGGCGTTCAGCCTGCCGGCGACTCCCATCAACATCCCGGCCGTGCCGACTCCTCCGCAGAAGGCGTCGATGCGGGCCATTTGTCGGAGCAGTTCGTCGCCGATCCTGGCATATCCTTCCAGCGAATCGCGGTTGTTGAACTGGTCAGTGCGGTAATACTCGCCGCTGGCTACCAGTTCATCCACCCGGGCCCTCATCCTCGGGATCAGATCCGGCGTTATTTTGCCGCCGTCGCTTGGGACGATCTCCACCTCAGCCCCGAAGGCCCGCATCGTCGCCAGCTTCTCCTGCGCGAACGCGTCTGATGAGACGATCTGCAATCGATAGCCCTTGACCGCGCAGACGAACGCGAGTGATGACCCGGTGCTGCCACCGGTGTATTCGAGAACTGTCATGCCGGGCCGCAGGTCGCCACGTCGCTCGGCGGCCTCGATCATCGCCAGCGCCATCCGGTCCTTATACGAGCCGGTTGGATTGACCGACTCAAGCTTGATGAACACGGCGGCGCTGCCGTGTTGCACCACCTTTCGTAATCGCACCACAGGTGTGTTTCCGATCGCCTCGAGGACTGATTCGCGCACATCTGGATGGTCCAAGTGTTGCCCCAATCGCTCAGCCGTTTGTCCTAGAAGTACGGCCCCCAATTATGGAGGATCGTTTGCCCGCCATCGACCGCCAGAATCGCGCCGACGACGAAAGAGGCGTCATCGCTGGCAAGGAAGACGGCGGCACCGGCCATCTCGTCCGGATGCGCCTGCCGACCAATTGGCTGCATCGCGGCGCGAGCCTCACGGGCGGCGTGTGCCTTTGCCGCGTCTTCTGGCGACATCCGCGCTCGGCGTCCGCCGAGGTCGGTGTCGACGAAGCCGGGGCAGATAGCGTTGACGCGGATGTTCTCGCGTGAGTAATCGACGGCCATCTGCTTCGTCATCATGACCAGCCCACCCTTAGCGGTGGCGTAGGCGGGCGTGTTCGGCGCGCCGATCAGCCCGTAGGTCGAGGCAATGTTGATGATCGAGCCACCGCCTGCCTTCCGCAAGTGTGGGATCGCGAACTTCGAACCGTAGAACGGGCCGAGCAGGTTGATGCCGATCACCCGCTGAAATTCCTCGACCGGCATATCAGCGAGTGCCTGACCGGTCCCACCAACACCGGCGTTGTTGACGATGATGTCGAGCCTGCCGCCGTCCGCTGCCGTCCGGTCGATCGTTCCTCGGACCTGCTCCGGATCGGACGTGTCACATTCCATGAACGTGGCCGTGCCGCCTGCTTCGCCGATCATCGACGCGGTTT
The DNA here is from genome assembly GCA_041751795.1 of Thermomicrobiales bacterium. GTDB lineage: Bacteria > Chloroflexota > Chloroflexia > Thermomicrobiales > CFX8 > JBBECJ01. The sequence goes on from JBGSWU010000422.1 coordinate 3,611, forward strand.
CTTCGCCGCCAGCGACGTTGATATCCGCGATTGTGACGGTTGCTCCCTCGCGTGCATAGCGCACGGCGATCGCCCTGCCGATTCCCGACGATGCGCCCGTTACCACAGCTACTTTCCCTGCCAGAACTGCCATGAGATTCGCTTCTTTCTCTGTCTTCTCGCCTGCCAACCCACAGGTGGCCGGAGCATCGTATCCGCGTTCGCATAGATGCGAAAGACCACCGCCCGGCTGGCAACTTATCGACGCTGTATCAAACGAGATCGCGGGTGATGTAATAGGTCGCCAGGAACGTTCGATAGGCCGTCAGCGCATCCGGGGAGGTGAACTCGACGGTGCGGTCGCCTGTGCGTTCGGTCGTCGGAATCAACGCAGCCACGTCTGCTTGCGGGGAAAAGTAGAAGTCCATCGAGACCTCGACCGGCGTCGTGACCTTCATCGGCTGGAACTCGGACAGTCGCTCGATCGCCTGCCGCGCGGCGTCGCGGATCTTTTCGCGGGCAACCTCGGGATGCAGGCTTTCGCCACTGAGCCGGGTGATGCCACGCTTGACGCTGACGCCGACGTGTGGCGGCAGGCTGGCTTCGGCGTCGCGGATCGCGGCATCGTCACCAGTGACGAGCGCAACCGGCACGCCGTAGTGTCCGGCAACCGACGCCGTCAGCCCGATCTCGCTCCAGACCTTGCCGTTATAGCGCAACTCATACGGGTGGAAGGCGTGATTGAGGACGCCATCGCGTACCCCGGCTGGCGCGTGGTAGCCAACCATGAAGACTGCGTCGAACGAATCATCAAGCCCCTCGACCATGAAACCGTGCTTGATTCGCCCTTGAATGAGCGTTGCCTTCGGGTGGAGTTCGAGCGGCAGCAGGTTGTGCATCTGGCCGTGGCTGTCGTTGACGACGATTTCCGTCGCTCCCGCGGCGAGCGCGCCTTCGATGGCGGCGTTCGTTTCCTCGGTCATCAGCAACCGCCCGAGTTCATACGCCCGCCCACCGTCGATCATTCCGTGGCTACGGTCAACGACCCCCGCCACCCCTTCGATGTCGACTGAGATGTAGATTTTCATGATCGTTCCTCACATTGTCCGAACGCTTCGTTGGGCGCACACGATAGCACGGAAGTGGTGCGAAGCAGCGGATCAGAAGAGGCATTGCGGGACGTGGTGGACGTCTGAAGTGACTCGATTTATTGGCGCCGTAGGCTTGCTGCCGGATGCGAGACAGTACGAACGCATTCCGGCAACCAACGATTTGTACGTGACCGAGTGACGGGATCAGCGAGTAGGCTCCGTACAGGCCGAGGAGCGTTCGCCAGTCACGAGGTGCGGCTTGCACTCGATCGGGAAGACATACACGATGAACTTGGCACTCCGTGTGCCGGCCTCGGCTTGGAGGCGCCAGCAACCGGACTCAGGAAATCTCAGCACCACCCGCCAGGCGTGGGGACTTACAAGCGTCGACCGCTCAACACGCTGTACAGTCGTCACGATTAACGTCGTCGATGGGTTGCCAATCAATTCGCCAGTGATCTGAAGATCATCCCCGTCAATGGCCGACCACCCGACCCAGTTGTCTTCTCCGTCCCAGAGAACGCTTGTGTCACTGTCGATCGTGAAGCCGTCGCTATCCAGCCAATAGTGCGCCTCAAATGCTCCTCGTCGATCCTCTGGCCCTGCCCATTCGGTAACTTCACACACAGTCGGCATGTTGAATGGGATCAACGCCTCGCGCTCGGCAATCGCCTCGGCAGCATCAGGTCGCATCTCGAACTTAAAGACCTCGATGATGAGATCAAGCCGTTCATCGTCTTGAGTGACGCTTAACTGCCAACAGCCGGGATCTGGAAGCTACACGACTCCATGAGGACTTGAGGAGGTTTCCAATCCTGGATCAATCGTGAATGGGATCTCAACCAGAGGCTCGCCGAGGAGACTTCCTAAGACGGTGAATGAACGTGAGCCATCATCGGCATGGGCTACGATTAGCCGGTTTGGACCGGCGAACCACTCACCTGGACGTGAGTAATTGCGTGAATCCATATACCGTTGAAACTCGGTACTCAGCCAGATACCGTCGTTTTCATACCAGTCGAGTTCGATGGGCCATGGCCAGACATGTCGAGGCGGATCCTCGGCAGCAAACGGTGTTGCAGAGCAACTGCTCTCAGCCGACGAGGCAGTTGATGCGCTCAATGCTTCCGGTAACGGTGTCGACGTGGTAGTCGGCCCTGGAATGGGCTCATCCCGCTGTGTTGCCGACGGGAACGCAGTAGGAGTTAAGATATTACCGGGATCTGGAGTCTGCGGTTGTTGAGTGGCTGATTGCGGGAATGTGGGTGGGGATGCCGTGGGCATGCTAGGGGTCTGATGGCCGTTGGTTGAGGTCGGGGTTTGCAGTACGGGACGGTTGATGGCATCGCCTCGGCATCCCGCAAACAATATCAACAACGAGATAACGCTCAGAGCCACGATCCGACTGAACATGAACGTTTTTTTGTCCTTAGACTGTCATCCTGCAAGGGCCCATTGATCGCATACGCATTATTCGACCACCTACTGGAACTGCCAGCAGATAAAGTAAATGGTGCTGGTGTCGAACTTTACTGGGCCGTTGTTCGATGAGGCATAGTACCTTGGAGTGATTCCAGGCATGTTCAGTCATGCGAACATCGTGTCGTAAGCGAGCCAAATGTAGACTTCCTGATTCTGCCCCCCATCGGTCGTCCGTGACACTGAGGCGTTGCTCGGCTCCGTTGACGATAGATGACAGGCTAATCAAGTGAATTGCAACTCACCGATCGCTCAACTGTATATGGACTGTCATCGCTGGCATTATGGCTGCCGAGCGTGCATCTCCTCGACCTTGGCTTCGGTTGGGAGCCAGAGGGCGATTGGGATAGCGATAAGGACGATGACGGTCTGGAGGCGCATCGCGTCCTGAATGCCGATGGCGTCGGCGACAGCGCCGGTGATCGGGATGCCGATTGCGCCGGTCACGAAGCCGAGTCCGAGGATCAGGCCGCTGGCGACCCCGGCCCGGCCGCGCATCAGTTGCTGGGCCATGACGAGCAGGAGCGGGGCGGTGGAAGCGGCCAGCAGGCCGACGAGCGCGCCGGTGAGGAAGGCGATTGGTCCGGTGAACTGGGCGAAGAGCAGCACCGTTGGCATCGTCAGAACCAGCGAGCCGACAATCAGCGAGCGGCGGCCATAGCGGTCGGCCAGTGAACCGGAGCCGATCGTTCCGGCTGCACTGGCGAGGGTGATCGTCGTCGCCAGCGCGCCGTAGAACGCGGCCGAGTAGCCAAGGTCGTCGTACCAGGTCGGGACGAATGCCTGGATGCTCGACATCGTCCACGAGCGGGACATCATGACGAGGATAACGGCGGCCATCGCCAGTCTCGGAATTGGTGGGATCGGTGTATCAATTGCGCCGCCACGCGCACGACCATGGACGGCAATCGTCCGCATCTCATAAAACAGCCAGCCTGCGATGAACACTCCGGGCACGACCATCAGGACGATCCCACGTTGACCAAGGAGCGCCAGCAGCGCGACGCCGATCAGCGGGCCAATTGCGAAGCCGAACGTTCCGCCCGAGGCGTAGATCGACATCGCCGCGTTGCGCTGGCGCGGCGAGATGACGGCGTTGGCGTTCAGCGCGCCGAACGGGTGGAATGCGCCCGATCCGATTCCGGCCAACCCTGCCAGGATGAGGATGACCGGAAATGACGGCGCGAAGCCGATCCCTGCGAAGGTTACTGCCGTCCAGATCAGCGCCCCGCCGATCAGCCGTGTTCCGTGCTTATCGGCCAGCCAGCCAAACAGCGGCTGCGATATCGACCCCATCCCGCTGTAGGCCAGCGCGATCAGCCCAACGGTCGCGAGGTCGAGGTCGTACTTGCGGGCCAGCAACGGGAACAACACCGGCAACAGGCCGGCGTAGAGATCGATCGTCAAGTGACCCAATGCCAGTGTGATGAGCGGTCGGTTGCGAATGACACTCGATTTCGCGACGGGTGTCGTCTCAGCGGCTGTCATTCGAAATCCTGTGTCTCGTCACCAGGGGAATACCGCTTGACCGAGTCATCCTGTGGCGCAGCGAAGG
>JBGSWU010000423.1:0-17267 GCA_041751795.1 Thermomicrobiales bacterium
ATCCAGGTAGTTCCTGGATCCTCGGTGTCCAATGGCACCCTGAGATGATGTTTCGGGACCACCCCGAACATCTGAAGCCGTTCTCGGCTCTGGTCGCAGAGGCGGCCAGGAAGGCGGACGTCGTCGGAGTGTAATTCGCGCCATCGCCGACTGACGCTCTGCAGACAAAGGCCGGACGCTTGAATCAGCACCCGGCCTTCAATGTCTTACTCGCGTGACGATTTACACTGCGGCGTCGGCTGCGATCCGCTCACCGCTTTGCCGTGCGCGGAAGTCCTCAGGATTCTGCCGTCGAATATGAAACTCGTCGGGCAGGGCGATCGCCAACGCGTCATCGATCGTGTCTACCGGTACAAAGCGCAACTCCTCACGGAGGTTCTGCGGTAGATCGTCGAGGTCAGCCTCATTGCGTTTCGGCAGGATAAAGGTCGTCACGCCAGCGCGGTGTGATGCCAAGGCTTTCTCCTTGATTCCGCCAACCGGCAGCACCTGACCTCGCAGCGTCACCTCACCCGTCATCGCAACATCCTCGCGGACCGCAATTCCGGTCAAAAGCGAGACCAGCGCCGTTGTCAGCGCAACGCCAGCTGATGGACCATCCTTCGGAGTCGCACCAGCAGGAACGTGAACGTGGACATCAACGTCCTTGAATATGCTGGAGTCGATCCCCAGATCGTCTGACCGAGATCGGACGAACGACATTGCTGCCTGCGCCGACTCCCGCATCACGTCGCCAAGCTGTCCAGTGATCGTCAAGTTCCCGCGTCCGTCACTCTTCGACGTTTCGATAAACATGATGTCACCGCCGACCGCCGTCACACCGACGCCGATCGCAACGCCGGGAAGCGACGTGCGGGTTTCGAGTTCCTCGTAGAAGAAGCGCGCTCGCCCTAGGTACTCACGCACGTGATCCGGTGTGATTCGCCCCGGAATCTCGTCTCCTGCAGCTTGCTTCGTCGCCAGTTTGCGGGAGATAGATCCAATCTCTCGCTCAAGGTTTCGAACGCCGCTTTCCCGCGTATACCCCTGGATGACTGCCAGCAACGCTGCGTCCTCCCACTCAACCGGAAGATCCGGAATCGCGTTGGACCGCATCTGTCGAGGCACGAGATACCGCTTCGCGATCTGCAACTTCTCCTCATCGGTGTAACCCGAGAGGTGGATGATCTCCATTCGGTCTCGCAGTGGTCCAGGAATCGTATCCAACAGGTTCGCCGTGGTGATGAACATCACCTTGCTGAGATCGAACGGTACATCCAGATAGTGGTCGCGGAACGTGTCATTCTGCTCAGGGTCTAAGACTTCGAGCAACGCCGAAGACGGATCTCCCCGCCAATCGGCGCCGAGCTTGTCAACCTCGTCGAGCACGAAGACTGGATCATTCGTCCCTGTTCGGCGAATCGCTTGGATGATCCGACCGGGCATCGCGCCGATATAGGTCCGCCGGTGGCCGCGAATCTCGGCTTCGTCGCGAACACCGCCAAGTGACATGCGGGTGAACTTTCGCCCGATAGATTCGGCGATCGATTGCGCCAGGGATGTCTTACCGACGCCTGGAGGACCGACAAAGCAGAGAATCGGCTCTCGACCCTCGATTTCTTGGCCGCTCTCAATGAGTTCCTTACGAAGCCGATGAACGGCCAGGTACTCGAGGATGCGGTCCTTGACCTTCTCCATGTCGAAGTGATCGCGATCGAGAATCTCTCGCGACGCCTTCACGTCGATGTCAGATTCCGTCGAAACGTTCCATGGCATTGACACGAGCCAGTCGAGATACGTCTTGATAACGCCGTATTCGGCAGCAGCTGGTGGCAGTTTAGAGAGCCGATCGAGCTCTCGGTTAGCCTCCTTGAGCGCTTCTTCAGGCATCCCCGATTTGTCGATCTGCTCGCGGAGGGCCGTCACTTCGGCCTCCTGACCATCCGATTCGCCGAGTTCTTTTTGAATCGCCTTCAGTTGCTCGCGAAGGTAGTACTCTCGCTGATTACGACCAACTTCTTCTTGGACATCGCCCTGGATCTTTTTACCAAGTTCGAGCAGGTCGAGTTCCTTGGCCATGAATCGGGCGATCTGCTCTAGCTTCTCGCGAACGGAATTCAGTTCCAGCAGGGCCTGTCGCTCTTCTGGCTCCATCCGGAGATTTGTCGCAATCAAGTACACGAGCTGAAGCGGCTCGTCGATATTCAGAGCCGCTGTGACCAGTTCGTCTGGCAGGTTCGAGACCAGGCTTACCAGTCGTTGGAACAGTTCGACCGTCGAGCGCATGAGCGCCTTCGTCTCGATGTCGTCTTCTTCAACTTCCGGGATCTCGGTGATCTTAGCCGTCAGGTACGGTTCCTCTGACACCCACTCATCGATTCGAACACGCTTGAGTCCCTGAACAGCGAGCCGAACGCTGCCATCGGGTACACGCATCATCTGGTGAATCGTCGCAAGGGTTCCGATTTCAGCCGTTTCGCCCGGCCCCGCTCCATCCTGCTCAGCACTATTCTGCAGAACAAGGACAACCGTCCGGTCACCTGATGCAACTGCATCAATTAGGCGAATCGACCGAGGCTGTGCTGCAGCCAACGGAACGACAGTCATTGGGAAGACAACCGTCGCGCGCAATGGGAGCACTGGCAGTGTCACCGGCCCGGTGGTGTCGCCGTCATTCTCGACGACGGTCGCATCTGGCCGCTCCTCGACCACGCCATCGGTTGTCTCCTTATTGTCTAGATTGGTGTTATCTTCAGCCACTACTGGCTCCTTCTTACATCGTTCGGGGAAATGGCGGGTTGTCACAACCTGACCGGATCATCGACGATTACGACGATTCGTTTCCGATTGCGATGCGCGTCGCCGCTGCCCGAGGCAGCCGAACACGCAAAACACCTGCCTCGTAGGCAGCCTCGACACGATCGTGATCGACGCTGAACGGCAGATACACGTCAGCCGCAAAGGGTCCGTAAAGAATCCCCATCGCGTGAACCGTTCGTCGATCCTCGCACTCAGCAGGTCGTCGGTCGCCGCGTACGGTCATTACCGTGTCATCTAGAACGACTTCGATACCCTCTTCATCCATGCCCGCGAGTTCGACGAGAACGACCAATGCGTCGTCTGTCTCATACACCTCGACGGGCGGACGCCACGCCGGAGTTGATCCACTCGCAATACGAACTCGGATTGGCCGACCAGTTGACATCAACGCATGGAAGACATCTTCCATATCGTGCTGGATACGCTCGATGTTCCTATTCCCGCCTTTGCGAACCACATACATAGATTATGTCCTCAGAATGTATGGCCCGATGCAGGCCGTCGCGTGAACTGATTGCTCGATTCCTCCTTTGGCGGTGAAGGAATGATCTATTCTAACACGGGTGTGATAAGTTGACAATGATCGACTCAAGGTTGTCGTGACTTGGCATATCATTCACGTTCCGTAAAGGAGTACCACCGAGACGATGCCCCAAAGGGCAATACAGCTGAGCAACGGCATATCTGTGAGCAGGATCTGCTCGGGCGATCCGCCGCCGCCGCGCTGATGGACGAGAAAGAGGTAGCGCATGATCGCATAGAGAACGAACGGAATCGTCAGCATCATCGAACGGTCGTTCTGCAGGTTCGTCGCAGAGAATGTGTACAGAGAATAGGCCATGATCGTCGCCGCTGCCGTGATTGTGATGAATTGATCGAGCAGTTGCGGCGAATACTCTTCGAGATTGCGCCGGTGAGCTCCAGCATCGTCTTCAAGGAGCACGAGTTCGCTTCGTCGCTTGCCAAATCCGATAAATAGCGACAGCAAGACCGTACACACGTACAGCCAAGGGCTGATCGGAACGTCCAGAACAACCGCCCCACCTGCTGCTCGAAGGACGAACCCTGCCGAAATCGCGAACACGTCAACGATGACCAGATGCTTCAAAACGAACGTGTAGGCCATCATCAGCACGAGGTACCCGATGAGGATGCCCGCGAAACCAGGCCTGAGCAGGAAAGCGAACGGGACACTAACCAGCACAAGAGCCGCGACGAGCGCAATCGCTGCGGACATCCCGACCTGTCCAGACGCGATTGGCCGGAGCAGTTTCGTCGGGTGACGTCGATCCGATTCGGCGTCGCGAAGATCGTTGACGATGTACACGGCGCTGCTTGCCAGACAAAAGCAGATGAGTGCACCGACGACAATCCCCAGTCGATGCGCATTGAACAGCTGATGGTCAAAAACAAGCGCCGCGAACACGACGGCATTCTTCGTCCATTGCTTCGGTCGCAATGCTTTCAAATACGCGAGCGTGTTCGTTCTGTACGTTAACGAAGTAGGTGCGATCGGCTGGGGATCGATCGTCACTGTCGACTCACAGTCTTGCCTGGCTCAGTTCGCAGCAGGTTTCTACCTGATGTGAACTCCCTTTACTCCACGTCAAATGCGCTCTTAGAGTATCCATTCTCGTCCGCCCAGACCATCCAGCCCGTCGTCCCGTAATCCTCCGCTGCCTGAATCTGTGCCGCGAGTTCCGTCGGCCCGTATTCAATGCCCTCGCCAAAGGAAAAATCCTGCAGCCATGGACGCAACTTATCCCGCGCTTCTGGAACCCGATTCCCACCGCGTTGCAGGCTCTGAAGAACGACGTCGTAAGGGTGATTATTTGGGATGTCAAACCCCATCTCACCAGGATAGAAATGAGAAGGGTAGATCATCGGACTGACGACATCGACAAGCGGCGCGATTGCGTTGAAATTCTGTCCGATTCCCGCGTCATCTTCTTCAACCATCGCAACGCCAGCAATATTGACGGCGAGGAGCGACCCGGTCGGCTTAAGTGCTGTCTGCATCGCCGTCAGAAATCCACTGATGGCGTCGACCCGAGACTTCTCAGCGTGTTGCGGACCGAAATCGGCGTTTTCGAGCAATCCATCTGACGGAAAACGGATGTAGTCGAGTTGAATTTCGTCGAATCCCAAGCGGGCAGCTTCGACCGCGAGATCGATGTTGTATTGCCAAACCGCCGGTTCATAGGGATTAACCCAGGCTAAACCGTCCCACGTCGTCCAGAGATCTCCGCTCGATACGTCGTGGATGGCGAGATCACCGCGCGCACTTGCCAGCAACGGATCTTGGAAGACGACAATGCGGGCGATTGCGTAAAGATTACGTTCTTGCAGATCGGCGAGGCGCGCTTTCGCGTCAAAGACCGGTTTTTCAGCGCTTATCTCGGCTGCCAGGGCCACGTTCGAGTCGAAATACACGCTACCTGTTGAATCCTTCAAGTCAAGAACGACTGCGTTTACCTCACTGGAGTCAGCAATAGTCAGAATCTCGTTCCATGACCTGTCTTCCCCGATCGCCTTCGCTGATGCATGGACGGCTCGCACGAGAAATCTCGTCAGCGTCACGTCGAACCGCAATGTGTCTTCAATGTCACCGGAGACCTCGTGGTAACCAGCTTTCTGTATCGTCACCTCGGCATCTTCTGGAACTCCAGCGATTCGATACGTTCCGTCTGTAGCACTGCTTGTCGTTGCGGTGCCGACAGTGATGACGGCACCGGACACCGGCTGTCCGGCTTCGTCAACGATGAGTCCAGTCAGCACATCGGGGCGGATCTCGAAATCGAGGTTTGCTTCAAGACCGAGGGGCAGTGTCGCAACGGTGAAACCTTCGTAGGTGACGGTGACACTCGCACCTTCAGGAACCTCTTTAAGCGTGTACTCCCCGTCATCGTTCGTCTCCGTGGTGATCATCGTCCCATCCGGTGCCGTCGCTGTGACAGTCACGCCAGAGATCGGATCACCGTTCTTCTCGTTTTTTACTGTTCCGCTGATCGTCGTCGGTCGCAAGGTCACGTCATATCGAAGGTCAGGTGAAGTAACCGCGACCTGAGTGCTGGCATAGTCTTGCCGAGTGATCACGAGCGAGGTTGCGGTGAGGTCTGACAGCGTGAACGCTCCATCACCATTCGTCGTCGCCGTCGCGTTTGCCGTGGATACAACGGCACCGGAGACGGGATCCCCGGTGAAGGCGTCGCGGACGACTCCCGACAAACCTGAATCGTCGTTGGAACCTGATGTGACTGCCCAGACCGCGAACAACGTCAGAGGAATGACGAGGACGAGGCTAAACCACCAGCTGACCTGATCCCATGGTCGCCGGCGGTTCCGATTGTTTCGATCTGGAATCAAGCAACCCCCTTGAGAATTCCGGCTTGACGTGTCCTGCGGATCTCCGGCCGAGAACGGTTCAGACGTGGGTCACCGTTTTGCGATTCACTGATCGCTCGTGTACTGCGAGCAGCCTGAATTCGCGCTGCCCGTGCCATAAAAGTGTACATCGTGACTCATTTACGAACGAAAGCTAGGATGACTTGACGTCTCATTCGTGAAATTGCCCCCACTATGACACCCTACGTATACTTATCCCCTATGTGAGGAATCTCACGATGATTCCTCCCCAGTGGCTTACAGTGCAAGCACGGCAAATCGTTGAATCACCAGACAGACAGGACAACCAACACGGTGGAGTTCGCACAGGTTGTTAGCAGCCTCCACGATGATCTCGCTCGCGTCGAAGCGCGTGTCCGGCTTGCAGCACAAGTCGAGTTCCCGGTTTTAGGCGACATCCTTCAAGCGATCATTGGCGCAGGTGGGAAGCGTTTGCGACCTATCCTGCTTCTCTTGTCAGCGAAAGCCTATGACTACGACATCGAGCCGCTTGTCTCCGCAGCGGCAGGCGTCGAAATGCTGCATACCGCATCACTCGTCCACGACGACACGATCGACATGTCTCAATTGCGACGCGGTCAACCGACACTCAACTCGATGTTTGATTCGGGAACCGTGATCCTCATCGGCGACTACCTGTTTGCGCAGTCGGCCATCCTCGCAGCCGAGACGATGAATCCACGCGTTGTAGCTGTGTTCGCGTCGTCGCTCGCCGACATTTGCGACGGGCAATTGCGTGAGGTATTTACCGCACACAGACTCGACCAGTCGCGTGCTGATTACGAGCGACGTATTTACGGAAAGACAGCATCGCTGTTCGCGGGAGCAGCGGAGATGGGCGCAATCCTCGGCAACGCTGACGAGGAGGCTATCCACAATCTGCGCAGCTTCGGCAGCGAAGTTGGAATGGCATTTCAGATCGTCGACGATGTTCTCGATCTGAACTCGACCACGGCCGCGATCGGCAAGCCCGCGAATCTCGACCTCCGTCAGGGTACAGTGACGTTGCCGACGATGTTATTGATGTCCCGATTGAATGGCAGTCCGGCAGCGCAAGAAGTTGAGCGTGTCGTGAACGGCATCGATGTGACCGACGACGACTATGCTGCGGTTGCAACGCTCATTGAAGAATCGGGAGCGATTGAGGAGTCGGTCGAGTCCGCGAGGGCGTTCATCGACCGCGCGATCGAACGCCTGAACGCGATCGAAAACAAGGCCGTAGCCGATCATCTCTGCACGTTCGCGAATCTCGCTCTCGAACGCACGTCCTAGGTCGTTGAAAGTACTGCTCAGGGATCAGACGGCAACGAGGTTCGTCTCGTAAAGCATCGATGACATCCTGGCCCATGTTTCACCGCCATCAGCGCGAACCCTGACGACATCGAGCGCCAACTCGTGCGGTTGCTCGGGTGTCATGATGATGGTCGCTAGACGACTCTTATAACGCCGTTCGATTGTCTGATCGAGATAGTCGACTTCGAACGAGTGCTGCGGGATCAACCCACTGAGAATCAGCAAGTCCGCTGTCGCAAGCCGCGCGAGTGTCTGCCGAGACACTCGCGAAGCGATCGCAAACTCGTTGCGCTCGCGCTCACTCATCCCCATTTGACGTCCCGGGGTGTCTCGAAGTTCTCCTTGTAACAGGAAGGACGTCAGGGCAAAATCCCGCCACGACAGGAAATAATGGCTGAACGGCACATCCGCTGAGGCGAGCCGGTCGTGCATGAAGCGACTGATACGTCCACCTCGGTTGCCTCCCGCGTTGTAAATCAACCAGCCTTGGCCCTGCTTGAGTCGCAGGTCCAGGGTCAGAAAATACTGGTTGAGACGCTGTAGCAGGTCAACGTCCTGTAACGGAATCTGTTCGATGAATTGCGCTTCTTCAATCACGTCGCACACATCCGTTCTCAGTTCGACGATTCGTCCTCGCCATTGTGTACGTACACACCTCTGTCGTCAAGTCTCGATGGTACTTACTTGTACGCACGGAGCTACGACTCGGGATGTTCCGGAATCGTTGCATCACCTCATCTGCTGGACGACAGGAGGCGGGTAATGATCTGGTTGAAAACATCCGGATTGGCATGTCTAGCCACTTGGCTCGACTCTTCAGGAGCCACTGGCTCGGTCAACCGAGTCCGCCCTAAATCAAACGCGCCTACGTCCACGCTCACCGTACCGGATGTCATCTGAACTGCTTCCTGAGCTTCAACGACAGCAACAGCAAGCGGATCGTGCAGGTGAAATCGTGGTCGATTGAGTTCGGTCAACGTTCGTCGCGTCACTTCACGGACGAGCACTTCGCCCGGATCCTCGCTGGAAGCAAGTCGGTCCCATGCATCGCGTGTGATAACCGTTTCGTGCGTCGCGTCAAGCGGAACCCACTCGGCACGCATCCCCGACCGAGCGACGAGAGCGGCGGCATCCGGATCAGCATAAATGTTGAATTCAGCGTGCTGCGTGGTGTTTCCGGGAACGAAGAACGCACCGCCCATGATCACCAGTCGGTCAACCCAGTCGACGATACGTGGTTCAAGTAGGATCGCGACTGCCAGGTTCGTCAGAGGTCCGACACAAGCGAACGTGATCGCACCCTGATGCTCCCGCGCCAGACAAATCATCGCCTCCGGAGCGGATTGCGCTTCAATCTCGCGTTGCGGCACGTCTGGAGTCCAACCGCCCAGTCCATCGTACCCATGGTGCTCGCGAGCGTCGAACAATGGTCGTGCGAGTGGTTGGCTCATCCCACGATAAACCGGGACATCGAGATCCAGCCACGCTGCAACGGTCAGCGTGTTTTTCGTCGCATACTCGACTGGGACATTGCCGGCGACGGTCGTCAACGCGACGAGTTCGTGCGAATCGAGGCGGGACGCTAACGCGATGGCAACGGCATCGTCTACCCCAGTATCAACGTCCATCACCATTGGCCGTGCCATTGCCGCTCCTCCGTCAGTTCAACTGCTTACCCTTGGGCTGCCACGGCCTCTAGCCAGGCATGGACCGGTGGTGTCTCCGTCATCTGCGCCTCGGTCACCATGTCGATAAAGCATGGCGCACCGGATTCCAATGCTTCACGCATCGTCTTCTCGAGGTCGGCGGGATCTGTCACCTGCCACGCACGCAAGCCGAAACCGCGAGCGATCGCCGAGTAATCGACCGGATTGAAGTCGACCGAGAAGTACCGTTTCTCATGGTACAGATGCTGAAGTTCCTTAATCCATCCGAAGCATCCGTTATTGAAATGGAGCAGCACGATCGGCAGGTTCAGTCGCGATATCGTTTCCAATTCGCCGACAGACATCCCAAACGACCCGTCGCCCAAGAGCCCAACTGTCCGCGCATTCGGTCGGCCATGGTACGCACCAACGACCGCAGGAAGCGCGTAACCGAGTCCGCCATGAGCGCGGGGGATGACCGTCCATCGGCCTGGTTGTTCGAGTTGATACTGCGCGCCGATGTATGGCGTTGGCGTACCTGGATCTGCAACGAGCACCGTCTCAGCGTCTACGAGACGTTTCAACGTCGAGATAACCCGTTGTGGCTTGATTGGCTGCGAGTCCGACGCCGAATCTCTTGCGACAACATCGAAGTAGTCGCGTTTCATCGCGGCGATCCGGTCGATCCACATCGTCCGATCCGAAGTTGCGGATCGTCGACCAAACGCCGTCCGAAGGTCCTCAAGGCATGCCCGGGCATCACCGATGAGTCCAACGGCGGTCTGATAATTGTTCCCGATTTGCCACGCGTCCACGTCGATGTGAATGACCTTGGGTCCCTGCCGCTTGCTCGGTAACGTCCAATTCAACGTCGTCGTCGAATCGGTTCGCGTGCCTAGCAGGATCACGAGATCGGCGTCGGCCACGACATGGTTGGCATATGGACGAGCGCCGTTGCCACCGACTACTCCAAGACTCAATCGATGCGTTTCGGCGATGCTTCCTTTTCCGTTAATTGACGTGCCAACCGGTATCGATCCAGCCTCAGCGAATACCGTCAACTCGTCCCACGCTCTTGAAATCAGGACGCCACCACCTGCAACGATCACCGGTTTCTGCGCCGCACGAATCAGATCGGCTGCCAGATTGACGGCTTCAGCATCGGGGCGAGTCCGAGACGCGGGCGCGGCCATGAACTGCGGGATCCCGTAAACGTTTGCATCGTCGATTTCCGCCTTCAACACATCGGCCGGCATCGACAGCGCGACAGCTCCAGGGCGATCGGTCGTCGCCAGTCGGACGGCTCGTCGGACGACATCCGCAGCCGTGTCAGCCGTATTCAGTCGAGCTGACCACTTCGTGATCGGCGCAAACAGCGCAGGCTGATTCAGTTCAGTGAGAACGCCGCGACCCTCTTCTCGGATCGGTGTATCAGATGTCAGGCACAACAACGGCAGGCAGGAACCATGTGCTTCAGCGACGCCCGGCACAATGTAGGTTGCTCCGCCTCCGCTCGGCCCCTCGCAGACGCCAATCTTGCCAGTCACTCGCGCGTATGCGTCCGCCATGAACGATGCTGAACGCTCGTCGCGGGTGAGAATGTGCTGTATTCGACCTTCGTTTCGATACAGAGCCTCGTAGAAATCCATCCCGGTATCACCCGGCAACCCAAACATGTGCTCGACGCCACTTTCGGCGAGGATCGCGACGATCGCCTCGCTAACGTTCATTGCCTATGATCCCTTCATGTAGCTGATCGCTGGTCGCGTACTATAGCAGACCCGGAGTTCAGTTCTTCGATCGGAAATTACTCGATAAGACCGATCACGAGGTCATTCACGTTCGTTCCCGTTGGCCCAGTCTTGACAACGACTCCTCGTTCGTTGAGAAACGTGAACGAATCGTTGGTTGCCAACGACGCTACGGCGGCTCGTCGGTGCTCAACAGGTACCGTGTCACCATCGACAATTGCCCCAGCGACATTCGACGTACCATCGTCACCGTCGGTCGCAAGGAATCCAAGCGCAGCCCCACCCACTCCAGTCAATCGAATCGCAGCCGCAAGCGACGCTTCGGTGTTGCGTCCACCGACGCCATCTCCTTTTACGGTGACTGTTGTCTCACCACCGGCGAGAATGCACGTCCTGGGGCCGAACGACGATTTCCCGGCCACACTGTCAACCATGATCGCACCAAACGTCGAACCGATCTCCCGCGCTTCGCCTACGAGTGACTGCGTCAGGACTACGATACGGTAACCCAGCGCGACTGCCTGATTCGTGGCCGCTTGAATCGCACGTTCGAGATTTGCCGCGATGATCGTCAGGGGGACGACGGTAGCAGTGCGAACTTCTGGCGCGGGAAGTGACCCCGATAGGAGATACTGGCGAACGACGTCGTCCGTGTCTGCGTCGCCCGCGGGTACCGTTGGACCGCTCGCGATCGTATACAGGTCATCGCCGAGAACATCAGAGACGATCAGATTTAGTACGTGGGTGTGTGCCAGCGCCTGGAGCAGCCCTCCAGCCTTGATTCGACTCAATCGCGATCGGACGGCATTGAGTTCGTGAATCGATGCCCCTGAGCGCAGGAGAGTCGTCGTCAGCTCACGAAGACGATGGAGGTCAACCCCATCTCGAAGTGACTCAACGAGGGACGATCCGCCGCCGGACAGCAGACAGAGGACCAATGCTCCCGGCGGGATGTCAGCAGCAAATTGAAGTATCGCTGCACCGGCTTCGAGCGACTTGCTGTCTGGAACTGGATGCGACCCGTGGAGTACCGTCACTCGCTCGTCGGACAAGGATGGCTCAGACTTTGTCACAGCGATTCCAGCAGAGAACCGGTCGCCAATCACGCCAATAGCGGCGTCGGTCAGCGCAACTGCTGCTTTCCCAATGGCTATCGTGTACACGCCATCCGGACCAATGTCGATCTGATGCGACCCGATCGCCAGTGAACGACCATTGACGAGAGACAGTTCCGAGCGGATCGCTTCGTCAGCCTGCACAGCATTGACGGCGGCATTGAAGATCGACTCGATGTCCTGCCGAATGATCGTTGTCATGAGCGACTGTCGAGCTGCTGCAGAACGGAGGTCAAATCAGCAGGCAGTGGCGCTTCCACGTCAACAACTTGCCCTCCAGGGAGCGAGAATCTCAAATGTCGAGCATGGAGAAACTGCCTGTCGACGTCGAGATCGCGTGTCGTGCCACCGTATAGCGCGTCACCGGCCACCGAGTGCTTGATGAACTGGCAGTGCACCCGAATCTGGTGCGTTCTTCCTGTCTCGATCTGAACGTCGAGCAACGTGTAGCCCGGGTACCGTCCGACGACTCGAAGATGACTAACGGCAGGCCGGCCGTCGCGAACGACCGCCATCCGCTTCCGATTGTGAGGATCTCGACCAATCGGTACGTCGACCGTCAAGGTCTCTTCCCGGACTGTGCCGACCACCAGCGCGGTGTACTCCTTCAGTACATCCCGCCGCTGCCATTGGCGGAGGAGCGAGAGTCGAGCACGCTCGTTCTTTGCAACGACGATAAGTCCGGAGGTGTCCTTGTCGAGGCGGTGAACGATACCTGGCCGCTCGGTCCCAGGCATGACGATTTCGGGCCGGATCCAGCGCAGCACATTGACGAGGGTTCCATGCTCGTGGCCCGGCGCCGGATGAACCACCAGTCCGGCTGGCTTGTCGAACACCAGCACATCGTCATCCTCGAACACGATTGGCACCGGAATGTGCGCTGCAGTGATCTCCGTTGGCTCTGACGGTCGGGGAACCCGCACCTCGATCTGGTCGCCTGTCGCAACCCGCTGGCTGGGCCGAGGAATCTCACCATTCACAAGGACGTCGCCTGACTCGATCAAGCGTTGGACGAACGAGCGCGACGTATCGGGCAACCGATGGGTCACGAACCGATCCAGGCGATCGGCATCTGCTTCCGGTGCAACTTCCAGCCTGACAACAAACGATTCGGATGCACTCACGCGTCGTCCCCCACAGCGTGCGGCTGATCGGCAGTCTGGATCGCAGGTTGAGTCTCAACCGATCCCTCGTCCCGGAAGAGCAACGCATAGAGCAAGAACGTCACACCGACGGTGATCGCTGAATCGGCGATGTTGAATGTCGGGAAATCTCGAACATCTATGAAGTCGACGACGTAGCCGTGGAGAAATCGGTCGACTATGTTGCCCAGCGCTCCGCCAAGTTGGAGACCGAGCGCAAGTGACACGACCCAATCCCGCGACGCTGTCCGGAGGTAAAACACGAACAGTCCAACGACCGCAACGATTGCCAGGATCTTCAAAATGTCTGAGTTGCCTTGAAACAGACCAAACGCCGACCCGGTGTTACGGACGAAGTTGAAGTTCAATACGCCGGGGATAATTTCGATGATATCTCGTGAGCCATTCGGACCGAGCGTTTCGAGAATAATCCACTTGGACAATTGATCGAGCGTCAGCGTTATCGCCAACGCCAATCCGCCGATTAACAACGACCGTCGCCGTGAGCCACTTTGGGTGATCTGACTATTTATGTGACACTCCTTGGTAGGAATTGCAGCGCTGTTTTAGTCGGCCGTGCACGAACAGGAGACATGTACCCTTGGTTTCGGAGTCTACCATCGGATCGACAGACCGACCGTTGAGAATCGCGATTACCGGCGGTGGTACAGGAGGTCATGTATCACCCGGCGTCGCCGTCGTCGAAGCGCTTGGGGCACAGTGCAACATCGAACCGCTCTGGATTGGTTCACGAGGCGGATTCGAAGATGAAACTACGACTCAACTCGGGATCCCGTTCAAGCCCATTCAGGTTGGTAAACTCCGCCGCTACCCGTCGTTGAAGACGATCGTCGACGCAGCGAAGATTCCCATTGGAATTGGACAAGCGTGGCTCCATCTCCGGAAATTTCGGGCCGATGTCCTGTTCGCAACTGGCGGCTACGTCAGTACGCCGGTCGTGATAGCAGCCTCGAAGCTCGGAGTCCCCTCGCTTACGCACGAACAAACCGCCCACATTGGACTTGCAACGAAGATCAACTCCCGTTATGTCGACGTCGTTGCGCTTTCGTACGAGCGATCGCGCCAGCCGCTGGGGGAAACCAAGGCACGCATCGTCGTGACCGGAAACCCTGTCCGCGACGTCATCAAGACTGGCAACCGTGACGCAGCGTTGCGCCGCTACGGATTCACCGAAGATTTGCCACTCGTCTACGTTACCGGTGGTGCGCTGGGGGCAAGTGCGATCAATATCGCAGTCGCAGGCGCACTCCCGGAACTTCTGCAACACGTTCAAGTGCTTCATCAGTGCGGACCGCGTACGGCTAACGACGACTTTGCCACGTTGTCCGCCAGGGCGAAGCAATTGCCATCCGACCTGCGACCTCGCTATCAGGTTGTCGAACGAGTGGGCGCCGAGATTGGCGACCTGTTCGCGGCGGCGAGTCTCGTCGTCGGTCGTGCGGGTGCCGGGACGATCGCTGAACTCGCTGCCATCGGCCGACCTGCGATCCTCATCCCGCTACCAGGAGCGCACGAGCAGCATCAGAACGCCATGGTCCTGTCCGAGGCAGGTGCAGCGGTGCTTGTTCCTCAGACGGAACTTAGTTCCGCTCGGCTTTCCTGCGAGATTCTCAATCTGATCCGAGAACCGCGACGCGTCGAGGCAATGAGTGACGCTGCTCGACACGTCGCCAGTGAAGATCCCGCAAGTCATCTTGTTGATGAACTTAAGCGCTTAGCAACGCGGAACAACGTCCGCTCGTGAGCGCACGACGCTTCCACTTCGTATCGCGGTCACTCCGACGTACACTCCGCAGAGCCAGTTGACGCCGATGTCCAGGATTGCCCTACCGTTTCAAAGCGGTGTCAATCGCCTCGTAGAGTGACGAAACGCGGATAAGAGTAAGACCTTCAGGTGGGCGGACCATCCCTCGACCCAGTGTCGCCGGAATCAACGCCTGCGTGAAGCCCAGGCTCGTTGCCTCCTGCAGTCGACGCTCCAACTGGGAAACCGATCTCAATTCTCCTGAAAGTCCGACCTCACCGAGCGCGACGAGGTGTGGATCGACCCGCGTTTCCCGAAAACTCGATGCGATCGCCAGTGCAACGCCTAGATCGCAGGCAGGTTCCGACAAGCGAAGTCCCCCAACGACGTTGACATAGATATCCTGATCGGCGAGACCAATCCCGACCCGCTTCGTCAGGACAGCGATCAGCATCTGCAACCGGTTCAGGTCAAAGCCATTCGCCGTTCGTCGCGCAGTGCCATACGCCGTCGTCGATGTCAGCCCTTGGACTTCGACAAGGATTGGTCGCGTTCCCTCCATCGTGACGGTCACCGTCGAGCCAGCGGCGTTCCCTGCCCGCTCCTGCAGGAACGCCTCGCTGGGATTGCGGACCTCCCGCATCCCCTCCGCGACCATCTCGAACACGCCGACTTCGTCTGTTGATCCGAACCGGTTCTTCACCCCTCGCAGGATGCGGTATTGATGGAATCGCTCACCTTCCAGATACAATACGGCGTCGACCATGTGCTCGAGTACCCGGGGCCCTGCGATCGCGCCCTCTTTGGTCACGTGTCCCACAATGAAGATCGCGACGTCACGAGGCTTTGCGAATGCCATCAAGCGAGCCGTGCACTCCCGCACCTGACTCACGCTGCCAGCTGCTGAGGTGATTTCGTCGGTGAACACCGTCTGTATTGAATCGATGACAATCGTCGACGGTTGCAACTCCTCAGCCGACGCAAGGACCGTGTCAATATTCGTTTCTGGCAGGACGTACAGGCCGTCGAGATCGACATCGAGTCGGTCAGCACGCATCTTGACCTGCTGAGCGGACTCCTCTGCCGTGACATACAGCACCAACGACGATGCGGACGCCAGTCCCGCGGCTGCTTGCAGGAGAAGTGTCGATTTCCCGATGCCAGGATCGCCTCCGACAAGAACGAGCGACCCCGGAACGACACCTCCACCGAGGACACGGTTGAACTCCTGAATCGGAACCGGACGTCGAGCGATGTCGGCGCTCTTGATAGTTTGCAGCGGCTCAGGGGCGACTGCTCGCGCGGCGGTTCGTCTTGATCCTGTCGTCGACCCCGTCTTCGGTTCCAGTGTTTCGACTAGCGATCCCCAGGAACCGCAATCAGGGCATCTCCCATAATAGGCGGGACTCTCCAGTCCACACTGTTGACACACGTACTTCGTTCTCGTCTTAGCCACTGCAAAGCTTTCTGGCTTATAGAAATAGAAACGACGGGAACGCCTGCGCGTCCCCGTCGTGGTCGAACCTCACTCGTAGACGGCTATGTAATCGTTGCCATCGTTTCCGCCGGAATGATTCGAAGAAGGTCATCCTCAACATCGACGACGATCCTCTGCCCAGCCTTATAGCGGCCCTCGAGCAGGGCTTCGGCCATCGGATCCTCAATGAGGTTTTGAATGATCCGGCGGAGCGGTCGAGCACCATACTGCCGATCGTATCCGCGTTCACCCAACAGATCCATCGCCGCTTCAGTGACTTCGAGGACGATTTCCTGCTCCTGCAACTGAGTTCGGATGCGAATCAGTTCCAGGTTGACAATGTTTCGAATTTCTTCGGTCGTCAGTGCATGGAAGACGATCATACCGTCGATGCGGTTCAGGAACTCAGGTCGGAACGTCTGCTTGAGCTGATTGAGCACGCGCTCCTTCATCTGTTCGTAGTCCTGCTGTCGCTTCTTTTCGTTCTCAACGACAGCCTGGAAGCCGAACTGCTTGTCGCTCGTGATCTGTTCAGCGCCGACGTTCGACGTCATGATGATAATCGTGTTTCGGAAGTCAACTCGGCGGCCCTTGGCGTCAGCCAGGTTGCCGTCTTCGAGAATCTGCAACAGCATGTTGAATGCTTCTGGATGTGCTTACTCAATCTCGTCGAGCAGAATCACCGAATAGCTCTTGCGGCGAACCGCTTCGGTCAGTTGACCACCTTCTTCGTATCCAACGTATCC
Source organism: Thermomicrobiales bacterium (assembly GCA_041751795.1). Lineage (GTDB taxonomy): Bacteria > Chloroflexota > Chloroflexia > Thermomicrobiales > CFX8 > JBBECJ01. The sequence continues at coordinate 17,140 of JBGSWU010000423.1, forward strand.
CGGAGGTGCACCGACCAGCCTTGAGACGGTGTGCCGCTCCATGAACTCGCTCATGTCGATCTTAATGAGCGCGTCTTCGGATCCGAACATGAACTCGGCCAGCGCCCGCGCCAGCAACGTCTTACCGA
>JBGSWU010000424.1:0-12506 GCA_041751795.1 Thermomicrobiales bacterium
GAAAAAGCACAGCCAACGTTCTCCGGGCGATAAGCAGCTGTCGTTGACAGCGGGCCTTTGTCACTCTACGGTAGCGGTATCGCGACAATTGAAGACCGTCGATTACAACGAGGAGACTGCTATGGAACGGCGAAACGTCAATCCGTGGACCTGGCAGGATCAGTACGGCTTTTCTCAGGCGGTTGAGGTCAGTAACCACCAGCGAATGCTCGTTTGTGCGGGGCAAACATCCAACGACGCGGACGGCAATGTATTGCACGCTGGCGACATGCGTGGTCAAGTCACGGCTGTGCTGGATAACCTCGAATCGGTGCTGGCTGCGGCAGGATATGCGTTCTCGGATGTCGTCCGGTTGAACTACTTCACCACCGATGTTGAAGCGTTCTTCGGGGCATCCGACATACTGGGTGAGCGACTCGGTGCTGCCGGCATTCAACCTGCCAGTACACTGCTTGGAGTTTCCAAACTTGCGTTCCCGGAGTGGTTGGTTGAAATCGAAGCAACCGCAGTGAAGTAGCGGCTAATGACCGGCGATCCCCACAATGAGGTGTCTGTCACCGAATACGATCCAGAGTGGATTTTGATTTTTCAAACTGAACGAGACAGGATCGTCGAGGCGGTCGGTTCGCTCCACCCCCAGCCGCGGGTCGTCGAGCACGTCGGCAGCACGGCCGTGCCGGGTCTCGCAGCAAAGCCAATCGTCGACATCATGATCTGCTACGAAGCGTTTCCTCCTATTGAGACGATTGCTGATCTGCTCGCGCCAATCGGATACCAGCACATCGAAAAGCCAGAGTTCACGGAGAGTTACTTCTTTCGGCGCGGTGAGTCGTTGGAGAACACCGTCCATCTGCACGTGACGACGATCAGCAGTGAGTTTGGCCAGATGATGCTGCGCTTTCGCGATGCGTTGCGTGCTTCCCCGAGGCTGGCGGCAGATTACGCTGCATTCAAACGGGAATTGGCGGGGCAGTTCCCCCACGATCGTCCGTCATACACCCAGGCGAAGGGCCCGTTCGTCATGCACGCCATCGACGACACATCATGAGCCGCTGATTGCGGCAAGTTGATTGCGTTTCGTTGCCGACGAGCCATTGGCGACGGGAAGCAGGGAACGATGGGGAACACCGACTACGCTGAGCAGTATCGAGATGTTGATTTTCGTCAGCATCCTGAACGCTACCGAATCGGCAAGGGCGAGCAGGGAGTCCTGATCGCCGAACCGTACAAGCAAGAGATCCTTCCCCACTGGCGATTCCGAACTCCAGAAATCGCGCGTGAATCGTCAGAAACCATTTATGCAATGTTCGAGAAGTATCTCGACGCGAACGATTTCCCTGGCGCCGACATGGCGCGAAAGTTTCTGCAGATGGGGTGGACCCGCGCTCGCAGATACGCGAACCATCAGGGTGGTCGGAAGTACGATCCAGAATCTGGCAAGGAACTGCCACGGACTGTTGACCAGGTCAAAGCTGACGCTGCCGCGATCTTTTACGAGAGGTATGTCCAGGCTCGCGAGCATCCGCGCTACCTCGAACTGAAGCTTGAGCATCAACAACGCTACGAATCCAACACGGGCTGATATCGGGGTATCGCGTTCGCTCCGCCTGGCCACATCCGAGCGGCGAGCGATGCTGGCTATCTTTCCCCCTCAATGTAATGCTACAGCGAGTTCACCTGCCCAACTCCTGACGCAGATCGGGCGCAACGAGGGAGACAACGATGCACTTTGATTTGACTGACCAACAACGAGTTATTCGCGACCGTGCGCGGGCGTTCGCTGACGATGAGGTGGCTCCACTCGCCCGTCAGGCGGACGAGACCGGCCAATTTCCGTTGCATCTGGTGCCTCGGATGGGTGAACTTGGGTTCCTGGCAGGACCACTCTCGACAGCGTTCGGTGGATCAGGAATGGATAACCTGTCGTTCGCGCTTGTATCGGAAGAGCTTGGCCGAGCCGATTCCGCCGTGCGAGGGTTCGTTTCAGTTCACGCCGGTCTGGTGTCCTTGTGTATCGAGCACTGGGGCAGTGACGATCAGAAGCAGATGTACCTTCCAAGGCTCGCAACTGGGGAACTGATCGGTTGCTATTGCCTGACGGAACCAAACGCCGGTTCCGATGCCGCCGCGATGGAGTCGACCTGTCGTGAGGACGGTGACGACTGGGTTCTCAATGGCGAAAAGATCTGGATCACGAACGCCCCTGACGCTCACCTCGCCATTGTTTTCGCAACGATGGATTCGACTCTCAGACACCGGGGCATCTGCGCGTTCCTCGTTCCGACGAACACGTCCGGATTCCGGCGCGAACTGATGCCGGGCAAGGAACTTGGTCACCGAGCCGCCAGCCACGCCCACGTCTACCTCGATGAATGCCGTGTGCCGAAAGCCGCGCTCCTCGGTGAACCCGGCCAGGGGTTCAGGATCGCAATGTCGGCGCTGGACGACGGTCGGCTTGGCGTCGCTGCCGGAGCAGTCGGTGTCGCCCAGGCATGCCTTGATGCGAGCGTTGCCTTTACTCGCGAACGCCGAGCATTCGGACAGCGCGTCGCCGACTTCCAGATGATCCAGGCGACGATTGCAGACATGGCCGCTGATATTGATGCTGCTCGCTTGCTCGTCTACCGCGCAGCATGGGTCAAGGATCAGGGACTGCCTTCAACGAAGGAGACCTCGATAGCAAAACTCTTCGCAACCGAGGCCGCTGTCAAGATCGCGTCTGATGCCGTCCTTCTGCATGGAGGGCGAGGCTATTCGAGCGTGTATCCAGTAGAGCGTTACTATCGCGACATCAAAGGACTGCAGATCTACGAAGGAACGAGCCACATTCAACGAATCGTCATCGCGCGCGAGATCGTAGGGCGGCCCGATCGCTAGAGCAAGCCACACCACGGAACGAATCGATGTTCGTTGACGTCTTCTCAACAGTCGGGACAACAGTGTCCACGACGCCGGCTCGAAGGGGAGTCCGGCTGAGGGAAACGGGACGATCGACATGGCAAAACGTCTGAGAGCCGTAGCACTTGCATTAGCGATTCTGGTGTTTGGATTTGGTTTCGTCGTGGCAGTAACGGAATATCAGGTGGGAGCAAATGCCGCTCACTCGTTGCTGACGACTCGCGATGTCATTCGGGCGCTTGAAGCAGCGGGACTCGCCGTCGATACCGAGAATGAGACGGCATCGCATCCGCTGATTGGAGTCGCTGGAAAGACGCTGATCATCGGAACTTCAACGATCGAGGTGTACGTATTTCCGAGTGTCCGCGACCGCGTGAGTGACGAACAGGTGCTCCAGCGTTACATCTTGAGTATCCAGACCTTCAACACGACGAGTGAGTCGCCGTTTCGGATTACGTCTGCTCAAAACATTCTGTTGCTGATTCAAACGGACACGGAATCGATCGAACGATCGGTGTTCCTTGCCGCGCGAGCGCTTTCTTCGGCTGCTGGAAACTAGCCCGCAAGTGTCGTGATTCGTGGAACAGAGTTTGCGTTTACCCGCCTGAGTCATCCAACGCGCGTTCGTCTGGTGCGAGAGGCTGACGAAGAATCGGGAGACAAAAACAGTGAGCGAATGGCTATTTCTAACCAACCAGGCACGGGTTCTTCTCTACATATCGCAGAATCCGGCCAGCACAGCTCGTAAGATCGCCCAGGCCGTCGGGATCACCGAGCGAGCGACACAGCGGCTCATTCGTGATCTTGATGAGGCGGGATACATCTCGCGAACTCGAGTGGGTCGACACAACGAGTACGTTGTCCATCGGAATCAACCGGTCAGCGGAGAAGTTGTCGGCGATGTACCTGTTTCTGCGCTCATCGACTGCTTTGGATGCGACGCTCCGTCTGCAGCGATGCAGGTATCCACGCCGGTCGCGATGCAGACAGTTGGTCCTGGAGATTAGTCGGTTGGGCCGGTGCGGCTCGTCGGTTGACTTCGCTTGACTGGTTGAAGTGATGCGTTGCCCGACTGGGTCGACGGTGGTGATACCAACTCATCGTTGATCGTCATCTGTCCCCGTGGTGGAGGCTCGATGGGAAGAGACCTGGATTGGTTTGCGGAACCATTTTGACGCGTCGCAAACCGCCAACTGAACCTCCAGGCGCGTCCAGCGTGCCTACCGACCTTTCTCGCACGGCGATGGAACTGCAAAACCTCGCGCAATAGACGATGGTAGAAAATCACCAGCATTATCGAACCAAACACCGTCTTGAAGAGGAGATCGACCGATCGGATCGTCAGAACAACGAACGTCGCACGCACCCATCCGATCGAGAGCGAATTCAATAATCCCGCCATCGACGAGTCAATGACACCGATTCCTCCTGGGGATGGGATGACAGTCGCCGCTGATTCAGAGAATGAATGAACATAGACGGATTGAAGCACGCTGATTCCTGTGAAGGTTAGGTCATTTACCAACAGGTAGAGAATGGTGATCGAGACAGCAGTGGCTGCGATGCTAAAGGCCACACCACGCATGATGACATCTGCATGCATCACCGCGGATACCTTCTGGTGAATGTCCGCCTCTTTTGGGAGTAGGCCGCGGGTAAATCGGGACCGAGCCAGCAGGCGATCTACGAAATACCACAGCCGCTCGGATCGTCCCATCGCGACGAGCAGCACGGCCAGCACGATCGCCGCACCCGGAATGAATAATCGCGCACGGGGTTCGCTCGTCACAACAATCGCAATTGCCGCGAGTAGTGCGAGCGCGATCATATCGGCAACGAATCCAACGAAGATTCCAGACGCTGCCTGTCGCATCCGAACGCTGCCGTGCTCCTGAGATAGCCGAGCTGGTAGCCAGGACCCACCAGGTATTGCACCTGCAGCCATGCCAGCAAGATAGGTCGTCATCGCGTCACGCCAACGAATGTCGAGATTTGCGGCTCGAAGGTAATATGCCCAGCGGACGGACTTGATCAGTGCACCAGTAAACAGCAGGATGAACAGCAGGACGATGGTCGTCGACGATAGTCCCGCAAGCGCTGACCACAACGTCGAAAAATCGACGTAGAAGATCGCCGCGGCAACAACCGCTGTTGCAAACAGAATCAGAATCGTTCTACGCACTTGCGTACAGCCTTAAACCCGCTCGGAGCAGTAGACGCCCCTGCCGCGTCGCCTCATCCGAGCATTTCGGATCCCCCGGGTATGATTATGACAGGTCAGAACTCTCGGTCGTTGCCTTGCGTCCTTTCACCCGCCGTTGAGAAACGGCCAAGACGTTTGCGCTCACGCCGAACGCGCTTCGTTGCTTCGACTGACAAGCTCCATCGTTCCGTTGCGCGTTGAACCTGTAACCTCTCGTCATAGTCGAGTTTTACCCATGGAAACTTCCCCTTGTCGACGGCGCGGGTGAGATCATCAGCTGTCCAGAACCCGAGCGCTTCGCACTTTCGTTGTAGTTGAATCGGTATTCCCAACTTCGCTAACGGTTCTGCGTCCCAATCCAGATCCATCAACGACAACGCAGGTTCCAGCAGCCGAACGGTCAGGACACCGAGACCGAGCACCATCGTAATGAGAGACAACACCGCCAGCAACATGCTAGGGAATAACATCCAGGCAGGCCAGTCGGCCATTCGGCTCGACAGCGTCCAGTTGCCAAGGACGCCAAAAATCGTCAATCCGAGTCCAAAGAGCGCTGGGTGCGACAGAATGAATTCCGGCACTCGTGGGGTAAACGGCTCGTGCCTGCGGTCGCGCTCGAGTTTGTGATGATCGAGCCAGTGTTGGGGTCCTTGGAACCAGTGCACTGTTGTAAATGTCTCCTCAGATGCGGCTGGCATCGGCGACAAACGTCTGTGTCAAAGCAGTGTGCATGGATCGTACCGCGAAACAACAGTGTAACAACGCATGATGATTACAACATGAAAAGCGGATAACGGTTTCACGTCATCCGCTCATCTTCGATGTCAGGGTGCGACTTGCTTCGTCGCGTCTGAAATTCGTGGTTTTACTCGATGAATCCTCGCTGGCGAAGGACCTCAACCCCGAGAAGACCACGAGTGATTTCTTCGTTGGTTCCGACGCGATCCGGCCACCACTCCAGGCGGGCACGTTCAAAGACCTGCATGACGACCTTGCGACCTTCGCGGTTGATTTCTGACCACTCTTCCGAAAGGGGCATTCCATGGACCTCGAGCCCACCAGTTCGCTCCCAGTACGCCTTGAAGCCGTTCTGAACTGTGTGCCCCGTTTCAGGGAAGTAGCGCCCGTTTGGATGCGGCTCAAACACATCCACTGGCCTGTCAGCATTGGGATCGATATATGCGCCGTACCCGAGATCCTCCTGCCGGACGATTGGGGCGTTCGGATTGGTCACATCCAGAGTGAGAACTGCTCGTTCGAAATACTGGACGAGTCGAACGGTTCCGTCGGCGTGAACTTCGCGATGGAACTCACTGATTGGCATCCCGAACCGCTGCCAGCCACCGTTCGCCCAGTAGTGGTTGATCATTGGATTCGGTACGTTGTGACCGGTTTCCCAGATGTAGCCGAATTGACCGCTGTAATTCACTTCTGCGCGGTCAAGCGGCGGCCGCTCGTCCCACCAGACGGTCTCGATGTTCTCATACGGAGCGGGTAGCGCCGCCAGTTCCCATCGCTGTGGTTCGAGCCAGAGGAATGTGACATCGACCCAGTCTGAACCTGTCATTCCGAGCGCGTGGAACGCGCCGTCTCCGATGTCAATGCCGCCCGGCGACGTGATGTCGCGTCCCCAGCCATCGGCGCCATTGTTGTAGTCGCGATAGTACGCTGCGGTTGCCATCGGCATGCCCTGTTCGAGCCCCTGCCATTCACGCTGCGCTGGTGGATCCCAGTAGTTATCGCTGACATTCCAGGGACCAACATCCCAGACTGGAACAGTCACGCTCTTGCCGTTGTACTCGAGACGGACCTGATATTCGTAGCCACCCTTGCTGGACAGCACGCAAAAGCACGGTAATGCGACGAAGAAGTCTTCGGGCTGGATGACGTGGCCGTTAGCCGTCGTGTAGCCGACTAAACCCTCCTGATACCCGTAAACTCGCCAGGTCGATCCCCCGAGGTGCTGTGTCCGATCGGTTTCATGGACTGCCGGTTTCAGTTCGTTAGCTGAGGTTGGTTCCTGTGCTCCGACTGGAGCAACCAATAGCGCCATGCTTGAAACCGTCACCAAGAATGCGATGATCTGCGAGCGTCGTCGGCTCGCATGTATTTTTGACAATTATCCCCACCTTTATCATTCCGAATAGGCACTGAAAACTCGCTCGTGCCCCACCACGCATTGAGTTTCAGCGAACTTCCCGGTACGGCGCAGAATATCACGATGCTCCGATTCCGACAACTTTGACGGCATGTCAGTGACACCTGCGATATTCGTGAGGACTTTGACACCATTTCTAGCAATGTCCGTACACTTTTGGCAACTGGCACGTGACATCTTGGCAACAATCAATACTCCTTCACTCGACGGTACTTTTCTCCAAATCAAAACGGGGACCAAATGGCCCCCGTTTCTATCTCGTGACATCGACGCGTTCTCGTGTGTTACGTCATCCCTTGGGTGGCGCGTCCATCGGCGATACCTGATCGGTTCGACCCTCCGGTGGTACTTGTTTTCTTCCGAGCTTGTTGTTTTTCACGAGCGATCCGAGACATTCAAGGATGGCGTGAACCCCGATCAGCGCCGTATGGTCGTGGACATCATAAGCTGGCGCGACTTCAACGACTTCCATGCCGACGAGCCCCTCGGCGGCGATGTCGCGAATCATCTTCAGCGCCTCGCGCGGAGTCAGGCCACCCGGGACGGGGGTGCCTGTGCCGGGCGTGAACGCTGGATCGAGAGAATCGACATCGAACGAGATCCAGACGGCTTTGGCATTTTTCCAGGCGATTTCGAGTGCGTACTCGACGATTCGCTGCGGGCCGTACCGCTCGACATCGTCCATCGTCATCACGGTAGCGTTTCGCTCGCGGGCGATTTTGATGCCGTCCTTGGAACCCTGCCAGCCACCAATGCCGATCTGGACGAGGTTGGCAGCCGGAGCATTTGGGATGTTCGTCGCGTGGAAGAACGGTGATCCATGCATCCGCTCGTCAAGGCTGTACTCTGAGAGGTCCGAGTGCCGGTCGAAGTGAATGATGCCGATATTGCCGTCGATGAACGGCGCCAGGCCTCGTACATCGGGATAACCGATTGCGTGGTCGCCACCGAGAACGATCGGGAACACTTCGCGCTCAGCGATGTACGACACCGCCTTCGCGATCTGGTCAAAGCTTTTTTCGAGGTTTGACGGAATGATCGTAATGTCACCAGCGTCGACGATGTTCAACGATTCGTGTAAATCAATGCCCATCCCGGGGTTGTATCCGCTGGCTTGCGGCGATATCTTCCGCATTGCCTGTGGACCGAATCGCGTTCCCGGTCGGTAGGTTGTTCCACCATCGTACGGCGCTCCAACGATGACGACATCCTGACCATCGAGTTTGCGCATGTCTTCGATGTACTCAGTGTTCATAAACGTGCCGGAGTTGAAGCGCCAGCGACCGCGTGTGAAGAGGCTGATACTGCGATCGCGGATACTTTCTGCCGCCGGCAAACCATACGCAAGGAGCATTTCCTGCCGCTCCTTGTTGTTGGAGCCTTCCATGCGCCGCTCGACCTCCATCGCATATGTGCCCTGGAGGTCTTCGCGCCTGATCCGTTCAGTTGTTCGATCTGTGTTCCGCTCCATGTACCACTCTTTCGTATCTGAATGTTTACTGCGTTAGTGCGTTCACGTTGTCGCAAGCAGCAGGTTACTACGGACGCGTCTGCGGGCATAGTGATGTGTCCACTGTCAGTTGGGGTGCGTCATCATAGTGGGTAGGAATCGTGCTCGCCGTTTCGCCGCTTGGCGACGATTGCGCGGTCCTTCCCGGCTCGTTTCGCCGCGTACATGGCGATGTCAGCGTCGTGCAGCATCGCGTCGGCCCGGTCGTCACGTTCGAAGGATATGGCAATGCCGATGCTCGGCGAAATTGTCGTGACGTGCTCGCCGAGCATGATCGGGTAACGCAGCGTTTCGCGTACACGCTGTGCGACTTCCATCGCGATCGATGGGTGGCTCACCTGTTCGAGGAGAATCGTGAATTCATCGCCTCCGAGTCGCGCAACAGTATCTCCGGCTCGAGCACAGGTTCGCAGACGCCGTCCGATTTCGACGAGGAGACGATCGCCCTGTTCGTGACCGTACAGATCGTTGATCGCTTTGAATCCATCAAGATCGAGGAACATTACAGCGATCTGCCCGCCGCTCCGCTGGATCCGTGCGAGTGCGTGTTCAACGCGATCCATAAAGAGCGCCCGGTTTGGCAGTCCCGTCAGCACATCGTGCGAGGCCTTGTATAGGAGTTGTGTTTCAAGTTGCTTCCGCTCTGTCACATCCTGGACTTGGGAAACAAACCGAACCAGTTTTCTCGCACGATTTCGCACCGCCGATACGGTCAGGATGACGGAGACAGTGCTGCCGTTTCGGTGGATGTAGCGTTTTTCCATCTGAAAGCGTTCGTGCGTTCCATCGAGCAAGCGCTGAAGTTTGTCGAGATTCGCGTCAAGGTCATCAGGATGCGTAATGTCACGAAATGTCATCTTCACGAGATCGCTGGGTTGGTACCCGATCATCTTCGCGAGAGCATCGTTCACGAGTCGCCAGCGGCCATTCAAATCCTGAATCGCCATTCCAATCGCGGGACTCTCGAATACGCTGTCAAACTGGGCCTGTAGATTGTGAAGAACAGTCTCAGCGTCCTCGCCTGCGGAAACCTCCCGCATAATCGTGCGAAGAAATGTTGGGTTCCCGTGGGCGGATTGGCAGTCCATTCGGCCGATGACTGGGATGGATATGCCGTTGCAAGTCGTGAAGACGGTCGTAAACTGGAGAACCGCCCCACTCTGAAGGACGGCATGCATGACATCAGAGACGGATTGCCGGTGGTCGGGCCGCACTGTATCGAGAAGCAAGACACTGTCGATGCTGTCGTCGTTGTATCCGAGTGCTGTGCGCCAGGCCAGGTTTGCGTACTGCAGCAGCCCGTCTGGATTCGCGATGACGACGAACTCGTTTGCGACGTCGATGAGGGTAGCGAAGTCGATCTTCGTCCGGGCATGCCTGCCGGTGTCTGGACCGGTGCCGGAGTCCAGCGCCACGATCCCACCTCCTGCGTGCTGTGACGTCTGCAACTGCAACGTAAACGCAACGCGGCGATTCGAATTCGTATTAGTGAGACAATAATACCCTGTTCAATCACCTCTGCGCATAAGCGATCAGGCGGCCCAATCCGGGTGCCCGATGACGAGGCATGCGTTGATGCCGCCAAAGCCAAACGAGTTCGAGAGTACAACGCCGATGCGACGTGACTCTCCACTGCCCGGAAGATGGTCCAGATCGCACTCAGGGTCTGGCGCCCGCAGGTTCGCCGTGCCAGGAACGAAACCGTTCTTTATCGCGAGACACGCGATCGCGAGTTCGATTGCTCCGCTTGCGCCGAGCGCGTGTCCGTGAAGTCCCTTTGTTCCGGTAACTGGCACCTGCTCGGCGCGCGCTCCCAGCGCGGTACGAATCGCCAGCACTTCTGTGGAGTCGTTCAACGGTGTTGAGGATCCGTGCGCGTTGACGTAGTCAATCTCTGAGGCCGGAATCTCAGCGTCTGCCAGCGACAACGAAATCGAACGGGCAGCCTGCGACCCGTCGGGAAGTGGGGCCGTCATGTGATACGCATCGTTAGTGTGGCCGTAGCCAAAGATTTCAGCGTAGATCCTGGCTCCGCGTGCCAACGCGTGCTCTCGTTCCTCGAGCACAAGCATCGCGCTTCCCTCGGCCATCACGAAACCATCGCGGTTTCGATCGAAGGGTCGGCTGGCCTGATCAGGAATGTCGTTCGATGCAGACATCGCCTTGATGATGGCGAATGCGCCAAACGTCAGCGTCGAGAGCGGTGCTTCGGAGCCGCCAGCCAGCATCATCACTGGAGCGTCGTGCGCGTCGCGCATCAGCCGGTATGCCTCACCGATAGCGACGGTTCCAGACGCACATGAATTGGCATTGCCAAGGGCAGGCCCGTGCAACCCGAGTTCCATGGCGACGTTGCTCGGTCCGGCTCCGCCAAAGACCGCGAGTGCCGTCATTGGACTGACAGCTTTGACTCCACGTTCGACGAATGCCTGGTGCTGCTCTTCGCCATATGACACCCCACCGAGGGCTGACCCGACGTAGACGCCGACAGATTCTCGACTCGTCGCGGGATCAAAGCCACTATCAGCGAGCGCCTGTTGGCTGGCAGCGACGGCGAGTTGAGAGAACCGGTCGAGCCGCTTTGCCCGGCGCGGTTCAAGGAAATCATCGGGCTTAAAGTCCGAGACTTCCGCTGCCAGATGCGAGCGAAACATGCTGGGATCGAAACGGGTTACACGGGTGACTGCACTCGTCGATCGCTGGACTCCACACCAGAGTCCGTCTGCGCCGCTCCCAATTGGCGTGACGGCACCAATGCCCGTTACGACGACTCGTCGTCCATCTCTCATTCAGCACCCTTTCTCACGGTTGTGAACTCGTTGCCTGCCCTGCCTGTCTAGCGACGAGCGGGTCTGGATGACTGGTATCACCTGGCGGGAGTTGCTCCAATGAAGTTCATCGACGATTCATGGCTGTCTCGGTCCGCTTCAGCCAGCATTTTCACCATCCCAAGCGTCTTTCCGGCAATGTTATGCGTAAAGAACTCACCCACGATAGTATCCGTCACAAACCGGTCGAGGCCTTGGATCGGCCACCCTTTGCGGAAATCGTGGGTGATGCGTACGGTCACTGAACGATTGTCATGTTCCTCGAACGTCCAGACGGCCACCATCCCTCGCGTGAAGCCACCGATATGGCGAAATGTTATCCGTGGCGTGTCAGCATCGCGTTCCTGCCAGCACATCCACGACACTGGAATGCCATCGCGAGACGCATACATTTTGGCAACACAGCGGTTGCCGTCCTTCCAGAGGATGTCGACGTTTCGATAGTGCGGCAGAAGCCGGGGCCACGCTTCGATCTCGGCTCCAAGCCGGTATACAGTCGCGAGATCCCCATCGATATTGATGTCGACCGATCGGATCATGCCTCTTCATCCTCCGTTCCCGACAATCTGGCATACGAGCGCCAAATCGTGAGACTGATGTCTGCGTCAGGTTCGCGTTCGTTCATGGTTTCAACGCATTCCATAGGAACCCTGGCGACAGGACTGCTCCAGCGTCACGATAGTCTCCCAGGACACCGGTCATCGTCGTTTGGACGCCAGGTCGGATAGCGATTCGTTCGATCGCATAATCCATCAGTTTCGGCGACCGGACAAATGCCTCGACCAGCCATGCAGCACGTCGCTTGTCAGCGAACGCAGCCTTCCGCGCCCGGCCATATGTCGCGAGTGCCGCCGCTGTCGGATCACCAACGTTGAGGGCTGCTGCGATCGACTCCGCGGCGAGTTCTCC
>JBGSWU010000425.1:0-2935 GCA_041751795.1 Thermomicrobiales bacterium
GTCGCTGCCCAGTGCCAGCGCCAATCCAACGTGGCAAACCACTGTCATCTGCCGTGACGAACAGTGGTTGTGGCTTGTTCAGCAGACGGATCGAATCGGCATCGGAGACCGACTCTCGCGGATTCCCAAACATCCCATATCTCCCGACATCATGATGTTATGATGTCGTCAATCCCAGATGAAGGAGACGATCATGAAGCGCACCAACATCTACCTTGACGAAGACCTCGACCGACTCATTCGCTACCTGGCCATCCAGCAGGGCCGTTCCTTCACTGATATCGTCCGCGAAGCGCTCAACGACTACGCCAAAGCCCAGGGTTTCCCCGATCCCTCACGCGTCCGTGCGCCGTTGCCAATGACGAAACAAGAGCGCGAAGAGTGGCGAACCGAAATGAAGCGTCTGCTGGAAGAGATACACAACAGCGTTGAAACTGACCTAACACCGGATGAGATTGAAGCACTCATCACACAGGTCAGCGATGAGGCACGTCAGGAGCGTTTGTCTCAACATATGACTACGTATGACTGACGCACGTTGGCGTGTGTTGCTCGACACGAACATCTGGATTTCGGCATTCATTAACCCGATGGGCCAACCAGCGCGCACTCTGGATCTGTTCCTTGACGACCATTACCAACTCGTAGCATCAGTCGCCCTACTACACGAGACTACGGATGTACTTTCCCGTCCGCGTATCCAACGCGCCATTCGCTTAAGCGACGAACGCATCGAGGCCTTGCTTTACCGAATACGTCAAGAGGCGATCTTTGTCGCTCCACCAGGACATCGTCTTTGTTGAGACCCGAAAGACGATGTCTTGCTGGAGACCGCAATCCTCGGACGCGCACACTACATCGTTTCACGTGACGATGACATCAAAGGCGATCTCGACCTGATTGCGCACCTTCACGAGCACAACATCGATGTCATGACCGTTGCCCAATTCCTGAAACTGCTTAATAGCGGTGAATAACTCACGCTTCCCATGCGAACAACCCCCAGCGTCGTTCTGGGATCCGTGACCAGGGTTCGATACCGACAACATGGTAAAGCGGAGATGAGCCGTAGCGTTGCTTGAGTTGACGAACGGCCTCGCCGATCTCCTGACGCTGGCGGCGGCGCAGTCCAGTGTCGTCATCAAAGAGTTGCGCCTGGCGGGCGTGGATATCGCTCAAGCCGATAAGTTCCAGGACAACCTCTTCGACGGCACCTTCCAATTGAAGACCCTGCAACCGGTAGCGTAGGGTGTTGGAGAGCGCCCAGGGTTCATCGATCGTTCCTTTCAATGTCACAGTCCGGTCCCAGGAGCGGTGTTCCTCCAGCAGGAATTGCAGCCGTGCCTGTCGTGCGCCACGGCCCCGCACCTCCTTTCGGGTATAGACCCGCTCACAGACCTGATTCAGCGCCATCAGGACCGTTTCAATCTGGACGGACGGCGACGGCAAGGCGAGTCGCTCGACGAAGCGCTCCTCATGCCCCAGCGGACGAATTGGCGTGTTGTCCTGTCCGTGCGCCAGTTCCCAGGCACGTCGCCCATCAGGACCAAACTGTGCCTGGAGCTTGCCGAGCGGTAACCGGGCGATGTCGCGTAAGTGGTAAAGGCCAAACCGCTCCAGCCGTCGCCGCATCTCAAGTGGCACTGGGAGAACATCGACCGGATTCCCGGCCAGGAATGCTTTGGCGTACGCGATTGGCACCGTTCGGACACCGCCGGGCCGTGCCTGTGTCGCGGCGACCCGCGCTGTGAACTTGTTAGCTGCCAATCCGATCCGGGGCCGTAAGGCTGGCGGCACCGTCCGCAGCAACGCAGCAGCAATGTTGTCGATCCCGCCATGAAGTCGATCCAACCCTCGCAGATCGACAAAGGCAATCCCCACTTCAGCAGCCTCGACGCTGGGACTTACTGTCCCAAGCGCTCGCAGCAGATCGGCGAAGGCATTCGCGTAGGCGACCGGATCGGAGGTCAGAATGACTGCCTGCGGGCATGCGCCGACCGCTTCCCGCAATGGCATTCCAACTCGCAGGCCAAGCGCTACTGCCTCCGGCGAACACTCGACGATCCGCCGACGCCCCGCCCCGGCGAGGTCGGTCAGCGCCAGTGGCAGACCATCCAGCTCCGGATGTCGTAGAATCTCTACCCGGAGTGGAAAGTGCGGAATGAAGACACAGGCGACGACAACTCCAGCACCTTCCGAGTCGGAGCGCTCCATGCCTCCGGCATTTCCACGTGCCTGCGTACCATCCATCGAGCTACTCCTCAGATGCTCCAGTCTTCTGGGGCCTGCCGCCCATCCATGTATAGATTAGAACACATGTTCTAGTCTGACAAGAGGTGACTCAAAGTCACCTGTCTCTCAATCAGACGCGGCAGATCAATGCCCCCAATTGCGGACTACATCAACGAGCATCACTCACGGTCGACAATGATGTCCGACCGAGACAGAGGAACAGGAGCAGCGACCAACAATGGCTACAACGATTCTCACCGTCCAGGACATCGCCAAGCGATTCATCACAGACGTGATCTTTTCCGACGTCACCTTTCAGGTAAACGAGCGTGAGCACGTCGCCCTCGTCGGGACGAACGGCGCTGGAAAGAGCACGCTGCTCAAGATCATTGCCGGTGTTGAAGAACCAACCGAAGGCAACATCGTTTACCAGAGCGGCCTTCGGCTGGCTTACCAGGCTCAGGAGGCGACGTTCGCCGAGGATCGGACCCTCTATGAGGAAGCGCTGGAAGCGTTCGCACATGTCCGAGCAATCGGCGATCGGCTGGCGATGCTCGAGCAGGAGATGGCGAGCGCCGACGGGGACGGTCTCGACGAGATGTTCGAGGAATACGCGCGTCTCTCGACCGAGTTCGAGACGCATGGCGGCTACGAGATGGAGCATCGCACAGAAGCGGTTCTCCATGGCCTCGGCTTTACCGAA
>JBGSWU010000426.1:0-13663 GCA_041751795.1 Thermomicrobiales bacterium
TCGCATCAATGCCGTCGAGATCGCAAGCCCTGCAGCGCCACCCGTTTCGGAAACATCCTCGCCGCTGCGACCAAGCGTTAGTAATCCGACGATCGATGCGACGGTGACGACTCCACCATTGATGCGCCGGACGCGCTGCCCAGCGTCTCCTGCTCGCCAGATTTCAACCGCAATGACTGACAGCCCTAGCGGCACGATCATCGCTGCCTGACCGAACAGGGCACGGATGCCACTGCCAACGTAGGTGAGCGCGCTCTCGTTGGCGAGGCCAACCAACGGCAATGCAGAAATGATCGCCGTCGTAAATATCGCGAGGGCCAGGAGTTCTTCACGTAAGCGCGGGGGCAGATCGATGCTACCGAACCATCGCCCAACCTGCCCAGCGGCGCGTCGGCCCGTCGAGGGACGTGATGACGGTATTCTGGCCGGCGGTACGTCTCGGCGATTCGTTCTCGCTTGCACTATCTTCGCTTTCGGTCGCGCTTCCACTCCCACTCCTCACACTGAACACAGTGTACGTACACTTTACGTGGCGCGACACTTTCGGTCAAGGTCAATACGAATAATGACCGTGAAAACACGATAACAGTACCGAAGAAGTACCCGCCGAATCGCACGTCAGGTCCTCGTGGGACGACGACCGTATACAATTCCGAAGCCGGTAAGTAGACCGCGTACGTACGCGAGGAGGATGCTTACTGTCCGCGATCGGCAATTGTCGAGTCGTCAACGACTGAATCGACCCAATCACAACTCAGGTTCATCTGCAGAGAACATCAAGTTCTCGGGTGAACGTGATCGGAATGTGAGATGGCGATCAAAAAAGACGCATCTGATTTGCAGGATCGGGATCGCCGTTCGCTGACGACAACTGCTCACGGGCCGCCGCCAGGATTCGCGGCAATCGCTCGAAATCGGCCTCGATCGTGGCTCGGAGTGACGCCTGATGGAGCGCTGCCGCTGGGTGGTACATCGGAACGACGACACGCTTGTCGATCGTTCGTGCCTGGCCGTGTATTCGAGAAATGCGTTCGTTTGGGAACCACTTCGACATCGAGAATCTACCGAGGGTCACGATCATCATAGGATTGATCGCATCGATCTGGGTGTCTAGGTAGGAGCTACACGCGGCGATCTCGTCGGGAAGGGGGTCGCGGTTACCAGGCGGGCGGCACTTCACGATGTTTGTGATGAATACATCGTCACGCTTCAGTTCGATTGACTCGAGTAGCTGGTCGAGGAATTTCCCGGACGCCCCGATGAACGGAAGCCCTTCGCGGTCCTCGTTTTGACCGGGAGCTTCACCAATGAACATGATCTCGGTCTGAATATCTCCGGCTCCAGGTACTGCGTTCGTGCGACCACGGCAGAGTTCACATCGCCCGCAACTGCGGACGAGTGTCGCGACCTCTTCCATCACCCTCATTCGATCTTCAGACCTCACCACAGCTCCCATTCTCATCATCGTTGTCATCGGTTGCGTCACGAGCGTCCGCCACTTCGTCCCCCGGTGCGGCATCACCGAACGGGTCAGTCAGGTCTACGGCTAGAACCATCCGCGCTGCGTCGATCAACGATCGATCATCGAGCGAGATCAATGCCGGATGCTCTGGCGTCTTCCTCATCCAGCGCGCGAGGATCGACATCTCATCAACTGCATGATGATCTGGAACGAACGCGTCCATACCGAGATGCGCGCGGTCAGTAATCGGCTCGAGTCGGGTGGCCAAACCTTTCGGTCGCTCATTGTGGCTGACCGTCAACTGCGCCCATCGCCGACCTTTCAACAGATACCAGACTTCGCGCGACTTGGACATCGTACTCGGCAACACCAGCAGCGCATGTTCGTACCGACCCGCGCCGTCAAGCATGTGCTGTTCGTTGGCGAGTCGTTCAACCTGACGAATGCGATCACGCAATCGCGCAGCGCGTTCAAAATCGAGGGTTGTGACCGTTTTTTCCAACTTGCTGTGCAGTCGAGCGATCATTGGCCTTGTGTCGCTCTCAAAGAACGAGACAACATCCTTAACGAGTTGTCGGTACGTGTCCGATTCTGCACGGCCAACGCACGGCCCGAGACAGCGGCCCAACTCGAGTTCCAGGCAAGGTGACCCATACGAGCGTTTATCTGCAAATGACCGACGACACGTCCGAAGCGGCAGGACATCGTTGACGAGTTCAACTGCTGCCCGTGCGCGTGAACTCGACTTGAATGGACCGAAATACCGCGCGCCGTCGTTGGCTCGATCGCGGCACGTCGTCACACGCGGCCACGGATTGGAGATATCCACCTTGACGTAGACATACTGCTCGGCGTTGCGTTGGACGGTGTTGTATCTCGGTCGATACCGACGGATGAGTTGCGACTCAAGAATCAACGCTTCGAGTTCGCTGCCGACGACCTCGATCTGAATCCGTGACAAGGTTTCGAGCAACCCATCCATCTTGCGGGTGTATCCCAACGGCTGGGAGTAGTATGAAGCGACCCGCTTACGAAGATTCTTTGCCTTTCCGACGTACAGGACGCTATCGAATGCATCGCGCATGATGTAGACGCCGGGGGCATGCGGAACTGTCGAGAGATGCGAACGGTCAAGAATCGAACTCGCGCGTCCTACAGGCTTGCGAACACGTGACGACGGCCGTACTCGGGCCGAGGTCCTCAGCAGATCGTCGAGTGTCGATAACCCTTTCTCTCGGGCGCGCATGAGCAGGAGTCGAAAAACATCCAGCGTCGTTTCTGCGTCAGGCATCGCACGGTGCGCTGCGCGACTCGAAATGCCCATTGCTCGCGCGACGTCAGCGAGATTCAACCTGCGGGCCTCGCTGACAAGTTGGCTCGTCAGTGTCAGTGTGTCAATAGGTGTATTGACGAGTCGCGGCAGTCCGCAGCGCATGAGTTCAGTATTGATAAACGACAGGTCGAAAGCGATATTATGCCCAACTATCGGAAGGTCTTCGAGAATCTCGATAATCGTCGGCGCGATCGACCTGAATTCCGGCGCATCGGCGACCATCGCGTCGTCAATACCGACCTTCTGGGATATGTAGGCTGGAACCGGGCGACCCGGGTTGACGAGTGACGACCAGCGCATCGGAGATCCGTGCGGTGATACTCGGATCAGCGCCACCTCAATGACGCGCTGCTGACTTGGCTTCAAGCCTGTCGTTTCAACGTCGAGGACGACGAACTCCGATGGAAACTCGACGTCCGCAACAGCAACTCGCGTTGTCCAGATGCCGTCTGCCCGTAGTGTCAGGTCACGCTGTTCGCTCAGAACGGAGCGCAGGAGCGGCCTCCAGAGTGCGGGTGAGGACGAGCCACCAAACACATGGCTGATCAATGCATCCTCGGCCATTGCGCCATGGTGCTCTTCGATGCAGGCCAACGCACGTTCGACGAGCCCCGGGTACGCTGCTCCGTCATTCTGCGTCGAATCCACCGATTGCATCGACCGTCCCCCTGCTCATCGTGCCTGTCAGTCACGATGGCAGCAGTATACGAGTCGAACAAGTGTACGGACAACCTGTGCTATACTCGCGCGGTCGAACGCACCGAGACGCGGCGGGGCCGTCGTTCGCTGGCTTTGTCCAGCCTGGAGAGTGACGCGATCGCATGGACGATTCCACGGCTCAGGCGCGCATCGAACAGCTTCGAGCGCTTATCCAGCAATACAACCACGAGTACTACAACCTGCAGCAACCTACTGTGTCCGACGCAGAATGGGACGCTTGCTTTCACGAGTTAAAGCAACTCGAAGAGCAGTTTCCACAGTTCCTCACTCCGGATTCACCGACCCAGACCGTCGGGGAGCTTCCGGCTACTGGCTTTACCCAGGTCGTTCACGACGTTCCAATGCAGTCGTTGTCAAACGCATTCTCGCGCGAGGGTCTGGAAGACTGGTTGAAGCGGGTCCATCGTTTCGCCGGGCGCGAAAACCTCACGTTCACGATCGAACCAAAGATTGACGGAGTCGCCAGCAGCCTTCGCTATCGATCGGCGGTGCTGAACCGGGGGGCCACTCGTGGCAATGGGCTCGTCGGCGAAGACGTGACAGCGAACATGAAAACAATTGGCGACATCCCCAAGCGTCTCGCCCATCCAGAAAAAGCGCCGGACGACTTCGAAGTGCGCGGCGAGGTCTACATGCGCCGGAGCGAGTTCGAGAAAATGAACGAGGAGCGGACCGAACGAGGCGAAGCTGCTTTCGCCAACCCGCGCAATTCCGCGTCTGGCGCGCTCCGGCAACTGGACCCAACGATGACTGCGAGGCGCCCGTTGCGCTTTTTCGCGTATGCGGCTGCGACAAGAGGCGATAACCTGCCGCATACGCAATCCGAGATGCTGCGGCTACTGGACGAACTCGGGTTCCCAACCAGTCCTGACTTTACGACCGTTGAGACCGCCGAAGAAATCTGGGCGGAATGTGAACGGTGGTACGAACGGCGGGCATCTCTCGATTTTGATATCGACGGTGTCGTGATCAAGGTTGATGACACGCGGCTCTACGACGAAATTGGCAGCGTTGCTCGCGAACCACGCTGGGCGACCGCGTATAAGTTTCCTGCGATGCAGGCAACAACCGTTCTCGAGGACATCATCATCAACGTGGGACGAACGGGAAGCCTCAATCCGCTGGCCCATTTGAAGCCAGTCCAGATTGGCGGCGTTACCGTCAGTCGGGCGACACTTCACAACGAAGACGAAATTCGACGCCTTGATGTCAAGATCGGTGACACGGTCATCATCGAACGCGCGGGCGATGTCATTCCAAAGATTCTCCGTGTCGTCACCGACGCGAGGACGGGGGACGAACGAGAGTTCATCTGGCCCGACCGCTGCCCGGTTTGCGGCTCGACGATCGAGCGGGTCGAGGGCGAAGTCATGTCATATTGCGTGAACGCGAGTTGCCCGGCGCAACTACGCGAGCAAGTGGCGCATTTCGTCTCTCGAGGTGCAATGGACATCGACGGACTGGGAGCGAAGCTCGCGGCGCGCTTTGTCGACGATGGTCTGATTGGCTCGGTGGCAGATGTCTACCGGCTGGATTGGGACGCGATCCTCCAGATGGAGGGCATGGGTGAGAAGAGCGTCGAACGCCTTCAGAATTCGATTGAAGCAAGCAAGGCGCAACCACTCGCTCGCGTCATCTTCGCGCTCGGAATTCGCCACGTTGGCGAGCGAAACGCCGGTTTGCTCGCCGAGCGATTCAGATCGCTCGATGGCATCGCAGCGGCGTCACTCGACGAAGTCGCAGCAGTCCCAGGTGTCGGTAAGGTTGTCGGGCAATCGGTCGTTGACTGGTTCGCCGAATCTCGCAATCGCGACCTCGTCAACGACCTTCGAGCGCTTGGCGTCCGCGCCGAACAGGACGATGCAGGCGAAGCGGTTGAGACTTCACCGGAGTGGGACGGCAAGACTGTCGTCCTTACTGGCAGACTGACTACACTAACGCGATCCGACGCTGAAGGGCTGTTGAAGCGAGCAGGTGCAAACGTTTCTTCGTCGGTATCGAGAAAGACAAGTGTCGTCATCGTCGGCGAGGACGCTGGTAGCAAGGCAGATAAGGCACGCGAATACGGTGTCACGGTCATCGACGAGGCCGAGTTCCTTCGAAGAATCAAGCTCGACGAGCCAGCCACCTGACACGCGACAACGATATTGAGGAGCGATCAGATGTCCAGTTTCCAGCATGCAGGCGGGGATGACGATCCAGTCCATGTCGTCCGAACGATCGGACGTCTGGCGCAAATGGTTCTCGAAATTCGCGACGAATATGTCGATGGCCGACGGGATGACGCGTTGGATCAACTCGAGCGTCGTTTAGACGAGATTGCAAGCCTGCACGAACAACTCCGCAAACTTCGCGCGAGTCAGGACGCGGCAGGTTTAACGACCTAGCGACCTCACCACAGCCTGAACGTCGGAGTGTTAACGGCGTCCAGACTGCGCTGATGATCCGGGCTTCGTCACTGGCACATTAGCCTGACAGAGTGGACACTCATCTGCCGCATGCGTCTCGATGTTGAGCGACGCCAGGCTGAACAGCGGTGCGTCGAATGCCACAGACCCGCCAGAACGATCGACGAGGAGGGCGATTGCCCGAACGTCGGCGTTCCATTCCCGTAGCGCGTCCAGCGTCGCGACGACTGATGTACCCGTCGTCAGGATGTCATCGACGACGAGAACCTTCGTTCCGGGAGCGATGTATGTCCCTCGCTTGATCGCCCGCTCGCTTGCGCCCTCGTTGATTCGCTCGGCGTAGGCCGCGGGAAGTCCGATCTGCCGACCGATCTCGAATGCCATCAAGATCCCCCCGGTTGTCGGGCCGACAACGAGATCGACTTCAGCGTGTTCGCCGAGCTGTTCGACCAACGCACAACAAGCATCTTCAGTCGCCCGCGGTTGCCGCAGCAAGTCGAACTTTTCAACATACTGTGCCGAATGGCGACCCGATGTGAGCAGGAAGTGCCCGTACTTCAGCGCCCCGATCGATTCGAGTTGGCGTAGAAACGAGTCCTGACTCAACGAAACCCTCCTAGCTAGGTACGAACACGCCCGAAAATGCCATCATGCAACTCGAAGTCCCCGTGCGGTCTTGATTCTCCCAATGGAACGGCTGGAAGTGACCGAGACTGCCAGGCTGGGTACGCCGGTTCTTTCCGCGTCAGTACGCCACGGAGACCTTACTGCGATACAGCGGCAATGGTTGGACAGAGTACGCGCCGGTCGACTGCTGCATGGCTGTCACGACCGCCCTAGCCGTATCGATCGATGTGATACAAGGAATCCCTTTTTCGACTGCGGCACGACGAATCTGGAAGCCGTCGAGGACTTCCTTCTCTGCCGGGCCGGGCGTGTTGATGACGCCTTGAACCGTTCCGTCGAGAATCACGTCGAGCATGTCAGGCGATCCCTGACCAATGCGTTTCGTGACCATCTGAACCGGCATGCCCGCACGCTCGATCATTTGGGCCGTGCCCTCGGTGGCAAACACCCGACATCCCATTCGGATCAACTGCTCGATCATCGGCAGTGACTCGGGCTTATCCCGATCGGCGAGGCTGAGCATGATCGACGAACGCGCGTTGATCGAGAGACCCGAAGCAAGCAAAGCCTTGTAGAACGCAGGCGCGAACTCTCTGTCGATTCCCATCGCTTCGCCGGTCGATTTCATTTCAGGACCAAGGTTCGGCTCGACTCCACGCAACTTCGCCATTGAGAAGACCGGCGCCTTCACGGCAACAAGCGGCTGCCGCGGAGACAATCCGCCACTGTATCCCTGTTCTTGAATCGACTTTCCGAGCATAGCGTGAGTTGCAATCTCAATAATTGGAACACCTGTCGCCTTCGACAGGAACGGGACGGTCCGACTGCCACGAGGATTGACTTCGAGAACATACAAGCGACCGGCGTGAATGACATACTGGATGTTGACGAGTCCGATGACCTTCATTTCCAGTGCAATTCGCGTCGTGTACTCGACGATCCGCTCGACTTCGGTCGGGAACAGGTTCACACCAGGGTACACCGCGTATGAGTCGCCCGAGTGAACGCCAGCGCGCTCGATGTGTTCCATGATTCCGGGGATCAAGACGTCAGTGCCGTCGCAAATGGCGTCGACCTCGACCTCTTTACCCTCGAGATACCGGTCAATCAGGATCGGGAACCCTCGCCGGAAATCAACTGACGATGCCAGGTATCTTGCAAGGAAATCAGCCGAGTGGACAACTTCCATCGCCCGGCCACCGAGCACGTATGATGGTCGAACCAGCACGGGGTACCCGAGTTTGTCTCCAGCTTCGAGGGCGGCATCCAATGTCGTCACCGCTGTACCAGGTGGTTGCGGGATACCAATCCGATTCAGAAACGCCTCAAAACGCTCACGGTCCTCAGCCAGGTCGATCGTGTCGGTGCTCGACCCAAGAACCGGGACGTTCCGAGCCGTGAGTGAGCTTGCAAGATTGATTGCCGTCTGCCCACCAAACTGGAGGATGACCGGAACTTTATCGTCGACCCCGCCACCTTCGTGCCGGAGAATCTCGCCAACTGATTCCGCGTCGAGCGACTCGAAATACAGTCGGTCGGATGTATCGAAGTCGGTAGAAACCGTTTCCGGATTAGAGTTAATCATGATGCTTCTGGTTCCGGCTGCATCGAGGGCATGAGCAGCCTGGACGCTGCAGTAGTCAAACTCAATACCCTGGCCGATACGGATCGGGCCGGAGCCGATGACGACCGCCTTTGGCCCGTCGAGGGGGGCTGCCTCGTTCTCTTCTTCATACGTACTGTAGTAGTACGGCGTGGCAGCTTCGAACTCTGCCGCACACGTGTCAACCATCTTGTAGACTGGCGTAATCCCAGCGGCATACCGCTGGTCCCGGACCGCACGCTCGTCCATACCTGTCAATTGCGCGATCTGCGAGTCGGAGAATCCTTGACGCTTCGCCTGCCAGAGAAGGTAATCGTCCAAACTGCTTTCAGCCAGGCGGCGTTCCATCAGGACGATTTGCTCGATCTCGCGGATGAACCACCGATCGACGCCACTCTCGGACGACACCTCGGATTCCGTCAAACCACGACGCAGACTGGTTGCAAGTGCCCAGAGACGTTCGTCGCTCGCGACGCGAATATCGAGCATAAGACGTTCAGGATCTGACCACTTCGGATTCTCCCAAAGGAGGTCGGGTGCATCCGTTTCGAGTGATCGAACCGCCTTCTGCAGCGCAGCAGCGAACGAACGGTCGATCGCCATCACCTCGCCGGTAGCCTTCATCTGAGTGCCGAGCGACCGATCGGCCCGCCGGAACTTGTCGAATGGCCAGCGGGGGATCTTGACGACACAGTAATCGAGCGCTGGCTCGAACGCGGCAGTTGTTTGCTCAGTGACCGAGTTTCGAATTTCGTCGAGTCGCTTGCCGATCGCGATCTTGGCAGCCACCCGAGCAATGGGATAGCCGGTCGCCTTCGACGCCAGTGCGGACGAGCGACTAACGCGCGGATTTACCTCAATCACGTAGTACTGAAACGAATGTGGATCCAACGCGTATTGGACGTTGCAGCCACCTTCGATGCCGAGGGCACGAATGATCTTGATCGCAGACGTTCGCAACATCTGATACTCGCGATCCGACAGCGTTTGGCTCGGTGCGACAACGATCGAGTCTCCAGTGTGGACTCCCATCGGATCGAGGTTCTCCATGTTGCAGACGGTGATGACGTTGTCTGCACCGTCACGAATAACCTCGTACTCGATCTCCTTCCAGCCAAGAAGCGAGCGCTCGAGAAGAATCTGATGAATCGGACTCGCCGACAACCCTCCAGCAACGATCTCATCAAGTTCCTGGAGTGTCCGCGCAACACCGCCGCCTGTTCCACCGAGTGTGTATGCGGGGCGAACAATCAGCGGGAGCGGCGACGTTGCAGCGAACTCTCGCGCTTCCGCCAGCGTGTGGATGATCGCACTATCGACAACCGGTTCATCAATCTCGCCAAGCAGGTTTTTGAAGAGTTCGCGGTCTTCGGCCTTCTGAATCGCGTCGAGCGGAGTGCCAAGCAACCTGACGTTGTATTGTTCGAGGATCCCGAGATCAGCGAGTTGCACTGCTAGATTGAGGGCGGTTTGGCCGCCAAGCGTCGGGAGCAGGCCATCTGGCTTTTCGCGCATGATGATCCGGCGAATGACTTCTGGAAGCAATGGCTCGACATAGACGACGTCGGCTACATCCTCATCAGTCATGATCGTCGCGGGGTTGGAGTTAACGAGGATCGTTTCGATCCCTTCCTCACGTAGCGCGCGACAGGCCTGCGTTCCCGCGTAGTCGAATTCCGCTGCCTGGCCAATGACGATCGGCCCTGAGCCGATCACTAGAACGCGCTGGATGCGCTCGCTCACACGAGCACCCCTTCCCCTTGCTGCTTCCGTTCCCGGAGGAGATCGAGGAAGCGGTCAAACACATACTGATTATCCTGTGGCCCGGGAGAACCTTCCGGGTGGTACTGGACGCTGAAAATCGGGAGGCTGCTGTGGGCGAGTCCCTCAACCGACCCGTCGTTGAGATTCACCTGCGACACGCGCCAGCCGTTGCTGCTCGGGACGGTGTCTGCATCGACGGTGTACCCGTGATTCTGAGCGGTGATATACACACGTCCAGAGTCAAGGTCCATGACCGGGTGATTGCCTCCGCGATGGCCAAACTTGAGTTTGCTCGTTGACGCACCGATAGCGAGAGCGAGCAACTGATGGCCGAGACACACCCCAAGATATGGTACTCCCTCATCGACGACGAGGCGCACGGTCTCGACCGCCGGGTCAGCATTTTCTGGATCTCCCGGACCGGGAGATGTGAGGACACCATCCGGCCTCAATGCCTGAATTTCGTCGATGCTCGTGTCAAATGGAACGACCGTCACGTGGACCCCTCGTCGGCGCAGTGATTCGAGGATGTTTTCTTTGACCCCGCAGTCGATCAGGACGACGTGGAGGTCTCCGGTACCGATGATTCTCTGTTCAGCCGACGATACGTCAGCGACGACGTTAGCATCGGACGGCGACCAGGCTGCTTTCGCCCCTCGTCGAAGTTCGTCGTCCGACCGTCCACCAGCCCGAGCGACAAGGAGTCCGCGCATCGCGCCGAGCGTGCGAATGTGTCGCGTGAGTGCGCGAGTATCGACGCCGCTAATCGCCGGAATCCTGTGAGCTTTGAAGTAGTCACCGAGCGAGCGTTCTGAGCGCCAGTTGCTCGGAAAGTCGTTGTAATCACGAACAATCATCCCGCTGATCCACGGCTGGCGCGACTGTTCGTCGTCGTGCGTTACGCCGTAGTTTCCGATGATTGGATACGTCATACACACGATCTGACCACGAAACGACGGATCGGTGGCAACTTCCTGGTATCCGGTCATCGTCGTCGTGAAGACGACTTCACCTTCGGCATCCTGCTCAGCACCGAATGAAACCCCGTTGAAGATGCGACCATCTTCCAGAACGATTGCGGCGTCGCCGCTACGAAAGTTCATCGTGTCGCACCATCCCTCCGACGAGTGTGAGAACCGCTTTACCCTGAACCGTCATCCCCAGAAGTGGCGTGTTCTTGCTCTTGGTTCGTAACGCTTGCGCGTTAACCACCCACTGCCGCGACGGGTCTATGATCGTGAGGTCCGCAGGATCACCGATGTCTATCCGGCCGCCATCAATGCCAAGGATGCGTGCAGGACAGGCTGTAAAAAGATCCACCACCTGATTCCAGTCGAGCGCTTCCCGTGCGACGAGGCGTGCCATCGTCGGAATCGCCAGTTCCAGGCCGCTCATTCCAAACGCTGCGTTCAGGAGTTCGGCTGGCTTGTCGTGCTCGGCGTGCGGCGCATGGTCGGTGCCCATGAAGTCGAAGACGCCCGCTCTAGTGGCTTCGATCAATCCGAGCACGTCCGATTCTGGGCGCAGTGGTGGATTCACCTTCGCATTTGGATCGACCCCGACCTCGGCGAGAACATCCGATTCGCCAGCAAATCGACGTCGTCCCGCAACCCACTCGTCTGTGAGTGCCAGATGATGCGGCATGACCTCAGCGGTCACCCTGACCCCATCCTGCTTCGCGCGAGCGACAAGTTGCGCGCCCTTCACCGTCGAAACGTGGAGGACGTGTAACCACCCGCCGGTCTCGCGAGCCAGTTCGATGTCCCGCGCAATGTATTCCTCTTCGGCGTCCGCCGGAATCCCTGAGTCGCCAAGCTCTTGTGACACGGTCCCGCGATGGAGTGAGCCACCTCGAACCATGTCCGGATTCTCGCAATGAACCATGATTGGCAGATTCAACTTGCTGGACAGAATCAGCGCCTCGCGCATGACGTCTTCCGAACGTGTGCTGTCACCATCGTCAGAGAATCCGATCGCACCCTCTGCAGCCATCTCTACCAGCGGAGCGAGTTCGGTTCCGTGTCGGCCGATCGAGATCGTTCCGATCGGATGGATGTGGACGCCGGTTAGTCGGCCACGCTCGACGATGTCGGCCACACGTTCAGGCGTGTCCAGTGCCGGAATCGTGTTCGGCATACAGCACATTCGCGTGAAGCCGCCTGCGACCGCAGCCGCCGCTCCCGTCGTTAAGTCTTCCTTGTAGGTCGCTCCGGGATCTCGCAAATGGACATGTGCGTCGATCCAACCGGGCGTGATCAACATACCAGCAGCCTCGACGACTCGATCACCGTCCGCAGGTTCTATTCGAGCCCCGATCGCTGCGACCCGTCCCGCGTCTACTCGGATGTCGAAGACTCCGTCACGCTGGCTGGCTGGATCGATGACACGTCCACCTCGAATAAGGATCGAGTCACTCATACTTGACCTGCCTGGTCGCCTACACAAGAAAAAAACCTCCGACGAAGCCGGAGGCCCTGAGTCTGCGCTTCTAATGTTGGACCACTTCGACGACGCAATATTCCCTGCAACCTTCGTACGTACGCCCCGTGTTACGCGCTAACTGAGAATGATACGCGGCGAGCCGTCGCATCGTCAAGGTTACTGTTAGAATCGACCTATGACGATGGTCGGCGAAATCACTGATACAACTCCGCCTGAGATCTCCCAGATTCTTGCTGGACTACGCTCTCGATACGGCGAGCCACGCCGCTATCCCAAGCGGCCTCCGATCGACGATCTCGTGACGACGATTCTGTCGCAACACACCTCCGATGTGAATACCGGACGCGCCTACAGGTCGTTGCGCACAACGTTCCCAGATTGGGACGACGTGGTCGAAGCGCCGAATGAAATCGTCGCCGACGCCATCCGCATGGGTGGACTCGCGGAGGTTAAAGCACCGCGAATCCAGAGGGCACTGCGGGATATTCGCGATCGCGTCGGAAGCTTTGACCTTCGATTTCTCGCCGATCTTCCCGTCGATGAGGCTCGCAACTGGTTGACGTCGCTCCATGGGGTTGGTCCGAAGACTGCGTCATGTGTGCTACTTTTCAGTTTCGACCGACCAGTGATGCCGGTTGACACGCACGTTCATCGAGTATCAAAGCGGCTCGGGTTGATCTCGACGCGGACAACTGCGGATCAGGCCCACCAACTCCTCGAGGCGATCATACCGCCAGAAGAAACGTTCGCTGCACATATGCTGTTCATCAAGCATGGGAAGTCAACCTGTATCGCCCGCCGCCCTCGGTGTTCCGACTGTATTCTCGTACAATGTTGCCCATCGGCCATCACATTTCTCGCGGACAGACAGGAGCAGTATGACGGTCAAGCACACTGAAGTGTTCATGGTCCGCCACGGTCAGACCGATTCCAACGTCAGTGGATTGTTTCACGGCGCGACCGACGTGCCGCTCAACGCACGTGGTGAACGGCAGGCACAACTCGTCGCCAGACGGATCGCTGAACTCGACGAATTACATTCGCTGCACTCAAGTCCGCTGCAGCGCGCGCTGACCACGGCCCGCGCGATCTCATCGACGACCGGACTGCATCCACGTCTGCATGTCGCGCTGTCTGAGATGAACTTCGGGCAGGCTGAAGGCCTGACGCTCGAAACGATGTCCGAAACGTTCCCAGACGTCGCCCTGAGGTTTGCCGACTTCAGGGATTTCGACGCGCGGTTCCCTGGAGGGGAATCCCGACGGGAATTTCATGATCGCGTGCGCGTAGCCCTCGACCGAATC
>JBGSWU010000427.1:0-11823 GCA_041751795.1 Thermomicrobiales bacterium
AGGGAGCGCGTTTCTTCGGTCGCACCGGTGCCGTCGCTGAGCCGGTCAATCATGATGTAATCCTGAATCTGCGAAACCGGATCGAAGCTCCAGATGACTGAGACGGCCACCGTCCAGCCGCGACCATCGGTTACGGTCTGCCAGGGCTGCTCACCTTCTGGTTTCTGGATATTGTCGCGCGATGGTAAGCGTGTGTCGAAGACGAAGACACCTCCCGGTTCGAGATGGCGGTTGACCGAACGGAGCAATCCATCCTGGTCCTGATTCGCCAGAAACTCCTGGAAGGCGTGACCGTTCATCGTCACCATCCGCGCCGTCATTGGCAGATCAAGCATGGCGCAGTCCTGCAGATGGAACGCAACGGTCAGCCCTTGCTCCCGCGCCTTTTCCCGCGCGCGGGTCAACATCGGCTCGCTCAGGTCGACGCCAGTGACGTCGAATCCTGCGTCGGCCATCGGCAACGTCGTCCGCCCGGTACCACAGGCGAGGTCAAGGATCGGACCTCCTGTCTCGTCAGCCAACCGGAGCAGAATCGGCATCTCGTCGACGATCGTGTTCTCGATGTCGTAGAGGTCCGGGTCTGTATAAGCGTTGACGACGTCAATCGCATCGGACAAGCGCTCGATCCTTTCAATTGAATCCAATTCCCAGCCAGTGTCGTGCGGTGCTGCCTGTTCATACCCCTAGGGCGAGACGATTGCAAGAAACGGTAGATGGTTGATGCCAATTGGCTGTTTGTGATCACCCAACCTAGTGGCATTCTTCGAATTGAACCATCCAGACGCTCGAATCGAGGAACGGAGACCATCCAAATGCAGCAGTCCACTTGGAGAACGAAGGTCGGCCTGGCCCAGATGCTCAAAGGCGGCGTCATCATGGACGTCGTCACACCGGAGCAGGCGAAGATCGCTGAAGCGGCAGGCGCCTGCGCTGTCATGGCGCTGGAACGCGTCCCCGCTGACATCCGCCGAGATGGTGGGGTCGCGCGGATGAGCGATCCGCATCTGATCCGCGCGATCAAGGAGACGGTCTCTATCCCGGTCATGGCGAAGGCACGTATCGGCCACTTCGTCGAGGCGCAGGTTATCGAAGCCTGCGACATCGACTATATCGATGAGAGCGAAGTCCTGACACCAGCCGATGAGATGTTCCACATCGACAAGCACCAGTTCCGCATCCCATTCGTCTGCGGCGCACGCGATCTCGGTGAAGCGCTACGACGGTTGGGCGAAGGCGCGGCGATGATCCGCACCAAGGGCGAAGCCGGAACCGGCAACGTCGTTGAGGCCGTCCGTCATATGCGAACGATCACCGCCCAGATGCGCCGGGCAACCTCGATGACCCGCGACGAGATTCCTGCTTTCGCGAAGGAGATCGGCGCGCCGCTGGAACTGTTGCGTGAGGTCGCTGATCTTGGCCGGCTGCCAGTTGTCAACTTCGCCGCCGGTGGCATCGCCACTCCAGCCGACGCAGCGCTGATGATGCAGCTCGGCTGCGACGGCGTCTTCGTTGGATCAGGCATCTTCAAGTCGGGCGACCCGGCCCGCCGTGCAGCGGCCATCGTTGAAGCCGTAACCCACTTCAACGACCCGATCCGGATCGCAAAGGTCAGCGAAAACCTCGGTGAACCGATGGTCGGAATCAACCTCGACACGCTCCGTGAGGACGAACTGCTCGCCGTACGCGGCTGGTAGTCAACGTCCGGAACGGCCCGTCTGGCCGGGTTCCCGTTTGGGAACCCGGTCAGACACCAGCACGCAGGAGATTCCCACGATGGATACACGTATCCCGACAATCGGTGTGCTCGCGCTACAGGGCGCGTTCGTCGAACACGAGCAGGCGCTGGCGCGCATCGGAATACCGACGCGACAGGTTCGCCTGCCGGAACATCTCGACGAGTTGGATGGCCTGATCATCCCCGGCGGTGAAAGCACCGTGATTGGCAAGTTGATAGTCAAGTACGACCTCGACACCGCCATTCGACGCTTTGCCGATGACGGCGGCGCGATCTGGGGCACCTGTGCCGGGATGATTCTGCTGGCCACGGACGTTGGACGCGATCAGCCACTGCTCGGCCTACTCGATATCGACGTCGAGCGCAACGCCTACGGCTCGCAACTCTTTTCCTTTGAGGAAGATGTCGTCCTGCCGAACTTCGGCATTCCCAACCTGCGTGCCGTGTTCATCCGCGCTCCGGTTGTCTCCCGAATCGGTCCCGATGTCACCGTAGAAGCCACTGACAGCCACGGCAATGTCATCGCAGTCAGTTCCGGAAATATCCTCGCGACGGCGTTCCATCCCGAGTTGACGGACGACACCCGGCTGCACGAGCACTTTTGTACGCTCGCACAACGGATTGCACCAGCCGCCGCGATCTGAGGACATCTCGTGCTATTTCCAGAGGCGTTGCCCTTGTCCCCGTAGGGATAGGTAATCCGCTGTACTTCCTGCTCCTCCGCCCTCCGTTTCCGAACTGCGCTGCGACACTCCGGCGAACGACATACGGACAATCGGCGGCTCCGAACGTCGTCGACGTACGGTCGGTGGCCCGTCCCGAGCGATGTGTGCCTCGGTGGCGTCGTTGACAGGCATGACGCAGGACGTCGACCAACGCCATGCGCTGACATAGTCGGGGCTCGGAGGCGACTGGTACGATGGACACCTCACGATCTTCCCAACCAGGAAATGAGACACAGACGAAGACGACTCCACGCGTTTCCATCATTGTTCCTGCCTTCAACAGCACATCGTCGCTGGCGCTGACGCTGGAATCGGTGCGGTCGCAGTCGTTTGCTGAATGGGAAGCGATCGTTGTCCCCGATAGTTCGAGTGACAACACGATTCGAGTCGCGAAATCGGCATCTCTCCTGGATGATCGAATACGCGTTCTCGACGAGGTGAGTGATGAGGTGTCCAGTGCACGCAATGCTGGTATCGCCGACGCACGGGGAAACTGGCTGCTGTTTCTCGATGCAGGTAACCGCATCCTGCCTGATCATCTGACGAATCTGGTCGACACGATCGAGGCGACACCGGGCGCGGGCGCAGGCTGTTCCGGCTGGTGCATGACGACGCCGGATGGACGCAGCATTGGACGCGGACCACGTCCTGGGGCAGGGGTTCTCTTACATCTCGTCGCCTGCAATGCACAATTTGCTATCCATGCCTGCCTGGTCCAACGGGACCTGGTTCGTCAGATTGGTGGATTCGATCCATCGCTGCGATTCTGGGCGGATTGGGATTTCTGGCAGCGCATCACACGGCTCGGGACGATGCTCGTGGATTGCGAAGGTGAAACGGCGATCCAACAGTTGCGCCATCAATTCCAACCTCACGACCTCGAAACGATGCTGATCGACGGTCTCCGGTTGATCGAGGCGGGATTCTCGCACGATGACCAAGTCGGACCACCGACCCCAATTGACATACTCGGTTTCCAGGGGAGCGACGTGCACGAAGCGCAGGTCTACCTGCTCGTCTGGATCGCGGGCCACATCGTTGGATCGAGGAGAGATGCGCGTGAGGTCCTGCGCCATATCGATGCCGGGACGGTCCAGTCGATCAACGCATCCGTTATCGCAGAACAGATCTTCGCCGCTATCGTGCTGACACGCCACCGCGCGCCGGAAGACTCGCCCCCCGATTGGACTACCCTCGAACCATTGGTCGTCTCCTTCCTCGTCGCGCTTGAGGAACATTTCCGCACACCACGACTGGCAAAGCGTGCGATGCGACATCTCGAACATCTCATGCTTCAATCGGTCGCCAGTTCAGAGCCGCTGACAATTGGTGGCACGCACGCAACGACGATTGAAATCACCGCTCCCATTGAGGACATCCACGTCCCATCTACCGTCGAGCGGATCCGGATCGCAGTCACCCTCGACGGAACGCCACTCGGTAATCTTGAGATCCCGGTGATCGTCAACGAGGTCAGCAGGCACCTGCTGGCTGACGCGATCGCTGAACGGTTCGCCTGGCAGATTCTCGACCGGTACTTTCCCCGGGCCATCGATCCTGACTCCGAGGACAGTCACGATGACGAGATCCTGCTGGAGACACCTGACGACACTGTCGACAGGCTGGGCACCACGCTACGCGAGAAGGTCATCTGGACGATCTTTCTCCAACAACTCTGGGATCGTCCAGACTGGACAACGGATCGCTTTTACGATCCGGGAGCGGTTGATGAACATGCTCGCGAGCGGATCGATCTGAACGATCGAGAATGGATCGCGATCGAGATCAGTGACGAGTTGCCGGACATCGTTACTCACAGAGCCGCGCAGATCGTGCTGACTGCCGCCGGGATCGCATTCGGCGCGATTACGCTGTCGCCCACCGACGGAATAATCACTTCCCAGCATCTCCGAGCGGCGATTTCGCAAACCGGTGGGGTGGAATTGTGTCGCATCTGCGTTCGTGAAGCGGTCATCGGACAACCGTTTGCAGGGCCAAACCTGCGTCACCGACTGGCCAGTCTGGCGCGCGATCGTCAGCCCGTGCGGCAATGTGATTTCGGCACCGACCACCTGCTGGTCGCCGGGCATGTTCGAATTGACACAGTCTTCGAGACTGCCGGCAGAACACCAGTTTTCGTCCGGAGACAGTCTGCACCGTCGTTGACCTCGATCAGCTGGCTGGCACCGATCCCGGCCTGTGCCGTGGACGACCTGCGATCAGTAGCACATCAACTATCCGAGGTGGTCATTGGCGGAACTGGTGAGACCGACGGCTGGTATCTTCCGGACATCATCCCAATCCGCCGCTCCATTGAAGGCAGTGTGTGGAGGGCATCATCGGCGCTAACGAAGGATGAAACCGCTGCTTCAGCCGACCCGGACGGTGGGTACCTTCCTATCCTGATGTACCACCGGGTGTCGGCAACCGGTGCAAAGCACTCCGCGCGCTACAGGATCACACCAGACGCACTCGAAGCTCAGCTCGC
The DNA here is from genome assembly GCA_041751795.1 of Thermomicrobiales bacterium. GTDB lineage: Bacteria > Chloroflexota > Chloroflexia > Thermomicrobiales > CFX8 > JBBECJ01. The sequence goes on from JBGSWU010000427.1 coordinate 4,949, forward strand.
GTATCTGCGCGATGCCGGGTTTCAGAGCGTTGATGCGAGCGAACTCACGCAGTCGCTTGAATTACGACAGCCGATACCGGGTCGGCGCGTGCTGCTGACATTCGATGATGCTTATGTCGACTTCGCGGAAACGGCGTGGCCGCTGCTGAAACGCTATGGTTTCGGGGCGATTCTGTTCGTTGTGAGCGGATGCACAGGCGGAACCAACGAGTGGGACCATCGACTTGGCGAAGTTCTCCCGCTCCTCGGTTGGGATGCACTGCGCTCATTGCATGCTGACGGGGTCACGATTGGTGCGCACACCGTCACGCACCCGCAACTGACCGGATTGTCACCGCGCGAGGTCGCGTTCGAAGCAGCACGATCGCGGCGAATCATCCAGCAGGAACTGAATGCTCCAGTCCACACGTTCGCGTATCCATACGGTGACCGGGACGAAACCGTCGAGCAGATCGTTGGCTCCTGCGGATACACCCTGGGGTTCACCTGTCGACATCGAGCGATGCATGTCACTGACCAGCCGCTCTCACTCCCACGGATCGAAGTTCAGGGGAGCGACACACTCGAAATTTTCGTTAGAAATCTGTCCATCTGAACGGGTCAGATCGAGCACAGCACGATGAGTCGCGACCGACGGTGCTGTTTTCCGATACGCTACACTTCCAGTCGGCCCGACCCCGGTGCGGGTTCGATCGTCCGGCGCGAATCCGCGCGAGTGGTTGAGGGCTGTCAGCGTTGTCCACGTCCCGCCCACGCACCCGCTTCGATACATCGATCAACTACTACCAGGTGCTGGATGTCCCACTCGGCGCATCGCGCGAAGAGATCACGCGTGCGTATCGCGCCCTGATGCGGCTGACCCATCCGGATAACTTCAGCGAGCCGGACCAGCGCGCAAAAGCCGAAGAGCGCACGAAACTCATCAACGCTGCCTACACCGTCCTCTCGAAACCTGATATCCGGCGCGAGTATGACGAACAGATGCGAACGACGATCGTTTCCGACACGCTCATGCAGCGCTATACCGGCAATGCGCCCGGACGCAATACCACTGACCGACCCCAGCGTCGACCACCTTCCGCAAGAACAGTCCGAGCTCAGCGCAAAGCCAGCAACCTCGCTACGCTCCAGATGTTGATGATAACCGCGGCCTTCGCCGTTGGGCTAATCGTCATCATCGGCGCGCTCGGCATCACCTGGAATGTGCTGTCCCGGCTGCTGTACATCGCTTGAACGAAGATTCGGCCAACCGAACAGTTGTCCTCAAACGAACTATCTGCAAACCCGTCGCCACAAACAAGGTTGCATGTGTGAGAAGGCTCCATAAGGCAATCAATATGGCAAAGCGATACTATTATCCTGACAGGGATGGATATCTTTCGCGAATATGGGGATAATAGACAGGCGGCTCAGCCGTGGGCCAACCGTGCGTGTTGATCACCGAGAGAATGGAATAGTTGGGGCATGAGCAGAGGGCGGAACAGTGACGCTGGGGGGCGTGCTGGAGCGAAGGACACAGATCAGCAGGGCACGAAGCGGCGACGGGAGCGAAAGACACAAGTGAGCAACGAATCGACCGGTCAACGATCGCGAGCAACGGTCCAGCCAGATGCGCTGGATCTTCAGATCATCTCGCTCTTACGCGTTGACGGACGACGATCCAACCGCGAGGTTGCGCGCCGGCTGGGTGTCCCCGAAGCGACCGTTCGGTATCGCGTTCGCCGGCTCACCGAGAGCGGCGTCCTGAAAATCGCGGCTGCTGTTGACCCCGAACACCTCGGTTACGCGCTGACTGCCGTCATCTCGATCGAAGTCGAACCGCGCAAGTTCGTTGAGGTCTCAGACAAAATTGCAGCGATGGAACAGGTAATGTGGCTCGGGATCACGACCGGAGCCAGTGACATCATCCTGACAGCCTCATTCAAGCAGCAGGACGAGATGTTCGCCTTCGTCGCCGACGAATTGGCGCATATCGATGGCGTCAAGCGCGTCCAAACGTCTGTCTGCATGCGCGTCGTGAAGAAGAGCAATCAATGGTCAACTGACCTGACGTCATCCGTCGCTCCCGACCTGTTCGATATCGACACCGACGATGACGAAGAAGATGATGTGACACCTGCCCGCCAATCGCGCCGTCGCACTGCTGCCGCCGGATAACAATGAGTACATCTCGCCAACCGAGCCCTGATTCCACCCGGCATGGGTACGATCTGGTCACCTTCGGCGAGACGATGATCCGCTTGACCGCCGAGTCGGGAATCCGGCTCGAAGAAGCGGATGCGCTGAGAGTTACGATCGGCGGCACCGAGTCGAACGTCGCCGTCGCGCTGGCACGCCTCGGTCGGCGTGCAGCCTGGCTCTCAGCGCTTCCCGACAACGCCCTCGGACACCGCATCGCAGGCGAATTGCGCCGCCATGGCGTCGATACGTCACACATTGTCTGGTCAGCCGGTCGTGTCGGTGTCTATTTTATGGAACCCGGGTCCGCGCCTCGACCGACCCGTGTCCTCTATGACCGGGCAGATTCAGCACTTGCCCGGGTCGATCCGGGTGCGCTCGACCCCTCGGTCGTGTCCGGTGCGAAGATTCTGCATCTCACTGGGATTACACCGGCGCTCTCGGAGTCCGCTCGAACCGCCTGCCTGCGCCTGGCGGATGCTGCCCAGCAACACGGAGTGCCTATCAGTTTCGATGTGAACTACCGGGCTCGACTCTGGTCCGCCGAGCAGGCTGCCGCAGGCATCCAGCCGCTGCTCGACCGATCGACGCTCCTTTTCTGCGGCGCAGGTGATGCCGCAACGATCTGGGGACTGACCGGTGAACCGCTGGGTATCGCGCAAGCGCTGCTGGAGCGTTCGTCCGCGCACCTCGTCGTCGTCACGATTGGCGAGCGAGGGTCATTCGCGCTCACCCGTGATGGTTCGACGTTCGAGCAATCCGCGATCCCGGTCGAGCCGATCGACGCCGTCGGAGCCGGTGATGCCTTCGCTGCGGGGTTCATCCACCGCTGGCTCGACGCCCCGGACAACATTCCAGCGGCGTTGCGGAGCGCAGCACACCTGGCGACCCTGAAGATGACGATCTATGGCGACAATGCCGTGATTACGCCTGAAGATCTCGCATCGCTGGACAGCATTGGGCCAGATATCGATCGCTGACGGATACGGGCTGTCCGACATTTCCTATTCCCGGAACGAGAACTTGGGACCTACGGTACCTTGCTGGTACGGCTGATTCCGCGTAAGACGTGTGGAGAACGCTGAACGCTCAAACGTTGAATCCGGCCACGGCAGCCTCGGGAGATACGATCATCATGTTTGACCGCCTCGATCCGTCGTCAAGCCACTCCAACCGCGCCACGATCAATGAGGTCGAGCCGCTGGACGCTGGACAGCAATCGCTTCGCTGCCAATGGTGCTCGGTGCCATTAGCGACGGGTGTCACGATCTGTCCAACCTGTGGCTCACCAGGTATTCCCGATCCGCGGATGACGGTCGCCGGGTTGAACGACGCGATTGACATCACGCAGGCTCCAACTCATAGAACCAGTGCACCAGTCGTCGGCCTCAACGTCGACCATGAGCCAGTCGAGTACTGGAACGAGGACGCATCGATCGGCGATGAGGCTGAAACCCCTGTGCAATCCATTGATTTTGACGCGGTGGAGCAGCGGCGACTCATGTCGATGATCTTGATTGGTAGCAGCGTCCTTGTCTGCGCGCTGCTTGGATGGCTGATTGGACCGACACTTCTCCAGGGGCCATTTGAGAGCCTGACAGGCAGCCCCGTCGAAAACCCCAGCGATCTCCGCACGACGGGGATGGTCGGAGGATTGATGATCGGGATGTTCATTGGAGCCACAGCCGGGTGGGTGGTCTGGTCAACGAACTGACCCTCTGATCGAAACAGGAACGTCGATGATCGATTCCCTCCCACTTGATCTGTTCGGAGAAGACGAGCCAGGCGACGAACCCGTTGCCGAGGCGCCTGCGACGGCGGTATGCCTGTGGTGCTCGGCGGAGGTCGCCGCAGATGCTCGTATCTGCCACGCCTGCGGTGCTCGTCTCGTTCCAGTCGAGCCACCGGAACCACGCCCTCACGAAGGAATGTGCCAGTGGTGCAGCACTGAGATCGCACCAGGCGACGACGCTTGCCCGTCTTGCGGCTGGGACGCCCAAGGGGACAGTGAGATCACGATGCCCGGTGTCACGACGCCGCTCTCCGAAACGCAAATTCGATCCCTGTATGGTGGAGACGAGGAGCAGGAGCCGGGCGCTGACGACGCTGTTTCGGTTGTCGCGGAGGTCCTCAGCCTGATCCTGCGGCACAGCTGATGGTTCCCGCAGGGGTAGACATCATGTACTGATCGTTGGATGGAGCCGCTCGCCGGAGCCGAACGTCGGCGACGATCGGTAACGTTCGGTGACGATACGGGTGCTCCTATTGTCACCAGTTCAGGCTTTGACGGTGGGTCACGTGGCTGTTACACTTTGTCGGCGCGCAGGAGCAATCCTGCGTCGAATATGGTGATGATCGGAAGTAGTAGACCGAGTCTCAGCGAGCCGCCGGTTGGTGTGAGGCGGTAACAGCGGTCGAACTCGTCCGGGAGCCGTGGTCGTGAAACTCTAGTAGCGATCGCCGGGTAGCCTCCGATAACAGGCCACCAAGCGGACCGGTTGTGTCGAGCGTGCAGACTTGGGGCTGTAGCTCATCCGGGAGAGCGCAACACTGGCAGTGTTGAGGTACGGGGTTCGAGTCCCCGCAGCTCCACCACAAACGCACGCAACCACCGGTCAAGCAGGGTGGTACCGCGGAAGCCGAGCCTTTCGTCCCTGGTAGGGATGAAAGGCTTTTTGCGTTTCGTGGTCTTCTGTAGGAACAGGTCTGAGATCTGTCCTTCCGAGGAACGACGAGGATCGAGGGCAACGTGGGTCCGAGGCCACCATTCTTCAATACGACGACGCGCCCCCCGCGTCGGATTTGCCATGCCTCGCTTACCGCGCCGCCCCGGCTCGATGCCCGTGGCGGCTGAAACCAACGTCTGATGACTGACCGTCGATCTGTCTGCCCGGGTGAAGCTCCGGTAGACCAACATGCTGAAAGGCGCTGAACATGACATCAACAGCTGTTCCGGCGAGGCGCGAACGCTACACGCCGAAAGAGATCGAACAAAAATGGCGCGACGCCTGGGACGAGGCGAAGCTGTACAAGCTGGACCCCAATGGCCCCGGCCAGAAGTATTATGTCCTGACGATGTATCCATACCCGAGCGGTGACCTGCACATCGGTCACTGGTACTCGATGACGCCACCCGATGCCGCCGCGCGTTACAAGCGGATGCGTGGCTACAACGTCTTCTTCCCGATGGGCTTCGATGCTTTTGGCCTGCCTGCCGAAAACGCGGCGATCAAGCGCAACATCCATCCATACATCTGGACGATGGCGAATATGGAGAAGATGCGCGGCCAGATGCGAACGATGGGCACGATGTTCGACTGGGACCGCTCGCTCTTCACCTGCGATCCGAACTACTACAAGTGGAATCAGTGGTTCTTCCTGAAGCTGATGGAGCACGACCTGGCCTATCAGAAGGAAGCGGCCGTCTGGTGGTGCCCGAATGACCAGACGGTGCTGGCCAACGAGCAGGTCGTCGACGGCAAGTGCGAGCGCTGCGGCACGGTCGTCTACCAGCAGCAGATGTCGCAGTGGTTCTTCCGGATCACTCAATACGCCGAGGAACTGCTGAATTACGACGGCATCGAGTGGCCCGAGCGGGTCATGACGATGCAACGCAACTGGATCGGCCGCTCCGAAGGTGCGCGCGTCACGTTCAAGACCGAGGCCGGTGACCCGATCGAAGTCTTCACGACCCGTCCCGACACGCTCTGGGGCGCGACCTTCATGGTCCGGGCTCCAGAACACCCACTGGTCGCCAAATTGACGACCGACGAGCAGCGCGCCGAGATCGATGCCTATATCGACCACGCACGCCGCGAGACAGAGATCGAGCGGCAGTCGACCGAGAAGGAGAAGACCGGCGTCGCAACCGGCGGCTACGCGATCAACCCGGTCAACGGCGAGAAGGTCCCGGTCTGGATTGCTGACTACGTCCTGATGACCTACGGCACCGGCGCAATCATGGCCGTCCCGGCCCACGACGAGCGCGACTTCGAGTTCGCACTGAAGTTCGGCCTACCAATCATCCCGGTGATAGAGAACCCGGATCCAGAGGCAGCCGCCAGCAACGAGTACGTCTTCCACCACGAGTACGGGACGATGATCAACTCCGGCGAGTTGACCGGCACACCGGGCGATGTCGCAGCTCAGAAGACGATCGAGTGGCTGGAGCAGCGCGGCATCGGCACGGGCGAAGTCAACTACCGGCTGCGTGACTGGCTGATCTCGCGCCAGCGCTACTGGGGGACACCAATCCCGGTCATCTATTGCGACGACTGCGGACGCGTCCCGGTCCCATACGAGGACCTGCCCGTCGTCCTACCATCGGACTCGCAGTTCGCGCCGAGCGGCAAGTCGCCGCTGCAGGATGACGAGCGGTTCCTGAACGTTGCCTGCCCGAGTTGTGGTGGGGCGGGAAAGCGCGAGACCGACACAATGGACGGCTTCATGGACTCGTCGTGGTACCAGTACCGCTACCTGAACCCCGACTACGCCGACGGCCCGATCGACCCGTCGTTGATGAACTGGCTGCCAATAGACCTGTATACCGGCGGGATCGAGCACGCCGTCATGCACCTGCTGTACACGCGCTTCTTCACGAAAGCGATGCGCGACTTTGGGCTGGTTCCGTTCGACGAACCATTCCTGCGGCTGTTCAACCAGGGCATCATCCTGGGCGAGGACAACGAGAAAATGTC
>JBGSWU010000428.1:0-5129 GCA_041751795.1 Thermomicrobiales bacterium
CGTTCTCGTCGCGCTCGTAGTGAATGGCAGTGGCTTCGAGTCGACGCAGGGCGGCGTCTCGCCGGAGCGTCAACAGGCGTGGTGTAGCGCGATGACCGCGAACGACGAACACGAGCGGTCCAAGTGGAGCGTGCGACAACGCCTGACCAGGGAACTGGTCCTCAACCCTGACTGCGATTTTCTGGCGGCCGTCAGGACGCGCGATGGTTGGCAGATCCTCAAGCTCGGGAAAGAGTTGTCCGGCTTCTGGCAGGAGGTGCAGCGTCCACGGAAGGCCATGAATCTCGATATCTGCAGGCCGGATCGATCCATCGGCCTGTCCAGAACGGGAGCGAAGAAAGATGACGTCCTCGGCGACGAGCGAGTAGCCACGCCGGAGAGCAGCATAGGCGAGCGTTGATTTGCCAGAGCCACTGTCACCGCGCAGGATGAGGGCACGGCCATCCCGGGCGAGGCAGGCAGAGTGGACGGCAACGATCGACCGTGCCTGGGCAATCTGCAGAAACGCCGTCTGGATGAACGCGGAACGCAGGTAGTCGGCGTTGGCGACGATGGTTTCCGAAACGAACCCCATCGCAGTGCCACGGTTGACATCCCCGCTCATTACCGATGAGCGGCTCGCTGCGATGGTAAAAGCGCCGCCCCAGGACCGGATGAGCGGTTGACGAGGACGGAAGCCGGGTTCCTCATCGACGTGATGAACGAAGAGACGGATACACGCATCCGGAGTCGCGCCATCAGTCACGTGAAGCACGGGTCCAAACGAAGCAACAGCAACCTGATGAATGTGGTGGTCGTTCGACTCGACACGCAGGAGCAGGCCGAGCGCGCGATGCACTGACGAGTGGGTGACCGACGTACGCGCCAGGGTCGGATCGTCCGGCGGAAACTCCGGTCGATCCGCACTTGATGTAATGGCCGCGTCAGGAGACGACTCCACCGACGTGTTCATGGACGTTTCCTGTTCATCGGGATTCACTGTCGACACGATTTCCAATCGTCCTTCGTTGCGTTCATGTTCACCGTGCTACCCAACGACGACGCAGGCGGCACCGATGGTGACGCTAATAGTGGCCGAGACTTCCATCACGACGGACGCGATCCGTCGCCCAGCGGAGTGAGAGCCAAGCGATTGGGACGAGCAGGGCGGTCGATATCGCGAGTGCCGTCAAACTTCCGGCAATGTCGCGTGGGCCCGAGCCAACAAGGGCGGCGCGGCGCAAACCATCGAGTGCCCATGAGAGCGGGATGAGGTAGGAAACAGGGCGGGCCCAGTCGGGGAGGAGCGAGATGGGAAAGAGGACGCCGCCGAAAACGGTCGTCACAATGTTCCCGAGGATGGCAATCGAGTCGCCGCGCTTGACAACGAGGATGAAGGATGCCGCTATCAGACCGAGGGCAATGAACGTGACAAGGCTGAGGGCGATGACTGGCAACGCTGCCCAGATGTTGAGTTCGAAATCCACACCCATCGCCAGCACGCCGACGGAAACGAAGACCGCGAGCCGCAGCGTGGCGAGCAGATAGTCCCACGACGTCGACAAGGCAAGGAGCCGGGCTGGCGACGTAGCGGTGACGAACATCGCTTCCAGGGTTCCTGTCGTTTGTGCCTGCCGGAGTCTGTTTGACGCAGAACTCAGCGAGATCGAGAAATAGCCGGAAACGGCAAGACCGACGAGGGCAAACGGGAAGTACTCACCGCCATACTCACGGAGCGACTCCGGCTGACCACCAACGAGCCGACCAATCGAGTAGAAGAGGATCAGCGAGGAGCCGACGCCTAGCGTCTCAATCAGCAACATGCCGCGATAACTGGTCTCGTTAATCCAGTCACGTCGCAGAAAGGCGCGAATCAGCGCCAGCAGATTCATCGGAGCGTCCTGGCCTCGGCGGCAGGTTCAACGGCGATGATCTCACCACCACCGGAGACGATCGCTGCGATCGTCGCGGCAAGTGCATGGCCATCACCGAGATCGTGAAGTTCCAGCGTGTCGGAATCGACAGGTATACCGAGGGCATCGCGTTGCTCGTCGGTCAGACCGCGCACCCGAAGGACATATCGTTGTGGCTCGCGTTGCTCGGCAATCTCACTGAGTCGACCGTGGTCGAGCCGGATCACACGATCGGCGAGAGAGACCGCGAGGCCAGCATCGTGGGAAGCGATTATCGCCGTTGTGACGCCCGATCCAAGGGCATCACGCAATACGTCCAGCAACTGACCTCGGTGCTCAAGATCGAGGTTCGCCGTCGGTTCGTCGAGCAGAAGGACGGACGGGCGATGGAGCAACGCGCGAGCCAGTCCAAGCCGCTGACGCATCCCGGACGAATACCCTGAAAAGCGTCGGTCAGCCGCGGAAGCGAGGCCAAGCGCATCGAGAAGTTCACCGGCACGTGATCGAGCAGCGAAAGTGGAAAGTCCCTGAAGTTCTGCGAAGAATACGAGGTTTTCCAGTCCAGAGAGTCGCCAAAAGAATGAGCGGTCGTCGCCGGTCATCACGCCAATCTGCCGGCGAACGTCCGCCGGATGACGAGCGACATCGATGTCGTTGACCCGCGCCGAACCTGACGTCGGAAGGACGACGGTAGACACAACCCGGAGCAGCGTCGATTTGCCCGCGCCATTGGGGCCAACGAGCGCGACACACTCACCGCCCGCGATCTCAAGGGTGAGACCGTCGAGTGCGCAGGTTTCGGGCACGGTCGACCGCCGGAAGAGCCGAGCAGGCTCCCGGAAGACGCGCGTCAATTGGTCGGTCGCGATGGCCGGTCTCATCAGTCACGGTCCAAGCAGTTCGGTTCGATCGAGGAATTGTAACGGTACGCGCGAGATTGCCGGTCAATCGTCCAACGACGCGTTCAGCAACATCGCTGTCATCGCCGACGATGGCAGAATGGCGTGGACACTATGGGATGACATGTTGGTGTCAGCAAATGTCGGGCAACGAGACCAGAATCAACGTTATTTCGAGGGGAGACACGTGGCTGCTGTCAAGAAGATGCACGCTGACGAGGTCGACACCGACGAGGAACTCGTACGACGGCTGCTCCTCGCGCAGTTCCCGGAGTGGGCTGCCCTTCCAATCGAGGCCGTTGCGTCTGCCGGGACCGACAATGCGCTGTACCGGATCGGTGATGAACTCGTCGCCCGCCTTCCGCGGATCAACTGGGCGATCGGCCAGGTAGACAAGGAACATCGCTGGCTACCTGTGCTGGCTCCGCATCTTCCGCTGGCGATTCCGGTGCCTCTCGTCAAGGGAGAGCCGGAGGAGGGGTATCCGTGGCACTGGTCCGTTTGTCGGTGGCTCGACGGCGAAAACGCCACAACCCAGCAGATTACTGACCCAGTCGCCACTGCGAGGAAACTGGCGAACTTTGTCGTCGCATTGCAGCGTGTCGACCCGACTGGTGGACCAACTCCGGGGGGACACAATTCCTCACGAGGTGTGCCGTTGGCAACGCGCGATGCGGCAACTCGAGCCGCGATTGTTGAAATGGCTGAAATGTTCGACTCCGAGGCAATGCTGGATACCTGGGAAGCGTCCCTCGACGCGCCTACCTGGGACAAGCCACCTGTCTGGATTCATGGAGATCTGCAATCCGGGAACCTGCTTGTCCAGGACGGACGCCTGAGCGCGGTGATCGACTTCGGGTGCCTGGGGGTTGGTGATCCAGCCTGCGATGTGATGGCCGGATGGACCCTCTTCCAACACGAATCCCGCGACGCATTCCGCACCGCGATTCAGGTCGATGACGCGACCTGGGAGCGTGGCCGAGGCTGGGCGCTTTCGACCAGCGCGATCGCATTGCCTTACTACAAGGACACGAACCCTGTCCTCGCCGGAATCGCGCAGAACACAATTACTGAAGTCCTTGCCGATAGCCGGGATGGCGACTGACAACCGCTACAAGCGTCGTCCCCATCATCAACGCACGCCTGGCTCGACGCGGAGAGATCCTTCACTACGGTTCAAGTCGACAGCTCAAGACTAGATGGACACGGTGGATGGTCATGCGATACTCGCCGCGAATACCGAGCGTTCTTGAAATGAGTGGGAGCGATAGATGGCAGAGCATTCAGCGGACGTGGTCGTCATCGGTGGCGGCGTCAACGGGACGAGTACGGCGTTTCAGCTGGCGAAGATGGGGGTGACGAATGTCATTCTCGTTGAACGTCGGCAACTTGGAGCAGGGGCGACTGGCAAGTCGGGCGCGCTCGTGCGGATGCACTACACGAATGTGCCGGAATCGATGCTGGCGTACGAGTCCTTCAAGATCTTCACTGCGTTTCAGGACGAAGTTGGTGGCGATCCGGGCTGGGAAGGCCCGGGCTTTGTCCAGGTCGTCGCGCCAGGGTACGAGGACGCGCTGACACGAAACGTTGAGCGTCAGCAATCACTCGGGATCAACACCCGGATGGTGTCGAAGGACGAGCTGAAAGAGATCCAGCCGGGAATCTACGTTGACGACATTGGTGCGGCTGCCTACGAGCCCCAGTCCGGCTTCGCTGATCCGAACGCAACAGCCTACTCGTTCGCAGCAGCGGCCGAGCGACTCGGCGTGCGGATATGGACGCAGTGCGAAGCGACGGAGATCGTCCAACAGGACGGCAAGGTCGTGGCTGTCGAAACGACGCAGGGGCGGATCGCGACCGAGAGTGTCGTGCTCGCGCCGGGAGCCTTCGCGGACCGGCTGCTCAAGCCGCTCGGGCTGGACTACGGACTTTATCCGCATCGCTCGATGGTCGCGGTGTTCCGCTGGCCGATCGGGATGGATTCCCCCCATGTCGTCGTAATCGACAACATCCACCATACGTGGCTACGCCCGGAAGGGTCGCGTGGAACGCTGATCGGTCTGGAGCAGCCGCAATCGGACTGGGACCCCGATGATTTCGACGAAGGAATTTCACCGGGTTTCGTACCAGCCGTGCGCGAAAAGCTGGCGGCACGTTTCCCAGCCTTCGAGCATGCGACGATGCGGGGCGGTTGGTCAGGGCTGTACATGATGAGCCCGGATTCACGACCGATCATCGATCAGGTGCCGGAGGTGCCGGGATTGTTCGTGATGCTGGGAGATTCCGGGACGTCGTTCAAGACCTCTCCGGCAATCGGCAAGTGTCTCGCCGAATGGGT
>JBGSWU010000429.1:0-23807 GCA_041751795.1 Thermomicrobiales bacterium
GAGGCGGCAGCGCCGGACGGATCGATCGTGCCGAGCACTTCGCCGACGGCGACGGTGTCGCCCTCGTGGCGCGCAATGCTCTCGACGACACCGGCCTGATCAGCCGGGACTTCGACGTTGACCTTGTCCGTTTCGAGCTCGACAAGCGGCTCAGATCGGGCGACCGTTTCGCCCGGTTGTTTCAGCCATTTCACAATGACCGCATCGACAATTGATTCGCCGAGCGTCGGCACTCGAATCTCCACCGCCATGGGTTCTCCCTTAGCTGTCAGCTATCAGCCGGACACTCGTTGTGGCTGATCCATTCGTCGTAACTATCTCCAGAAATCTTACCCGTTGATCGCGTCGCTCATTTCACGGTGGTTCGTGCGTGCATCGCCACGAATGAGGCCATCGTTCAACGTTTCACCAGTTGACCGACTGACTGGCTGATTGCCGTCGATACGATCCGCGATTGTTCTTCGGCGTGGTCGTCAGACGAGCCTTCAGCCGGGCTGGCGCGCTCCGGGCGACCGACGTACGAGAGCGTGATGTCGCTTTCTGGCTGCATCGTGTCAAGCAGTTCGCGAATTCGCGGTGCGATGTAGAGCCAGGCTCCCATGTTCTTCGGTTCTTCCTGAAGCCAGACGACTTCGCCCAGATTCGGATAACCCTCCAGAACTCGCTGCATTTGTTCCGCTGGGAATGGGTGCAGTTCTTCGACCCGGACGACGGCGACGCTGTCAGCATCGTTGTACGCCTCGTGGCCGACGATGTCGACGTAGACCTTGCCGCTGCAGAGGACGACGCGGGTGATCGCATCGGCGCGTGAGCGTGCCTCGCGGTCGTCGAGGACCGGCTCGAACTGGTTGTGGACCAGATCTTCGAGGCTCGATCCTGCCTGTGGATGACGCAGCAGGCTCTTCGGTGTCATCACGACTAGTGGCCGAGGGTCGGTCATCAACGTGGCCGCCTGGCGGCGCAGAAGATGGAAGTACTGGGCTGAGGTCGTGCAGTTCGCGACGCGCAGATTTCGTCCGGCACAGAGTTGCAGGAATCGTTCGAGGCGCGCGCTGGAGTGCTCCGGTCCCTGACCTTCGTAGCCGTGCGGTAGCAGCAGGATGAGCGAAGATGACTGACGCCATTTCGCTTCAGCGGCTGCGATGAACTGATCGATGATGACCTGGCCGGAGTTGGCGAAGTCGCCGAACTGGGCTTCCCAGAGCACCAGCGTTTCCGGTGCGTAGACGCTGTAGCCGTACTCGAACCCGAGGACTGCCATTTCCGATAGCGGTGAGTTGTAGACCGCAAATGTGGCGGCGTCGGACATCGCCTGAAGGGCGGTGTGGGTTTTGCCGCTTTCCGGGTCGTGGAGGACGAGATGGCGCTGGGCGAACGTGCCGCGCTCGGCGTCCTGGCCGGATAGCCGGATCGGCGTTCCCTCGCTGATGATGCTGGCGAAAGCGAGTGATTCAGCGTGGGCCCAGTCGATGCCGCCCTCACGCTCGAGTGCACCGCGGCGGCGCTGCAGTTGTCGCGCCAATTTTGGATTGAGCGTGAAGTTGTCGGGAAAGGTGTGCAACTGGTCGTTGAAGTGCTTGACCATCGCTTCAGCGACGCCCGTTTCAACTGCTCGGCCCGGAATCGTGTCCTGGCTGTGTCCGTTGGGTCCGGTCGAGGCAGCATGGCCCGACTCGCCCTTTTCGGCGATGGCCTTGAGATCCTGCAGGTGGTCGAGCGCGGCGTTCATCAGGCGTTCGCCATCGTTGGGCGGGATAACTCCTGCGCCTTCGAGTTGCTGTGCCCAGATCGCGCGAACGGTCGATCGTGCCGTGATCTCGTCGTACATCTTTGGCTGGGTGATCGCTGGATCGTCGCCTTCGTTGTGGCCCCAGCGGCGGTAGCCGACGAGGTCGATCAGTACATCGCTGTGGAAGCGATTGCGGTAGGCGATCGCCAGCCGCGCTGCCGCGAGGCAGGCTTCCGGGTCGTCAGAATTGACGTGGATGACAGGCACCTCGAACCCTTTGGCGAGGTCGCTGGAGTAGAGCGTCGAGCGCGAATCTTCGGGCAGGGTCGTGTAGCCGATGCGGTTGTTGACGATCACATGGACCGTTCCACCAGTCGTGTAGCCACGGAGCTGGGAGAGGTTCAGCGTTTCCGCGACGACCCCCTGGCCGGGGAAGGCAGCATCACCGTGGAGGAGAATCGCCAGCGCTGCATCGGGATTGTGGATTGGCGGTCCGCTGCCATCGCGCTGTTCCTGCGAGGCGCGGGTCATTCCCTCAACGACCGGGTTGACGTACTCAAGATGACTTGGGTTGGGTGACATGATGATTGGGACATCGACCATGACGCCGTAGGCAGCGTCCTTCGCCCGGCGCAGTCCGAGGTGGTACTTCACGTCGCCGGTCCAGCCAATATCGGTGCTTTCGGATGCGCTCGCGCCGAGCCGGTGACCGTAGTGGCCGAACTCGTCAAAGATCGTTTCGTATGGCTTGCCGAGGACATGCGCGAGGACGTTTAGTCGACCGCGATGGGCCATTCCGATGACGATTTCCTGGACACCCGCCTCGGTCGCGTCGATGACGATCTCGTCGAGAACCGGGACGAGGCTGTCGGTACCTTCAATAGAAAAGCGTTTGGCACCGAGATAGGTCGTGTGGAGAAACCGCTCGAAGGCTTCCACTGCGGTTAGGCGATCGAGGAGGGCGCGCTTGGCGTCGTCATTCAGCGGCTCACGGAAGCGGCCTGTTTCGGCTGCCTCACGCAGCCAGTCGCGTCGTTCCGATTCCTGGACGTGCGCGAACTCGTACCCGATCGTGCCGCAATAGACACTTCGCAGCTGTTCGACCGCATCGCGAGCGTTGGCGGCGGTTGCGCCAATCGGCCCGCCGACGATACTGCCCGGAAGGTTCGCCAGTTCGCCCTCGCTGATGCCGTGTGTCGCAGCACGGAGCGCGGGTGAATCGTTGACCGGAGTCGGGTTGCCAATCGGGGAAATCGTGGCTGCCTTGTGCCCGTGGGTGCGGATTGCGTCGGCATAACTGGCAGCTGCCAGAATGCTCGTCACATCGGCGGCGGGTGCAGCGACGGCGCCGTTGGCTGCGACCGTTGCTGCAGCTGGCGGTGACCATGTTTCGAAGAATGATCGCGTTTCCGCATCGACCGATGCTGGGTCCGCCATGTATCGCTCATAGAGCTCCATGACATAGCCGGCATTCGGACCGTAGAAAAGTGTTGCCACTGAACTGGCAGATGTGTTCGCCATGCTGGTTACCAATCGTCTCCCGGCGGATTCTTCCACCCGGCAGTCCCTCAACCCTCGTCCCTGATTGATTCCTGACGCTCTGGTACATTGGACTGGCGGGGAATGTGCGGCGGACCAGGCCACGCGACGCCAGTCACTTCATTCCGATAATAGTACAACGCGCCCAATTACGCACGACGCGGCGCGCAAAACGACTGAAACAGGCGTCTAATGCTTGACAGAAACGCGACCGGCACGTAGCGTAGATGCTTGAACGGCGTTGACGAGGACAAACAGTCGGTCGACATGGTCCAGAGAACCGCGTGAGCTGCGATGCGGAACCAGTGTTGCCGGTGAATAAGACCTCCGAGCCTCGCCCCAAACCGCGCAGATGCGCACAGTAGACGGCGACGACATTGCCCACCGTTAGCGGGCTACCACGATAATGCGTACTAGCCTCCCGGCTGGTTGTGAATTCGTGGGCTGAGGCCGCACATCCAGCGTGCGGCGAAGTGGGGTGGTACCACGAGCCTGACACCGCTCGTCCCCGACCGGGGCCGGCGGTTTGTTGTTTCCACTGTTCCCCGACAACGTGTTCACTCGATCCATTGTCCGCCAGCGTGCGGAGAATCACCACGACGCCCTGCTTTGTGGGGGTGCGTGGGAGTGATTAGGCACGGAGGGAACCGATGCAGTCTACGTTCGAATCACGAAATCATGTCCAGTTTCCTGTCTGTGCCTCCAAACAGTTCGTTCTCCGGTTGGCTGCCGTATCGAAACCCGGCGGGCCGGCTGCGTGCCGATTGGCGCGTGTGTCGTCCCGTTGTGGCTTCGAGACGCAACCAACTGATTTCAGACTTGAAGGAGAACGAACCCATGCGCGCATACCCACGAGTCGCAATCATCTATGGCCCACTGCGGGTTGAGGAACGCTTGCTCTTCGCTGAACTGGATCGGCGAGGAATCGATTGGGAACGAATTGACGATAGGACGCTGGACCTGTCGTTTGATGCAGGGGACTGGGATTTTGATGTCGTCATCGCACGCGGCGTTTCGCAACAGCGGACGTTTCATGTCGTGACGATGCTGGAAGCAATCGGTGTCCCCGTCGTGAACGGCTCGAATGTTCTCGAACTGTCCAACGACAAGGTGCGTACCTCTGCGGCTCTTGCGCGGTCAGGTGTACCGCAGCCTCGATTGCGGGTGGCATTCTCGCCAGACCAGGCGCTGGAAGCGATTGCGGAGTTGGGCTACCCGGCCGTCATCAAGCCTGCCGTCGGCTCATGGGGGCGATTGCTCGCCAAAGTCAATGACCGTGACGCCGCCGAAGCAGTGCTGGAGCACAAGCAGGTGCTGGGCGGATTCCATCACGGCACGATCTACATCCAGGAATACATCGAAAAGCTGGGACGAGACATCCGTGCCTTTGTCATCGGTGGCGAAACGATTTGTGCGATCTACCGATCGTCGGAACACTGGATCACGAACACTGCTCGTGGGGGCATCGCCAGCAATTGCCCGGTAACGCCGGAGATTGCTGACCTCTGCGCCAGGGCCGCGAGTGCCGTCGGTGGGGGCATCCTTGCGATTGATCTGTTCGAGGACCCGGAGCGCGGCCTGCTTGTGAATGAGATCAACGCGACGATGGAGTTCCGCAACAGCATCGATACGACTGGCGTCAACATTCCGGGGCGAATCGTTGAGTACGCGCTGGAGGTTGCCGGGCGTCGGTTGGTGCAGGCGGCGTAGAACATCACAGTCTTCGAATTGCTCCGACCAGTCATCCGGGACATCACGTAGAGCATCCGATTGTGGATGTTGGTGAAGGTGCATTGTCTGCCAATCTCGGCGATTGTCGATTCCAACCAGGCCCAAACGACTACCCTTTGAACCATCGACGGTTCAGCGCTGTAGTCACGTGGAAGAGGTGGGTGGATGAGTTCATGGCCGGGAAACATTTGGGCGCTCACGTTGTTCGCCGATGATCTGGAGGCGACAAAGCAGTTCTATCAAGATGTCTTCGGCCTGCCGATCGTCTTCGAGGACGACAATTCGGCTGTATTTGACTTTGGAAACACGATGATCAACCTGCTCAGGACGACTGAGGCGCATGAACTCCTCGATCCCGCCGTGGTTGCGGCCCAGGGCGCAGGTTCCCGCACGCTGTTTACGATTAAGGTCGATGACGTGGACGCGACGTGCGCCGATCTGGTGAATCGCGGTGTGGAACTTCTGAACGGTCCGATGGATCGTCCATGGGGAGTGCGGACCGCCAGTTTCAGCGATCCTGGCGGCCACATCTGGGAGATTGCGACATAGCCACTGTCCGAAACAGTCGAGTATCCACTTGGTTCAACACAATTGGGAGGCCGTCATGTCGGAACTGACATCGGATGCTGAGACGCGAACGCTGCTTCGATACCTGAATAGCCAGCGTACGCACGCGCTCGGCATTCTCGAAGGCCTCGATGACGGCGATTTGCGACGGCCGATCCTTCCGTCGGGCTGGACCTGCCTTGGGCTGGTCCAGCATCTGGCGATGGATATCGAGCGGTTCTGGTTCCAGGCTCTCGTTGCTGGTGAGCAAGCGGTCATCGATGGCCTGGATGACGATCCCGACGCCTGGCAGGTCGGCGCGGATGTGTCGGTAGCGTCAGTTTTCGACAGGTACCGGCAGGAGATCGACCGCGCCAACGCGATCATTTCCGCTGTTCCGTTGGACACTGCGCCTGCATGGTGGCCAGTGGAGTTGTTTGGCGACTTCCGGCTGCACACGGTTCGGGAAGTCATCCTCCACGTCATCACCGAGACCGCGTGTCACACGGGCCATCTTGACGCGGCGCGGGAACTCATCGACGGCAGGAAATGGCTCGTTCTGACGGGCTGATCCTCAGCAGGCGTGGCTCATCGGGATCATCGCGAAGACGATGATCTTGTCCTAGACGGCAGCGAGCAACAGCAGCGATGCTTTGAGGCAATCGCGCCGCTAACCGACGGCAAGACGTGGCCATCGTCGTTTGGTCATTAGGTCTCGACGATCTCAACCGCCTCCGAATTGCTATCCGAGTCTGGCAGATCGACGATTGGGAGTTCTCCGAGGAGGATCGGGTTGTCGTCAGCGGCGATGCGATTGTAGCGAGTGAACCCGCAGCCAAGGCAGCGATGGACGACGACCTGTTCGAGGTTGCGGCGATAAAACACGCCGACCGGCTCCATCAGCGAGCGACACTCGCTTGCCCGGTCGCCGGGAGTCTTGTCATCGACGTGCAACGAGTACAGGCACATCGGGCAATGGTTGCGCTGCTGGCCACCAGTCGGTGGTTCGCCGATGAACGCCTTGCAGTGGCGGCACTTGAAGGGCTCGCTGATGACGGCGCGGCGTTTTTCGCGTGCTTTGCGCTCAATCGCCTCATTGAGTTCGTCCTCGTCTGGTTCGTCGAACTCGTCAAACATGTTACGGACATTGGATGGCCGTGCCCGCTCGGCACGTTTTGCCTTGCCGACTTTGCCAGTTTTTCGGACTGGGCGAATTGGTTCGATGTCGATCTCGTCTTCAATCGAACCGTCGAACGCTTCGTCGTCTGGTTCGTCGTATTCCCAGCTGTTTCGTCTGGTTGTGGACGCCAACGTACTGCTCCCTGATTCCAGATGCGTCAACCACCGCTGCGCGCGGCACAGGGGCGCGTCACGGACGGTGAATCAAGCTTGGTGTCGTGTGGTGTGGTTGCCAAGGGGCGTCGCTCGGCGCTGTGAGGCGATGTCGTCAATCGATGTTCACGATGGAATGGATATGACGAGTCGAGCCCGAATCGCTCCCCGGTCAGCCAGTCACAGCGGCCGTCGCGACCGCAGTCCTCGCATTGCTCGATCCTGTCATATGCCCTGCCTTCCCAACGGCACCGCGTCCACGTGGCGTGATGAAACGCTGAATTGCCGTGTTCCTGTTGACGTAGAGTAGGGGAGGAATCCCTGCTCGTCAATCACTCCATTGGGGTGGACCGTTGCCAGCGGTTGGTGCTACGGGTATTCTCGCCCGTCGGAGGATGAACGGCCAATAGGGGAGCGAGAAGGAGTCCACGATGGCACAACCGATCACGCCTGAGACGCTGGTCTACAGGTTCACGACGGCTGACGACCCACAAGTGTCGCCGAACGGTACATCTGTGCTCTATACGCTGTCGACGATGGATGCGGAAACAAAGAAAGGCGCCGCAAACGTCTGGATCTGCGACATCAATGGAGGCAACACACGACAACTTACCTGGAGCGGCAAGCGCAATTCCGGCGCACGCTGGTCGCCGGATGGGACGCAGATCGCGTTCATCTCCGACCGTGTCGGGGAAAAGAAGAGCGGCATTTTCGTCCTTCCGGCTGGGAGCGGCGGAGATGCGCGGGAGCTGACGACGCACAATCAGGGTGTGAGCGACCTGGTCTGGTCGCCGGATGGTGCCCACATCGCCTACAGCACAACCTATGATCCGGCCAACCCGGACGAGGAAGAATCACCAAAGGACGCTGCGCCGAGTGTTCGCGTTACCCGGCGAATCGACTACAAGCAGGATGGTCGCGGCTACCTCAACGACAAGCGCCTTCATACCTGGGTGGTCGGCGTCGAGGCCGGCGAGCGGCGGCGGCTGACCGAGGAAGCGGTCGATCACGCTTTCCCGCGCTGGTCGCCGGATGGTCGAACGATCGCGGTCCAGATCTCGAATCGCAACGGGATGTGCTCACAACTCGCGCTGATCGACGTCGCGACCGGGGCTATGAAGCGAATCGGGCCGGACATGGGGACGGTCTCGACGTTCTCATGGTCGCCATCGGGGGATCGGATTATCTTCAGTGGCGATGAGTCGCAAACGTTCCAGTCAGATTACTTTGTCTACACCGTTGCGACGGGTGAGGTGCAGCGGCTGACCGACGATCTGCAATCGTTGCCGGTTGGCGGTGCCCCGGGCGAGGCGACGCCATCACAACCCGTCTGGCTGGACGAACGGCAGGTGCTGTTTCACGCGATCCGAGGCGGTGGTAGCGGCCTGTATGTGATCGACAGCCAGCAGGGCAGCGTCGAACCAATCCAGACCTGGCAGGCACAGCACGGCGGGTTCAGCACCGACGCTGCGAACCGCTACGTCGTCCAGTCGCGGACGAGCATGACCGAGATCGGCAACCTGTACGTCTTCGACAACGAAACTAATGAGGGCAAGGTCATTACCAACTACAACGCCGACCTGCTGGCTGAGAATCCTCCGGCTCAGTGGGAACGGTTCGATATCGAGCGCAATGGCTACACGATCGAAGCGTGGCTGCTGAAGCCTGCCGATTTTGATCCGAGCAAGTCATACCCGGCGATTCTCGAAATTCATGGTGGCCCGAACGGCTTTTATGGCTATGCCTTCACGCCGCTGCACCAATTGCTGGCGACCAACGGTTTTGTCACTGTCTACTCCAACCCACGCGGATCGTCGTCATACGGGCGCGACTTCACTCAACAGGTGACGCTCGACTGGGGTGGCGAAGATTATCTCGATCTGATGGCGATCATGGACAAGACGCTGGAACTGCCGTACGTCGATGCCGAGCGGACCGGCGTGTGTGGCTATTCATATGGCGGCTACATGACGGCCTGGATCATCGGCCAGACACAGCGCTTCAAGGCGGCCGTCTGCGGTGCGCCGTGCTTCGACCTGGAATCGATGTATGGCACGTCCGACGTCAGCCACACCTTCGGCGAGCTTCAGTGGGGCGGACCGCCGCATGAGTCCGAAGCGTGGTACAAGGCGCATTCTCCTTCGACCTACGCCCACCGCGCCACGACGCCGACGCTCATCATTCACGGTGAGGCGGACGAGCGCTGCCCGATCGGTCAGGGTGAGCAGATGTTCGTTGCGTTGACGAAAGCTGGCTGCGAGGTCGAGTTTGCCCGCTACCCTGGTGGTGCGCACGGCTTCCGCCGGAACGGCCCGCCCGAGCATCGCGAAGACTGCTGGGAGCGGACGTTGGGCTGGTTCAAGGAGCATCTCGGAGATCCGAAGTAGCAACGCATCGTCGAACCCCGATCCTTCCAATTGAACGGGAGGACCGGGGTTCGTGGTTGTTATCCCGTTTCCTGCCGTGTGCCTGCGGCTACACCAGCGAATGAGCCGAGGAGCCCGCCGAGGAGGATGCCGATTCCTCCACCAGTCAGTGTGATATTGATGCCATCGGTCACGTCCGAGGCGATGAACGCGGCAGCTGTGGCGCCAATAACGATCCCGGCTGTCATTCCGGCGACGAGTCCAATCGCTGTGCCGTTGTTCTGTGATCGGGCTGTCCGGGTATCGAGTGGGTTGGAGCTGATTTCCGGGATCGCGAAGACACCGCCGAGGACCGCTCCGTAGATCAGGTGCAGGACGAGGTTGCCGAGCGCTGGAAGTGGTCCTGCGCCAACCTCACTGCCGAGGAATCCCCCGCCAACGGCAGGGAAGAAGACGATCAGCGAGAGGAGCCATGGTACGAGTGAGAACAGCATTCCCGTGAACCAGCCAGGGCCAGACATCTTTCGTTCGACGATTCCACCGTAAACGAGCGCCCAGGCAAGACCAGCCAGCAGGTTGATGCTGAAGGAGGCGATTGGAATATCCCAGATGCCTTCCGTGAGATCGTTGTGGGAAAGGTTCCAGAACCATTGTGACAACTGGCTACCGTTTTCGTCACCAATGTACCCGGTCAACGCGTAGACAATGACGAGGAACAACGACATCACGATCGTTGCGACGAAGCCCGCGAGGATTGCACCGCTCAACCAGCGGCTGCGATCTCGTTCATCGCCTCCGTTGGACAGGAAGTTTGACCAGGCGCTGCGGGGCGTGCTTCGAGCCTCGGTCGGTGCGGGCGTAGTGGGTGCAGCGGGTGCAGGCTCCCGCTGGAGAAGGAGAATGACGATCGTGCCAACCGAACTGGCGGCGGCTGCAATGATCGCATTGCCCCAGCGATCGCTGGTGGCGTGATAGATCGCCGCCGCGTAGCCGATTGCCATGACGACGAGAAATGCCAGGTTCCAGCCTGCGAGTCGTGAGCGTATCATGGAGAACCTCCCCGATTGACATTGCCTGTGGCACTGTCGAGTATTTTGGCCGAGGTCATTAAGTCTCAACCATAGTCTTGTACGCGAATTCGTCAAGGACTGGTTCTCAATAGCGCATTTGTGATGTTTCTCACAGTTATACTATTGACATTGCATGGGCATCGTTCTCGGCAGGAAGATTGCGTGGTGGTATTCACATCGTCGATGTCGCATGTCGAAAAGGGGTCAGGGCTGTGAACCAGGCGAAAGGTATCGTTGGAGCGGGCAGTTCGATCCTGTCTCGGCAAGAAGACGATTTGCGGGAGCGTGCGGTCGGTTTGTTGACGAGAACCGAGTCGGTTGCGCGCGCTTTCCCCGGATCCGATCGCGCTGATGAAGAACTGAGGCTGCTGCGCCAGGCTCGCCAGCAGCTTGAAACACTGTTCCTGCTTGTCATCGTCGGTGAGTTCAATGCTGGCAAGTCGGCGTTTATCAACGCGCTGCTGGGTGAGCCGGTCATGCCGGAAGGCGTTACGCCGACAACGAGCATGATCCACCTGCTCGTCTATGGCGAGGCAGGGCAGGAAGACATCACCAGCGATGGCGTCATTGTCCACCGCCATCCAGCGCCGTTCCTTCGCGAAATCAATGTCGTCGATACCCCGGGGACGAACGCGATCATGCGCGAGCACGAGTCGATCTCGCAACGGTTCGTTCCACGCTCCGATCTCGTGCTCTTTGTCACATCGGCGGATCGCCCGTTCACTGAGTCGGAACGGGTGTTTATCGAAGAGATCCGCAATTGGGGCAAGAAGATTGTCGTTGTCCTCAACAAGATCGACCTGCTGGAGGGGGAACAGCAAATCCAGGAAGTCGTTGGCTTTATTTCGGGGAATATGGCTCGGCTGCTGGGTATTGAGCCGTTGATCTTTCCGATCTCGGCCAAACTGGCCGAGCGTGGTGATCCGCGCGGTCGTTTCGACGCGTTGCGCGAGTACATCATCGGGACACTCGATGAAGAAGAGCGGATCCGGCTCAAGTTGCTCAATCCGCTCGGTGTCGCGGAGCGGTTGCTGGGCAGTTATGCCGGGATTGCTGACGAGCGGATGTCGCTGCTCGAACAGGATGCCGCGACGATCGCGCGGATCGAGACATTGCTGACGGAGTACGAGGCGGAGATGCGGCGCGAATTCGCGACGTATGTCACGCGAGTTGAGAACATCGTCCATCGGCTTAATGAACGAGCTGACCGCTTCTTCGACGAGTACATCCGGATCGGACGCGTCTTCGACCTGATGCGTTCCGACAGCACTCGTGACGCATTCGAGCGGGACGTCGTAGCCGACACCGAACGACAGATCGACGACACGATCGCTGAACTCATCGACTGGATGGTCAATCAGGATCTGCGCACCTGGCAGTCAGTGACTGAAACGCTCGATCGTCGCGCGCTGGAGCGATACCGTGACGATATGGTCGGCGAAGTCGGGACGCGCTTTGCTGCCGACCGGCAGACGTTGATAACCCAAGTGGCGCGGCAGGCTGAATCGGTCGTCGAACGGTACGACCAGGACAGCGAGGCGGCGCTGCTGGCCGCTAATGTCAAGGAAGCGATGCTCCAAACTGGGATCGTTCAGGTCGGGGCGGTGGGCCTGGGCGCGGTCGTTGTCGCGATGGCGACGACGGCTGCAGCCGATGTGACGGGCATTCTCGCCGCTGCGACGGTCGCAGGTCTTGGCCTGTTTATCCTGCCGGCCCGCAAGCGGAAAGCACGGTCGGAACTACGTCGCCGGTCTGCCGAACTGGAGCGACAACTCAGTGATGTCCTGAACGACGGCTTCGAGGCCGAACTGACTCGCTCAATCCGTCGTATTCGTGACGCCATTGCCCCATACACGCGCTTCGTCGTCAGCGAACGGACACGGTTGGAGAGTGTGCGCGCCGATATCAGCGCCGTCGTCAAGGATGCACGTGATCTGCGGCGCGAAGTCAGTGGTTGACCGTTCTGGTATCCGGGGTAGGTGGCCATCACCATTTTTAGCGTTCCGATCGGTGACACTCCATCGTTGGAGCGGTGGGGCGGCAGCTACAGTTCCAGGGGCTTCATCGGGGTGAACCTGAATGTGCGGCGGAAACGTTCCTGCATACCCGCGCAGGCTTCTTGCTCTGCGAGGAAATTGAGCCTGTATCGGATCCGATCAACGGCGGTCGTATGATGGCTGCAACTGGTGGCCCCTGCTTCTGGACGAAGCCCGTCTTCTGGTTGGCTAAGAAGGAGTAACCAGTGTCTGGCCTGTTCGCTAAACCTTGTGTAGGACAGCCGTTTGCCTAAGTCGCAGAACTGGACGCGGCTAGCGGCGAATAGTGCGAGGATGGCCCTCCTTGTGGTTGTCTTCATTCTGTACTCGTGGTTTCGCAAAACCTATTTCCAACGATCGCCCGAGGCCGCCTTCGCGAATGCAATCGACATCATCGACCTTCAACGCGCGCTGGGGATCGCTGTGACGCGGGTCGAGATACCGATGCAGCAATGGGTGATCGAACATGCCTGGTCGATCGATGTCTTCAACGTGTATTACCGGCAGTTCAAACCGGCGCTCTACGTTTGTGCCGTGCTGTGTCTGCTGCTGGCACCGATCGATTTTCGCCGCATCTGGCGTGTGTTCATGATCGCGACGTTGATTGCGACGCCGTGGTACGCGCTGTATCCGCTTGCACCACCCCGGTTGATGACGCCGTTTGGATTCCCGTTTGTTGACACGCTTGCGGTTTACGGCGGAGCGGTATCGAGTTCAGAAGGCGTCGGGGGGGCGAACCAGTTCGCAGCAATGCCGAGCATGCATATTGGCTGGACAACGATCGTGGCGCTCTGGCTTGCGGCTGCACTGCCCTGGTGGCGCATCGGCGCGATTTTCGGCGCGGTCCACGTTGGAATGATGTGCCTGACGGTCGTCGTGACCGGCAATCACTACGTTCTCGACATCGTTGCAGGGTTCGCAGTAGCAGGTCTTGCCGTGCTCATCGAGCGCTTTCTGCCACAGGAGTTTTCGCTCTCACGCTTTTCTCGTCGGAGGCGAGACCGCCAGAAAGGGTCGTTGGTCGGTTCATCGGGCGATCTCCACCGGAAGGCACGAGGACCATCTGGCATCTCGCCATCGTTGGAGTCCATCTGTATGTCGCAGACGGTACGGGATCGTGGACGGTAAGGGGAAGTCGACGTTGCGCGCAGTCGACGTTCACCATCGCACAACAGGGAACGTCGAACCCGTTCCAGACCGCTGGTGGCGGTTGGACGGATGGATGCTGCTGGCACTCGCGATCGTGACGGGTGTGGCATCGACATTGTTGCTGTATCGCGGAACGATGATCGGCCAGGATTCCGCGACCCAGTTCTATCCCTGGTACGACTACCTTGGTGAACGCTTGCGGGCTGGTGAGATTCCCGGCTGGAACCCGTATCAGTTTGCCGGAGCGCCGTTTGCCGCCGACCCTCAGTCGGGCTGGACGTACCTGCCAGCGATGCTCGTGTTTACGCTCCTGCCATTGTCGCTGGCGGTTCCGGTCTTTCTCGTCGGTCATCTCACGCTGGCGGGGTTCGGCACGTACGCGCTGGCTCGCGTGTTGAAGATTCTGCCGAGTGGTGCGTTTGTAGCTGCTGTCGCGTATCAGTTGTCCGGGCCGATTCTTGGACGTTCGGTGTGTTGCCCGGCGGCGCTGGAGGTAGCGTCCTGGTTCCCAATTGCCTTACTGGGGGCGGAACTCGCGATCCGACAGCCGGACTGGACGCGACGAACGCTTGGCTGGGTGGTGGCGGGCCTGGCGGTAAGTCAGGCGCTCGCTGCATGGCTGGGCCAGGGAGCGTACTACCTGCTGCTGGGGCTTGGTGCGTTCGTCGTCTATCGCACGTTGCTTGTCCCACAGAATCCTGCTCGCCGAATGCGCTCGCGATTAGTCGATGTCGTTCTCCACGGCAGTGTCATCCTCACGATTGGCTTTGGGCTGGCAGCGGCTGGTGTCGCGCCGCGCCTCGACTATGTCGCACGATCGAACGTCGCTGGCGGCGAATACCAGGAGCAAAGCGCGTGGGCGGCTGAGATTGGCGGCGTGACGCCGGGAATGATCGCTGATCGCTTTTTTGAACCGTCGTTGCACTATCCGGGAACGGCGGTCCTTGCTCTGGCAATCGCTGCACTGTGGCTGTCCCGGGGCTGGTTCGCGATGCGCTATTTCGCCGGGTTCGGTATTGCTGCGCTGGTCCTTGCGACGCCGTGGACGACGCCCCTACACCTGCTGCTCTACACCGTCCTCCCTCGCTTCGAGGAGTTGCATAGGCACTGGCCCGAACGGGTTGCCGTTGTTGGCTACCTGGCCTTTGCGATGCTCGCCGGAGCAGCCGTTGACACACTCGTCCGGCGACGATTGTCTCGCGGTCAGATGCTGGCGGTGGTTGGGGTGCCGCTTGTCGGCGTTGCGGCGCAACTGGGCTTTGAAACTGGAATGCCAGTCGTGGCGATTGGCTCGGTCCTCCTGGCGGTTACGCTTGCAGCGGTGATTGTGGTCGGCACGGTTCCAGCGCTGCGCTTGGCTATCCCTGGCATTCTCGCCGTCGCCGTTGCCGTTGACTTGCTGCTGGGCTTTGATGGGATTGCCGGGCAGGCGCCGTACGGCGGCTTCCATCGTGTTGATGTCGATGCCTACTTCGCACCGACGGGCGCGGTTGAGACCTTGAGGAAACGAGGAATCGCTGCGCCTGGCCGGTATATCGGATTTGATCAGGATCAGCGGGCCATCGCGGATGGGCAGATGGTGCTCTACCGATATCAGTTCGCGTCGCCAGAGACTGGTGCGCTGTTGGTGAACAATCGCGGGACGCTGCACGGGCTGGAAGACGCGCAAGGCTACAACCCGGTTCAGCCAATGCGGTTCGTTGAGTACCTCACGGCATTGAACGGGCGTCCGCAGGAGTATCACGACGCGAACGTCTATCCGGTGGGCCTCAATTCTCCGTTACTCGACCTGCTCCATGTCCGCTACATCATCGTCCCGACCGAAGACCTCACCGACGGATCGGAGTTTCTCGAACTGAACCCCGAACTCACGACGATCTACGAGGATGAACAGATTCATATCCTGGAGAATCTTGAAGCGTTGCCGCGAGCATGGATTGTCCATGAGGCTCGGCAGGTGGCACCTGGTGATGCGTTGACGTTGCTGTCTTCTGGCGAGGTCGATGGACGGCGGGTCGCGCTGCTTGAGACTGAGCCGCCAGAACTACGTCAGGCGACGGATGCGTCTGCGGATCGGGTGACGATGCTGGACACTGAGCCGGAGACATTGCGGATGGCCACATCGACGGATGCACCGGGGTTACTGGTGGTCAGCGACTCTTACGATCCGGGGTGGCGGGCCTATGTTGACGGCGAGCGAACGCCGGTGCTGGTCGCCGATCATCTGCTGCGGGCGGTGTCGATCCCGGCGGGGAACCACATTGTCGAGTTCCGCTACGAACCACAGTGGTTGCAGGTCGGGATTGCAGTGTCGACTGCAACGATCGTTGTGACAGTCGTTCCAATGCTGGTGCTTGGCTGGCAAGCGTTGCGTCGGGGATTCAGCGCGCCGAACGCGCGTGAGCGTGGCTGGCTCATTCCTGCAGGTGCTCCCGATGGGGACTGAAGTGGACTCCGAAGGCGTTACCTGGCTCGCGTAGGGATCGATCTCAATTCGGTTCGCGGCCCGCATGCCGACGGTGTAACACAGGGATTGTTGCACATGGACGCAGGCGTCTGCGGCCTGGTTGAGAATGCCATGGGGCGAACCGGCGGCCTGCGGGCCGTTGACAGGTCTGAGACCTATCCCTACGGGGACGGGGGTCGTGCTTCCGTAGCCTGATAGAGATCGAAGCCGTACCCCGCCAGGGTACGGCTTCGATGGTGGTGTGTGATGACAGTTGGGGCAGGCGATACCCGCGCTTAGCGGGCCTGCTTGAGCTGGATGACGGCACGACGTGGCTTGGCGACGGCGTCGATGGCGAGACGGCGGGCGCACTGCCGGGCAGCGTCACGGAAGGCTTCTCCTGGAGGTGATTCCGGTTCCGAGACGGTGATTGGGTGGCCGATGTCGCCACCCTGGCGTACGGCTGTGTCCAGCGGGATGCGGCCAAGGAGCGGAACGTTGTAGCGCTCGGCAGTGCGTTCGCCGCCACCGTAGCCGAAGATTTCGCTGCGTTCGCCGCACGATGGGCACACGTAGAACGACATGTTCTCGATAATCCCCAGGATCGGCGTCTTCACTTCCTGGAACATCTGGATGCCCTTCACGGCATCGGCGAGTGCGACATCCTGTGGGGTGGTAACGATGACAGCACCCGAGAGCGGGATCTTCTGGACGAGGGTGAGTTGAACGTCACCCGTGCCGGGTGGAAGGTCAATGACGAGGTAATCGAGTTCACCCCAGGCAACTTCGTTCAGGAACTGGTTGATCAACTGGGCAACCAGTGGTCCACGCCAGATCAGGGCGCGATCGGCATCCAGTAGGAATCCGATCGACATAATCTTGACACCGAACGCTTCGAGCGGGACGATCTTGTTTTCCTGCATGATCGGCTTGGCGCTCGTGCCCATCATCAGCGGAATGCTTGGGCCGTAGACATCGGCATCGAGCAGACCGACCTTCGCGCCATCACGGGCCAGCGACGCAGCGATGTTGACCGCGACAGTTGACTTCCCAACTCCGCCCTTGCCCGATGCGACGGCGATGACGTTCTTAACGCCGGAGAGTGGTGTCTTGTCCGGCATACCCATACCGCTGGAGCGAACGCGCGACGTGAACGCGACGCTGACGTCATCGACGCCTGGGACGGTAACGGCGGCAGCGCGAACATCGTCCTCGATCTTGCCGCGTAGCGGACAGGCCGGTGTCGTCAACTCGACATTGATCGTGATCCGACTGCCGTTGATTTCGATGCCCTTGACCATATTGAGTTCGACCAGTGATCGACCGAGGTCAGGATCCTGAACCGGTCGGATTGCCTCGATGATCTGGTCTTCAGTAAGTGTTGGCATGTGAATATTCCCCTCCAGCGTGCCGGCGGCACGACGATCCCTGTCGGTCGTGACCGGGCACGTGTGTATTTTGCCGCAGTGGGGCGGGTTTCTCAACCTTATGGTTGTGTAATTTCACCAGTTGGCTGTTATCGAGAGTGATCCGGCAGTGACTATGCGGGCGTCGGAGAAATCGTCGAGAACGATGAATGGTGCACACGATACACTCTGCGTCATGAGCGATGTGGATGTGCGCCATTCCCAGGATGCGAGTCGTTTCCGCGTGCCTGAACGGGCCGGGGTATGGCTCATCATCCGTATCGAGCGCGGCCAGTGATTCCAGTCTGGCTCCATGCATCATTACGCGGTGACAACCTCGCGGTTCGGCTTGCTTTGCACGTCATTGCGATCGTTGGGCTTGTTGGAACGCTCCTGCTGGTCCCCGTCGCCGAGGCGTTCTACACCCGTGGTGTCGCCACCGGACGAGCGTATGACCCGATGCCGTACACGAACGTCAATCCGATGGGGATCAACACGTTCCTGAATGAGGAGCCGGACCCCGCTGTTGTCGAGCGGTCGCTGGACATGATCCGCGATGGTGGCTACGGCTACATCCGCCAGATTTTCGGTTGGTACGAGATTGAGCCGCAGTCCGGTGTCTACGTCGACGCGGATGGCCGCTCGACCTGGGAAAAGTACGACCGGATCGTTGATGAGGCCACGGCGCGTGGACTGCAGATCATCGCCCGGCTCGAAAAGCCGCCGCCGTGGGCGAAAGCGGGCCAGCCGAACCCGCTGATCGACGGTCCGCCTGACCGATTGTCGGACTACGCCAACTTCGTCGAGCAGGTTGTCACACGCTATCGTGGTCGAGTGACCTATGTTCAGATCTGGAATGAACCAAATCTGGAAGGGGAGTGGGGCGGCAAGCCGATCGATCCACTGGAGTACGTCCAGTTGCTGGCTGCCGGGGCTGAGGCGGCGCGTGCGGCGAATCCGGAGGTCGTTATCCTGCTGGCGGGTCTCGCCCCGACCGACCAGACCGGCCCGGCGAACCTTAGCGACCTGCTGTTCCTCCAGCGCGTCTACGACCTGGGCGGGGCTGCCTATTTTGACATCGTTTCGGTGATGGTTTACGGCTATGGATATTCCCCGTGGGACCGGCGGACTGACTTTGCGCGGAACAACTTTTCCCGCCCGGTTCAGACACGGGAGATCATGGTTCGTAACGGCGATGCTGACACGCCAGTCTGGGCGGTCGAGTATGGCTGGGTCGCGTTGCCTGACGATTGGGATGGTCAACCGTCCCCGTGGGGCGAGCCGGTTAGCGAGGAGCAACAGGCCGAGTATCTGGCGCAAGGGTATCTCCGGGCGCAGCGTGAGTGGCCGTGGATGGGCGTGATGGCGGTATGGGCGTTTCGCTTCCCACACCCACCTGATGCTCCGGACCAGGTGGGCAATCCGACGCGCGGGTTCGCGCTCGTCGATCATGATTTTGCCCCGCGACCGGCGTACCTGGCGTTGCAGCAGCGGTCGGCTCGGATCGGTGTCAACGGCACTGGATCATATGAGATCTCGGCAGCGCAGCGGGAGTCGATCGAGTCGGGTGAACCGATCGATCTGTATGTGTCAGGTGAGCGCGTTGATCTCCTTGTGTCCGGTGCAGGGGAGATCGAACGCATTATCGACGGCAGGTTGGGTGAGACGCTGACATTCGACACCGGCGAAGGCTCACGTGAACGGATCACGGTTGCGCGCGGGATGCGAGACACGGCACACGTGGTGTCGCTGAGAATCAGCCCGGCGATGGGGAAGCCTGAGCCTGAGTTGATCGGTTATGTTGTTTCACATATCTGGTTTCATGCGTGGATCTATCCGTGGCTCAGCGGTCTGTTGATCGTCGTGCTGGCTGGAAACCTTGCGTCGCTTGGGTGGGCTGCCTGGGACTGGCGCAATGTGGTTGTCCTCGAACACGCAGCGGTTCAAGCAGATGCCGACGTCGTTGTTGCTGTTGCCGAGGATGGCGGAACCGCCGATTCGACGGAGGATGATGCCGGGAGCGGGAACCCAGATCATGCGGTGGCACCTGCTGGAACAAAGCAGGCGTAGAGCTGCATGTAGAAACGGTGTTTCTATCAAAGGATCGCTGCTTCGGCGGGTGGCGTTCGCTTCAGTGTGACGTCCCGATGAAAATTCAGCGTCTGGCCGACTTAGATTCGTACATCCGGGCATCGGCGACGGTGATAATCTCCTGGCGGGTAGTGCCGTCTTCGGGAGTCGAGGCAATGCCTGCCGAGAGTTGGATCGGGAAGCGCTTTTCGTCGATCGAGACGATCGCGTCTTCAGCCAGATCGAGCATTCGGTTGGCAAAGTGGTGCGCACCGGTTGAATTGGTATTCGGCAGGATCAGGAGAAACTCATCACCGCCGTAGCGTCCGATGTGATCGATTTCGCGGATTCCAGCGCGAAGGAAGTCGGCGGTTTCGCGCAGCATCTGATCGCCGACCTGGTGGCCATGGATATCGTTCACCTGTTTGAAGCCGTCGAGGTCGATCATGAGAATCGAGAGCGGCGGACCACCACGATGCGTTCGCGCGATTTCTGCATCGAGTCGTTCGAGGATTGCGCGGTGGTTGAGGACACCGGTCAAACCATCGGTGTCGGCACGTATCCTGAGTGCGTCGTGGAGCCTGGCTCGGTCAATCGCGATGGAAATCTGATTCGCCAGTTCGTGTGCCAGACGAACCTCATCCTCTGAAAACCGGCGTGGGTTGCGCGAAAAGAGGTCGAGGACGCCGATCGAGACAGCATCGACGATGAGCGGCACCATCAACACGCTTCGTGTGTTGTCGCTGGCAAGATGCGCGCGCTCCTGATTGCTCAGTGCAGCATCTGTCGCAAGGACATTTATCGTTTCCTGTTGTTCGAGGACTATGCGGGTGATCGGCCAGTCGTCGAACGATATCTGTTTGCCGACAGCTGACGTACCGGGCCAATCGTCGATTGTCGCCTCGGCTGCGAGAATCGTAATGTCTTTCGCTGGATCCCATATCTCGATTGAGCAGGCTTCTGCGTTTGCGACGCCAAGACTGGCCTGGGCAATCTCAGCCAGAATGACTTCAACGTCAAGGCTGGACACTGCGGCCCGGCTGACACGCAGCAATGCGGCCTGTTCGGTCGCGTGCCGTCGAGTCTCCATCAGCAGCCGGGCGTTGTGAATCGCCAGCCCCGCCTGTTGACCGATCGCCGTCGCAGCAGCAATGTCTGCCTGAGTGAACGGCACGGTATCGAACGGGGTCCACGTGTTAAACACACCGACGACGCGATCGTGAGCGATCAGTGGCGTTACCAGTGTCTGGAGTTTTCCGAGTTCCTCGAAGATCGCTGAGATGTCGGGAGGGATGCCAGGTTCGTCGTACGTTTGTTGCGTTGGCGCGAGTGTTTCCATCACTCGTCGCTCAGCTGGAAACGCGCCGATACGCGCATTGAGGATCGACGACATCCTGTGGATCTCAGCAGGATTGACTCCTGCCGTTGCACTTATCTCGACGCTGGTCATTGCTTCAGAAAAGACGCACACCTCGGCGCGAGCTCGGCCGACTGCATCGGCGGCAGCCGAAGCGAGGCGCGGCAGCAGATGCTCGATATCGAGGGTTGAACTGATTGCATTCGATGCGGCGACGACACCCGCCAACCGGTCACGTTCGCGCGTCCGGCGATCCAGATGCTCGGTCTGCATGGCCGCGTAGCCGAGACGAACGGCCAAGAGTCCACCAGCGACGAGAACAAGGACAATCACCGTCAGAGACGACTGGGGTTGGGCTGCTACGTACGCGGACATACAAGTGACGGCGAGAACGCTGAGCACCATCAGGGTTATCCGGGCGATTGCGGCGCGGTTCCGGCGTTGATGGTCAACTGGTTCCGTCGCTTCGCTGTTGCCATGTGTGGCGACGAGTGCGGCGATTCCAAAGGAGATGAAGCCAAGCTGCCAGCCCAGATCGACCGGTGATCCAACCGAATAGGTGTCGTTCAGCGCCATGTGTCCATAGAGGACATTCGCGACGGAAAACGTGAGAAAGCCGAGCAGCAGGATACCGAGTGGTCCTCTAGTCAGCAGATCGGATCGAACGAGGATTGCGATTGCTGCCAGCATGACGAGGCCAACCGTGCTGACTTCCCATGCCAGCGTGATGGCCAGTTCCATCAACGACAGGTCACCTGGTCCGGTTAGTGGTGTGACGACAACTTCATTTGCGATGAGTGCGAATGAGGCTACGACGATCAGGCTATCCAGGAGGGTTTCGACGGCAGGCAAATCACTGACGCGGCTGCGGATCAGCAGTGCGACACCGATGAACATGAACGGGTAAAACATGGTGTACCCGAGATCGGCCAGGGACGGGTAAGGGATGGTGGTCCAAAGCACGACGTCGTACCAGCCCCAGACCAATTGTCCGAGGAGCCACGCGCCGCAACCGGCGCCGAACAAGTGCCATGGTAGGCCACTGTCGCCGAGTTTGCGGCCCGTTCGAAAGCAGAGCATTGCAGCACCTGCCGATACGAGGATAAAGATGCCGTTGGTGAGCACGGTGCCAGTTGCGCCGGATGGCTGGCCAACGAGGTAGATTGCGACGACGATCACTGCGAGCAACAGCAAGGCGCGGATCGGTCGATCTGACAGCAGCAGTGATAGCCAGCTTCGGTCGACGGCTGGTTGTCTTCGTACTGCAATCGACGACATGCGTGATTCCTCGATGGTGCGATAAGTCACACGTCATCCTACGAAGTGAATTCGGGCCAGCGTATGGGACAGACTTCCTAATCTTCGACGGGTCATCCGATTGACGTGGAACGACGATTCGCGTTCCTGGGTGGTACCGTCGATGGCCTTTGAGAATCTCCACGCTTCGCGACAGGAAAACCTGGTCCATTGCGTAGAATTCAGCGCTCCCCACGGTTGTGACAGTCGGGAACAGGATTGACAGCGAACGAACGGCGTTCTAAGATCATGTCAGAATTAGAACATCTGTTCTAATTCAAGGAGTCAACGGGTTGGAGGAGGCACCGGTGGGCGGTCGCGGAAGACGACGATGGGTCATCCATGCTGATCTGGATGCATTCTTCGCGGCTGCGGAAGTGTTGCGCCGACCTGAGTTGACAGGCCTGCCAGTTGTCGTTGGCGGATCGCCAGATGGTCGTGGCGTCGTCGCCGCGGCCAGTTATCCAGCGCGGGTGTTCGGGGTCCGATCAGCGATGCCGATGGCTGAGGCGCTGCGATTGTGTCCTGACCTCGTCATCGTACGAGGGGACCATCGCTACTACCGCGAGTTGTCGGGTCGTTTTCGGACGATCCTCGACTCGTTCTCACCGCTGGTTGAAGTCGTCAGCATCGACGAGGCCTACCTCGATGCCAGCGATTCCGACCGGCTCTTTGGTGGTGCGGCAGCACTGGCGCGCGAGTTGAAGCGGCGAGTACGTGATGAACTTGGCCTGGCGGTGTCACTCGGCGTGGCCAGAAACAAGCTGGTCGCGAAGATCGCCTCCGACCTCGACAAGCCGGACGGACTCTGTGTCGTTCAGCCCGGTGACGAAGCGGCGACGTTTGCACCGTTGCCGATCGATCGGTTGCCGGGCGTTGGGCCAAAGTCGGCCCAGCGGTTGCGCGACAGTGGCATCCAGACACTGGGTGAACTCGCCAATGCGCCGGAGGTGCTGCTCCGGACAATTGCTGGCAACGATGCCGAGCGATTACGAGCGCGTGCGCGGGGCGAGGATGACCGTCCGGTTCGACCGGAGTGGGATCGTGATCCGCAGAAGTCGATTGGTCATGAGGAGACGTTTGGCCGCGATCTGCGCGGTCTTCGTGAGCTGGACGCTCCGCTCTATCACCTGTCGGAGGAGACGGGAGCCGAACTGCGACGAAAGGGATTGACCGGCACAACGGTGACCCTCAAGTTGCGTTACAACGACTTCACGACGATCACGCGTCAGCAATCGCTGGGGAAGGCGACTGATGCCCATCAGGAGATTCACCGGCTGGCGCGAGTCCTGCTGACGCGGGCGCTGGCTGAACGGGATAGTCCGGTTCGATTGCTTGGCGTTAGGATGACAGGGCTGGCCGCAGCACGGCAACTCTCGTTGTTCGATGATGCCGACGAGAAAACGCGAAAACTGAATGCTGCCATCGATCGACTGACAACGACGGGTGGCGAGCGGCTGGTTGTGCCGGCGCGCTTTGTCCAACCGCGTAGAAAGCTGCGCTCATGATGCGCGTGAAACGCCGATGACGATACCGACGATGATAAGGATGAGAGAGGGGGTGACACAGATGCCGGAACCATCGATTGGGGCAACGCGAAAGCGCGTCCCGAAGCAACGCTGGGAATGCCGCTGCGCAGACCCGGCAATCCTGCTGGCGATGTATGAACCTGGCGGGCAGGTAGAAATCAAACTGCGCGACCGGTTCTACCTGGCGTCTGGTTGCGTTCACGCG
>JBGSWU010000430.1:0-12561 GCA_041751795.1 Thermomicrobiales bacterium
GAAGATGGACGATGCGATTCGACTCTACAATCGCTGGGCGACGCATGCTGAACAGCGTGAGGTCGGGTTCAACGGGATGCTGGCGCTCGGTGATCGAGACACCGGTCAGGGAATGGCGATCGCCCTGTACGATTCGCAGGAATCAATGGAGTTGTCAGGCGAGATCGCCGACGAAGTGCTGACAGGGACAGGCAGCCTGTTTGCCGTTCCACCGATTCGGGAAGAGTACGACGTCATCATCCACGCGATGCCGAAGCAATCGAACCGGCTCGATGACGATCTGGAATACGCGCGGGTCACAACCGTTCGTGTTCGCCCTGAGACAATTGACGAAGCGTTCGCGATCATCCGGACGACGGTCCTTGCGAACGCGCAGCGTCAACGAGGACATCGCGGCTTTCTCGGCCTTGGCAACCGCTCGACTGGAAAGACGGTTCACTTCACCTTCTGGGACTCCGAGTCAGCGATGTATGCCAGCGAAACGAGTGGCAACTACCAGAACCAGGTCGCCCGGATTGCCCACTTCCTGACCGAACCCCCAACTCGCGAGATCTACGATGTGATCATGCGTCGGCTAGGTGCGAAAGACGTGGTGACGTAGGAGTCTCGATCGAAGGAATGCTCGGATCTAACGCCCGCCTACTCCCATGTGAAGGCGTCGTGGTACTCCGGTCGATACGGGTCGTCTGAACCGTTGACCAGTCTGAGGAGCAGGTTTCCGATCAGCGCGCCCTGGATGACGAACTGTGGCTGGTCGACGTAATGCGGGTGGTAGGTCAGGATGCCGCGCTCGTACGGCTGGGTCAGCACCCACTTCAATCCTTCGTCGCCGATGAGGGACTGTGTCCAGAATGCTCGACCGATTGGCCGCCCGATGCGTGGCCACCAGTCAGAGATTTCCCTGCCATAGCGACGAACGATCTCGTTGTACAGCACATTCGGGATGTTATGTCCATTGTCGTAGGTGATGTAAACGATGTCTCTGATTGGTGAATCGTCGTACGTTCCGAGCGTTCCATCGGCTGCGATCGACACGTTGACGATTTCGCCAGTTCGGTCGATGTCCTGATTCTCCCCTTCGAGCGTCAGGTGAGGGCGCAGCGCAGTGAATGATGGCGCCTGTGAACCTGGATCGCCGATAATCGGTGTGCTTGCCAGCCGCTCGACGATCTGATCCGGGAATGGAAGGAATCGCCGGTTCCCCTCGCCCAGTTCCAGGCTGCTACTGGCGAGGTCGCGGAAGACGAGCGTCGTTTCGAAGCGATCCCCAACCGCATGGAAGATGACGCGCTCGAAGACGACGTACTCGTAGTACCGCCCCTGCTTGCCGTTTGCGAAGATCGATCCCTTATAGAGTCCGACCTCCTTGGACCAGTTCAATCCCAGCGACTCATACGCTTCGGCTGCCTGATGGACGGCTTGCGTTGCAGCCCAGGATGTCTGGCCATACCAGAGTGCGCCGGACTGGACTTCGCGGACATCGACTGGCAGGTAGTTGATACTCTCCACCGGCCCAACCTGGGTGTCGCTGCCAACCTGAATAATTGGCCATCCTCGACGCGCCGCTTCTTCGAGGGCCGGGCCATCAGTCAACGTGATGTAGCGTTCACTGGTGAAATCGATTCCGGTGATGTCGAACCATGGGGTCTGGTCGAACGTAAACGGATCGCCGATCTCGTCGACCAATCCGTAGAGCGTTTTCGACGGAAAGTAGAGGACGGTATGTGGCGCTGGGTCGAGGCGCTCTGACAAACCGTCGCGCGATGCTTTCATCGCATCGGACACGGCTGAGAGCATCGCTTCCTTATCGACGTGGGCGAAGTTCCCTTCATCGCGAAACAGACCCTGCCAGCGAATGTTCCAACCCCAGGCCAGCGTCTTGGTGATGCGCCCACCGGCGTTTCGCGTCTCGTTGATGGCGATCGCGTGATTATCGAGCGCTTCCGGAATACCGCCGTCCTTCAGCCCCCAGTGGTTCACGCTGTGCCAGGGCATGACATCCTTGCCGGTACTCCACGACCAGATCCCAAGTTGCCGGCAGAGATTGTGGAGCAGGTTCCGGTCCTGCCACGTCAGCGGTACCCCTTCCGGAGCATCGTGGAGATGCGAGTCACATGAGACGATGAACGTCGGTGGGGTCTGTCGAAAGGTCCGCTCCAGGCAGGGGAAGAATGGACGAGATCGTTCAATGTGGAAGGTAAACATCGTTCGCATCGTCGGGTCGATGAGATACCACTGCCAGGAGCTCCAGATCGCGTAGTCAGCGACGACACCCGCCTGAAAATCGCCACGTTGCCAACTGCTGGCCGCTTCCCACGGCACGCCATAGCGCTGCTCGAAGACTGCCATCGCGTGGGGTGAGTAATCACTTCCACTTGGCTCGTCGCCGAGGTTGAGTGCAGCGATGTGTGGGTAAACAGAGAGGAGCCGCGAATGGACCCACTCGTAGTAGGCGCGCTTGTCGCGTCGAAACGTTTCCGAATATGGTGACGCGATTGGGTCCGAATACGAACTGAGCGGAGCGCCGTCCGGCCCTAATGCCAGATCGTTCGGATGGTCCCGTGCCCAGGCTGGCCCATTCTGAATCTGGTAGTCGATCGGCAGGACGACTTGCAGATCGGCCTCGCGTGCCGCTTCGATGCCCTGGACGATCGTTTTGAACTTCTGCTCGGCGGCTTCGGCGTCCGGGCCACCGGTTTCGAGTTCGTACCAGACGGCGAACGAGAGTCCTGGCTCAGCCGAGCCCCAACCGGAGCGTGCTGGATTGTCGTGACCGATGTAGATGGACGTGCAGCCCATGTCGCGCATCCGGAACATATCGTCCCGCATCTGCTCGGGCGAGATGAAATCGTCGCAGGTGTATGCCCAGCCGGTGTGGTTTTCGAAAGGAATCGGTTCGCTGGCACTCGTCACTGGCTGGGCCAGTGGTTGGATGAGCGGCCGCGTCAATGGTGCCGCGAGTTTGCCCAGGATCGTTGGTGGATCGTCCTGTGATGTCTGTGTTTTCAACGACACCGCGACGCTCGCAGCGGAAAGCGCTGCGGTCGTCAACAGCTGACGGCGTGTCAGTCGTCGTCGCGGCATCTTTAGATGCCATTTCGGTCGGCGATCCGTCATGACCTACTATTCATACACAGGCAACCAGGCCACGTCGGACCCGCCCATCGATCGTGTCGAGTGCTGGAATGAAATCAGAACCCCGCATATTGTATCGGACTGCATCGTCCAGAACGTGTCGGCGTGACGAAACGCGCGCTCAGCGAGATTCAGGTCAACTCATGCAGGACGCAACATCTGCGGGATGCAGTTGTCGGAAGCAGCAACTCACGCGTCCCGACGATTGCGATTGTCGTTCCTCGGCAGCGGTCTGCGCCGAACGCCATGTCATGGCCGTGCTACCATGTTGCGCAAGGGGAACATCAGTCCTGGGGAGTGAGCGAGATCAACGTGATGGCGGCGGGGCGTGTCCGGGAGCGGGCACGCGGAGCATTTGTTGGCTGGTGGATCGTCGCGGCGGCAGCCGGCATCCAGGTGCTGCAAACAGTGCTGCTGATGCAGGGCTATGGTGCGTACGCGGCCGTCCTACGCGACGAGTTCGGCTGGAGCAAGACCGCCCTTTCGGGCGCTGCGTCGTTGCAGCGTGTCGAAAGTGGCCTGCTCGGCCCGCCACAAGGCTGGATGCTCGACCGTTTCGGTGCCCGGACGATCATGCGGATCGGGATCGTCATTCTCGCCTCGGGTTTCTTCTTCTTTTCCCAGATCAACTCCCTGCTGATGTTTTATCTCGCCTTCCTGACGATGGCCGTTGGCGCAAGCCTGAGTGGCTTCATGTCGGTCACCACAGTCGTCGTCCAGTGGTTCGAACGACGCCGAGCGACGGCGATGGCATTCATGCAAACTGGAATGAGCATCGGCGGCATTCTCGTACCACTGGTCGCGTGGTCACTGGTCGAACTCGGCTGGAGGACGACCGCGATCATATCCGGAGTCATCGTCCTCGTCGTCGGCCTGCCGCTCGTGCAGATGATGCGTAATGAACCCGAAGCCTACGGCCTGCTTCCGGACGGCGAACGTCCCGCGGAGCGGATCGACGACGACGTCGTTGCCGCCCCGGTTGTCGAGCGAGTCAACTTTACCCCACGTCAGGCGTTGCGGACGCGTGCCTTCTGGTTCATCGGCTTCGGTCATGCGCTGGCCGTTCTCGTTGTCTCAGCGATCATGGTCCACCTGGTTGTTTATCTCAAAGAGGACCAGGGCTTCTCTGTCACTGGTGCAGCCGTCATCGTTTCGATCATGACGGCAGTCACGATGGTCGGGCAGATCGTTGGCGGGTTCCTTGGCGACCGCTTCGAGAAGCGCAAGATCGCGATGTTCGCGATGTTTGGCCATTCAGCGGGACTGTATGCGCTGGCGTTTGGGTCGGGGTTGTTCTGGGTGCTCGTTTTCGCCGTCGTCCACGGAACAGCATGGGGTATGCGTGGGCCGTTGATGCAGGCGATTCGCGCCGACTACTTCGGCCGGAAGTCGTTCGGTGTCATCATGGGTTTCTCGTCCCTGATCATCATGTTCGGCAACGTCTCCGGGCCGCTTGTCGCCGGAATCACTGCTGACGCTACTGGCAGTTACCGCATTGGCTTCACCGTCATGGCAACCCTCGCCGGGCTCGGCTCGATCTTCTTCGCCTTCGCTACGAAGCCCACTCTTCCAAGCCTTGCAACGTCCTCGGAACAGGTGACGGCAACTCCAGCGGACTGACGTGACGACCATCATGAATGTCGGCGTCGTTCTTGCTTCTCCTTCCGACAGCCATGAAAGGGTGTGGATATGCGAGGCTGTCTCGGAGTCATTGTTCTCGTTGTGTTGATCGTCGCTGGTGGGGCAGCGGCCCTCTGGTACTTCGGGCCAGATGTGCCGTATCTGGATAACGGCGAGCCAGCAGAAACGCGCGGGGCGGCTGACGGCGACGTTGCGCTGGCGACGGTCGCAGTTGAACCAGACGATTCGATCCAGTCGTGTTTCGAGCGAAACCTGACACCAGCATTGTTGCTTTCGCTGTATCGTGAAAACACGACGCTGTCAGACAACATCATCCGCGCCTGCCTCGAAACGCAACTGCCGTCCGAACTCGTTGGTCTGGCCGACCCGATCATTGCCGAAACGAGCGAGTGCGCTTCGCAGGTCAGACCAACGCTGACAACTGAGGAAGTCCTCATCCTCGGTCAGGAACCCGGCGCAGCGGAGGACGAGAAGGACGCGGTCATCAATCTCGTGACAACCGAAATCCTGAGTTGTGTCGCGGAAACCTACAACTTACCAATCTAACCAACCATCGAACATGAGCGAATCCGAGGCGGGTTCGTGTCGGTTAACTGTCTTCCCACCCAGTCAGGCATAGCGCTTGCGTTACACGCACCGTACGACCGTCCGCACCGTCTCAGTATCGTACGACTGATGAAGACGGACTTGACGTTGCGCATTCAGA
Source organism: Thermomicrobiales bacterium (assembly GCA_041751795.1). Lineage (GTDB taxonomy): Bacteria > Chloroflexota > Chloroflexia > Thermomicrobiales > CFX8 > JBBECJ01. Next base: position 5,483 of record JBGSWU010000430.1, read on the forward strand.
ACCTGGCGGCCCGGTGAAGGGCCTGCGGAGGGGATCAGTGGAAAACATTCTTCGTACCAATAAACTGACCAAACGCTTCGGCAAGTTCGTTGCAGTTCGTGATCTCGACCTTGACGTGACTCAAGGCGAGATATACGGATTCCTCGGACCGAACGGGGCCGGGAAATCGACGACAATTCGGATGCTTCTGGACCTGATACGCCCGAGCAGCGGCACGGCGGAAATCTTCGGCCGCGATGTCCGCAAACATGGCACGAGTGTCCGTCGCAGGATCGGTTATCTGCCGGGCGAGTTGGCACTGTACGAGAACCTCTCGCCACGGCAACTCTACGAATATTCCGGATCACTGTATGGTGTGAAAGATCTGACCTATGCGCTGGAGTTATCCGAGCGGCTGAAGGTCACCGACGTCGATGCGAAGATCGGCTCACTCTCGCAGGGGAATAAGCAGAAGGTTGGCATCGTCCAGTCGCTGCTCCATAAGCCGGAACTGGCGATCCTGGACGAGCCGACCAACGCGCTCGATCCACTCGTTCGCCACGAGGTGTACCGGATTCTCCAGGACGCCAGCGACCAGGGTATGACCGTCTTCTTCTCGTCCCATGTGCTTGCCGAAGCAGAGCGGATCTGCGATCGGGTCGCAATTATTCGCGACGGTGAACTATCGCGGGTCGGAACGGTCGAGGAGTTAAAGACCATTGCACCGCGCCGGATGAAAATCGTCTTCGATGGCACTGTTCCACTCGAAGAACTGAGTGCAATTCCCGGCGTTTCCGACGCTCGCCTGAACGGTAATCCGCACGCTGTGGATTTGATGGTCCGGGAGAACATGGATCCGATCGTCAAACTGGCCTCGCGTCACAACATCGTCGACTTTTACTCCGAGGATGTTTCGCTTGAAGAGATCTTCCTCGGCTATTACGGCGAAACGGACGCGACAATGCCCGACTCGAATGGGACGAATGGAACCTATTCTACGGACGAGATCAACAACGCTGACCATCTTCAGATCGATGCTGATGAGCGCGATTCTGATGACCAGGCAGTCGACGAACGACTGCTCGTCGTCGTCCCAACAACCGATGGTAACTCGACTGTTAGCGAAACGGACGCCCGGCGATGATGCAATCGATCTTCACAAAAACCCTCTACGATCTGCGTTGGAACATCCTTGCATTCTGCCTGGGTCTCGCCACGCTCGCGTTCTTCGTCCTCTACATCTACCCGTCGTTTTCCACAGCGAACGAAGGGTTGTTCGAGGGGCTGACTGGCCCCGCTGCGTCGGCAATCCTCGGAAGCGAAAACCCTGGCACGCCTGAGGGATTCCTCAACGTGCAGTTCTTTTCCTTTCTGCCGCTGTTCCTCGCGATCTTCCTGATCATCGCCGCCAGTGCTGCGATCGCTGGTGAAGAAAATGAGAAGACCCTTGGTGTGCTCATGGCTCGGCCAATCCCACGCTGGCGCGTGCTGACCGAAAAGGCGTTGGCGATCGCCGTTGGGCTTGTCGCTATCACACTTGCGATGGCACTCGGCGCGGTCCTTGGTGCCGTGGTTGCTGGTGTGGACATCGACCTCGCGCTGCTCGCGGCTTCGCTGGTAGCAGCCATTCCCTGGGGCATCTGGGTCCTTGGTTTCGGGCTGTTCTGCTCAGCGGTTTTCAAGAGTCGAATGTGGGCAGCGTTGCTGACGACTGGGGTTGTCGTGGCCGCCTACATGCTCAATTCGCTGACGGAGTTCGTTACGACGCTGGTCACCTACAATCGCTTCCTGCCGATGTATTACTACAACTGGGGAGACCCATTAATTGGTCCACTCGACTGGGCACACGTCGCTGTTCTAACCGGCACTGGCATCGGTTTCTACCTGCTCGCGATGCTCGCGTTCGAGCGGCGTGAGATTAACGGGTAGTCAAGCCGATCGTGCAATGGACGATCGAGTCGTTGCCTCGTATGAACGTGCACCGATTAAACGATTTTGACATACGTATCTGATGAGACGAAAGAGAGCGACTGATGCGCGTCGATGTTCACACTCATGCCCAGCCACCGGAATACCTGCAGAAGTTGCTCGATTCCGGGCGGTATCAGGTCGAGCGCGGCCAGAACGACCAGTTGATCATCAAGGAGCAGGATTCACGCTTCCTGACGGTCACCCAGGCGATGGTCGATCCGTCCGACCGGATCGCGGCGATGGACGCGGCAGGGATCGATGTGCAGATCCTTTCGCTCTCGCTCCCGAACCTGAATTTCCTGGAGGGCCAGGAAGCGATCGACATGGCCGTATTGACGAACGACTACCTGGCAGGCTTGACGCAATCGTATCCCGATCGCTTCCGAGCGCTGGCGAGTATTCCGCTCACAGCAGATATTGACTCCGCCATCGCTGAACTCGTTCGCTGCATGGATGTCCATGGGATGCCGGGATTCCTGATCGGTGCCAACATCGACGGCGCGCCGATTGACGATCCGCGATTCGATCCCTTTTATGAAGAGGCGAACCGGCGAGGGGCCGTCATGATGATCCACCCGATGATCCCGTCGGGGATCGAAGCGATGAATCAGTACGCGCTGGCTCCACTGGTGGGCTTCATGTTCGACACGACGCTTTCGGTCTCACGGCTGATCTTCTCCAACTTTTTCGGGCGGTTCCTCGGCATTCATGTAATCGTCGGTCACCTCGGCGGCGCGATCCCATATTTGACTGGTCGCCTCGACGCTGGCTGGCGCAATTACGAAGAGTGCCAGGAGATCAACCGCCCACCATCGGAAATCATCGAGCGGCTCTACTTTGACACCGTTTCATTTCACGGCCCATCTCTCAAGTGCGCCATTGAAACAGTCGGTGACGATCACATCCTGTTCGGTTCCGATTACCCGCATGTCATCGGTGACGTCACAGGCGCGATGGATGGCATTGAGAGCGCCGTTAGCCGCCGACAACGAGGCCGCATTCTTGGTGACACGGCAGCGGAGTTGTTCAAGTTAGCCTGATTCGCGTCACGAGAATATCCCCAAAGGCAGATAGGCGGTCACTGTCCAGTTTGGCCGATCGACGATCTGGCTGATCTTGAGATCGACGACGACGCTGGCGAGGATGTATGCCTCGGCTCGCGATAACTCGTACTCGCGTTCGAGATGATCGAGCATCGCCCGCAAGGCGATTCGTGCAGCCTCGCGGACATCTGGATCGAATCCAGTCGTTGCGTATGCCGCTCCGGGAATCGAGAGCGGCTGACCGTTCGTGCGCAACTGCGGTCCGGGGATCGTTCGTCCCTTCTCCAGATCAAATCGCAGCGTCACGTCGGCGTTCATCTCGATACCAGTGCCCGTCACTTCGCCATCGCCCATCGCGAAGTGGACATCGCCGGTTGAGAACAACGCGCCGGGAGTCAGGACCGGAAGGAAAAGCGTCGCTCCTGGCTGGAGATGGCGGATATCCATGTTGCCGCCGTTAGTTCTCGGCGGGATCGTTGAGAGTTGACCCGGTTCGGATTGCGCGACGCCCATCACGCCAGGGTGCGCTCCAACGGGAACGCGGATACCCGGCTTGAATTCGGCGGTATCGCCACCACGCAGATCCCAGAACCAGTGCATCTCGCCGTCCAGATCACCCAGATCATCGTTCAGCAGTCCGAGCCGCTCGGCCCGTGAGGAACACGATGCGTAGCCCCACTTCTTAGGCGTGATCGCGACAATATCGACGATCAGCGTGTCTCCCGGTTCAGCGCCGTCGATCGCGACTGGACCGGTCAGTGCGTGCCCTCCACGGATGGATGGATCGCGTTCGGGGTGGCTGCGCTCCGGGTAGGCATCGGCAGCAATGATCTCGATCAGTTCCGGGTCGAGTCCCGGCTGAGCCAGCTCACGAACGTTGCGGGAAACATGGCCGTATGACGCTTCGAGCGTTTCGATCACGACGGTATCGCCTGGGCGCACGGTGGCGACTGGTGCGATCGCGTTGCTCCAATAGGTGTGGATATTGTCGCAGTTGACGCGCAGTGGTGTTTGGCTGTCGCTGGCGTTCATCAATGTTCCCTTCCTGTCCGTCCCATTCGTGATCGTGCCGAGGATGACGCGGGCATTATCAACGAATGGATGAAAACAGGAAGAAATAGAGCCGGGGAGGCAGTGCTACCTTCCCGGCTACGGCACAATTCTGAGCGCGACCCCCACAATCGCCTTCTCAGCGTGCAATGCGACAGGTATAGCATGTAGATACGGTCGCAGGTATCACAGCGGCATCACAATCATCTGCTGCCCAGGCTTGGACTTCCTCGTGACGCGAAGGTTATGTCTGCAACCGCAGTGGTAACGCTCGATTCGATGAGCAAGGACAGCCTCGCTCAATACCCCCGCGCGAGATCGACGATGTTGCGCAGTGGTTCGCCGGCCAAGTACCTTGTGAGATTGTTGAGGAAGACGCCGGTCACATCGTCAGGGCGGTTGACTCCGGAAATATGGGGCGTGATGACGACGTTCGGCGCGGACCAGATTGGATGATCTTGCGGAAGCGGCTCGGTTGGGAAGACGTCCAGCGCTGCCCCAGCAAGCTGTCCGGTTTCCAGTGCGGCCTGGAGTGCCTGGAGATCGACGATGTTGCCGCGTCCGATGTTGATGTAGAAACAACTTGGCTTCAGCAGTTTGAGGCGCTCGGCGCTCAGGAGTCCGGTCGTTTCCGCTGTCTGCGGGACGACGGAAACGAGGAAATCACATTCCGGGAGGAACTGTTCGATATCGGAAACGGTGTAGGTCCGTTCGACGCAATCGATTGGTTCGCCACGACGATTGACGCCGATGACGCGCATGTCGAACGCAGCGCTACGCCGGGCGATCTCCTGGCCGATCGATCCGAGACCGATGACTCCAGCGGTTGCGCCAGCCAGGAGCGCCGGTTCGAACTCCTCCCAACTCCGCTGCTCCTGCTGTCGGAGAATGCGTCGGATGCCCTGAGAGTGCATCAGCATGTAGGCCAGCGCGTACTCGGCCATCGCTGTTCCGAAGATCCCCTTCATGTTGGTGACGACCACACCATCCGGGACACAGGCCCCAGCCAGCCGCTCCAGCCCGGCACCCATGACCTGGAACCAGCGCAGGCGCGTTGCCAGCGGCAGGAGGTCCATCGGGAACTCCCAGGCAAAGAGGATGTCGGCGTCGGGAAGCCGCTCGCGCACCTGCGCTTCGCCGTGGGCCGTCAGGAGTCGCAGATCTGGACGGACGGCAGCGATCCGGCCTGCGACGAGGTTGTTCTCATCTGCATTGCCGCTGTGAATGAGAATCGTTGGGGAATGGGAATCAGTCATCGGCGAAACCTTTCCGCATCCTGACAGGGACTAGATCTGTCCGCGCCCGTGGGCGCCGTTCGGTGTTCGAAGCCATCGAACTCAGCGCATCGAGCGCTCGCTCGCGTCATGATATCCCGATGCGGCGATACCGGAACTAACGGACGCGATCGGTTTCACCGCTGATCCTGGTCACGCTCCATTCGGCAACCCCTTCGGCACGTAGAACGAATGCCCCTCGACGCCGAGCGCGGCGTTGAAGCGGGCGCGATAGTTTTCCCAGGCGCAGATGGCGGCCATCTCAACGATGACATCTGCCTCGAAATACTCGCGCAGGCGAATGACCAGCGCTTCATCAACCGTTGGTGGTGTCGCCGTCGAACGCTCGGCGTATTCGAGCGCAACCCGCTCCGCATCGCTGAAGTGCGAACACTCGCGCCAGTTTCCGTCGACAACTGCGCTGATCTCAGCGTGGCTGATGCCGTCGTCGCTGCTCCCGGCAGCGTGGAGGTCTTGTCAGAATGGGCAGCCAACGATTGTGCCAACACGGAGGTTGAGCAGGTGGCTCAGTCGGGCTGGCGTCTTTCCGGATCGTCCCAACCCGCGTGACATCGCAGCAGCACTGGTTGCGACAACGGGTGCGTATGCAACCTGGCGCGTCGAGTTGAGAACGGTCCCGTACACCTTACGTTGCGCCTCAGCGAGCTTGGCGACGTCGGGTTCGAATGCATCATCTTCGATATCCGGCAACCATGCCATGTTGTGATTCCTCCATTGGACAAACAACACCGGAGAACATGATAGCCAAAATCGAAGCGTTGCCAGAGTGCCAATCAGGAGCCTGATGGTGGGCCACTTTATCGCAATCCGGGCGCGATAACGGGCGGCTTTGCAGCCGCCCGTCATCTGGGAAGGGAAGGGGAGGAGGGGAAGGTGGAGTCATGTTGTTGGCGGCCCAGGCTGATCCGTATTGTTCCTGGCGGGATCAGCCCCGGGCCTGTTGTCGATGGCGGCTACTGTCGTGTCATCTGCGATCCCGTCATCAACTGTCAACAGAATAGCGGGAAGGGTAGGTATGCGCGGTCAAGTGGGATACCTGTGCGGTGTTACCTGCGATACACCTGCATGGGTCGCACCGCTGACCGTTGTCCCACGCCGTGCTACGATCCCAGACAGTCGATCGTTGGACGTGGGAGGGCGAGCACGTGGTAACTGAGATCAATTTCGACCTGCCGGATGAACTACTGTCGTTACAGACTCGTGCGCGTGACTACGTCGCCGAACAGATCGCGCCGAGCGCTGGCGATCGCGATCGTGCCGAACGTTTCGAACGCGGGATTGTCGATGGACTCGGCAAGGCTGGCTTCGGACGCATGGCGTTTGAAGGCATCGCGCCCGGCCAGACGCCAAACCTCCTGCCGTTCGCGATCGTTTGCGAGGAGATCGCGCGCCACTCGGCATCGGACGTCCTCAACTACGGCTCACATGCGATGCTGGCCGCTGGAACGATTCACCGGTTTGGCACTCCTGAGCAGATCGAGCGCTACTTCGACCCGATGATCGATGGCGAATTGCTCGGTTGCTACTCAATCACCGAGCCGGGCGCTGGCTCCGATGCGGCTGCGATGCAGACGTTGGCGGTTCGTGACGGCGAAGAGTACCGGCTGTCCGGCACGAAGATCTTCGCGACCAATGGCCCGGACGCTGATATCTTCGTCATCTTCGCCAAGACCGACCCCGAGTCGGGCGGGCGTGGAGTCTCGGCCTTCATCGTCGAGCGCGGGTTCCCAGGCATTTCGAC
>JBGSWU010000431.1:0-3331 GCA_041751795.1 Thermomicrobiales bacterium
GCCGATCCCGAAAACGGTGTAAATGCCCTCAACGCAGTCATCGAAACCTTTAACGGCATCAACGCCCTGCGCCAGCACATCGTCATGGACGCTCGAATTCACGGCATCATCACCCACGGTGGCGAGGCCAGCAACGTCACACCAAAATACGCGCGCGCCGCGTTCCTCGTCCGGGCAGCGACACAGTCGTATGTTGACGAACTCACTGAAAAGGTCCGCAACATTGCGCGTGGGGCGGCGTTGATGACTGGCACCGAACTGAAGATTGAAGAAGGAACACTGCACTCCGACATGCGTCCGTCGTACGTCCTCGGCGAGAAATATCACGCCAATATGGAGGATGTCGGCCTCGACCTCAGCCAGGGTCGCGAAGGCCGTGGGATGCACTCCACCGACTTCGGCGAGATCTCCTACCGGCTCCCGTCAGTGACCGGTTCGTTCGCGATCTCGAAAACGCCGATTCCAGGCCACTCGCAGCAGGTCGTCGATGCATCGGGCAGCGAGTTCGGCTATGACCAGTACGTCAAAGTGTCAACGGCGATGGCTTTGACGGCCCTCGATATCCTGACCGACCCAGAGTTGTCGAAGCAGGCCTGGGAAAAGCACCGCCAATGGGAATCGGAATACGAACGGTAGCAGATTCCATCATGCATTTCAGGTGGTGATTTCGAGTTTGCGGACGAGGAGTTTTTCATGACTGTGTCAACCGACGTGGCGACGTTGCGGGATCGCGTGCTCGAAGCGATCGAGCGGGAGCGCGAGCATATATTCGAAGTGAGCGAGACGATTCGCGTCAACCCTGAACTTCAATATGAAGAGTTCATGTCCTCCCAACTACTGGCAGACCAGTTGCGCGAGGCGGGTTTTGACGTCGAGAAGCCATACAAGGGATTGGAAACAGCATTCTGTGCCACTCGCAAGGGCAGCGCGGGCGACGGTCCAACCGTCGCCATCCTTGCCGAGTACGACGCACTTCGCGGAATCGGACACGGTTGCGGACACAACCTGATCGGAGCATCGGGTCTCGCCGTCGCAATCGGCATCAGCGAGGTCATCGACGAGGTTGGCGGGACAGTCATCATCATGGGAACGCCTGCTGAAGAAGGTGGCGGTGGCAAAGTCAAGCTCCTCGAAGCAGGAGCATTCGAGGGCGTTGATGCCGCGATGATGATTCATCACGCTGGCAACCGAGCTGGGGCGGCAATGAACTACCCGGACGGCACCAACCTGGCGACGACCGGCTACGCCTTCGAATTCTTCGGCAAACCGGCCCATGCTGCCGCTGACCCGTACAACGGCGTCAATGCGCTGAATGCCGTCATCGAAACCTTCAACGGCATCAACGCCCTGCGCCAGCACATTCGAATGGACGCGCGCATTCACGGCATCGTCACCCACGGCGGGGAAGCGGTGAACGTCGTTCCCCCGTATGCACGATGCCAGTTCGGCGTTCGTGCGGCTCGTGCCGATTACCTCGAAGAGCTGGCAGCCAAGGTCGTGAAGATCGCTGAAGGCGCGGCGATGATCACTGGCTGCGAACTCAAGGTGACGGAACGGGAAACACCCTACGCCGAGCGACGACCAAGCTATGTCCTGGGGCGCAAGTACGAAGCGAACATGGAAACGGTCGGCCTCGACATGACCCGCCCGCAGCGTGGCCGGACCTGGGCATCGACCGACTTCGGCAACGTGTCGCACCACGTCCCATCAGTGACCGGAAGCTTCGCGATCAGCACTGAACCGATTCCCGGCCACTCCCAGGAAGTGGTGGACGCTTCCGGCTCGGAGTACGGATACGATCAGTTCATCAAGGTCTCGAAGGCGATGGCGCTGACGACCCTCGACATCCTGACCGATCCTAAACTTGGCAAGAACGCCTGGGACGAACAGAAGAACTGGCTGAACCTCTACGGCGACTGATCGAGCAATCGTTCATACGAATAGCAGAGCGCCCCCGTTACCCAAGTCTGGGAACGGGGGCGCTCTTGTAATCGACACGTATGTCAGATCAATCGCCACTCATCGATGCGGGCGTAGGCGACTCAACGTGCGAGAAGCCGAAGCGATCGACGAATCCCTTCACCGGAGACAGTGCCCACCAGTTCCAGCGACCCATCAGCCGCGTTGAAGATACTCAGCAACCAGTCTCCGGTGGCACTGTTCAGCGGTCCGCTCGCTACAAAGCATGACCGCTGGAACGCTGAACAGATCCGGCGAGATCACCGTTTCAATCTGGCGTTCGACGAGGAGCGCATCGAAAATACGCTCGTAGTCGGTCCACGAACAACGGCCGTTTCGGTAGTCAGAAAGCAGGGTCTTTGTCGGTGCCAGGAGTGGCTGATGGAGATACTCCGCACCACAGATCTCATCCAGAAAAAAGGCGAGATCAGTAGCCTTCGTGAATCCGGCGAGTTGTCCGGAGTTGCTGAGGCGGACATCGATAAGACGGCGAATGCCGTTCGTTGTCAAGATCTCGAAGAACTGTCGCGCAGACTTCTGGGTAAAACCGATCGTATAGATCTCCACGCACGTTTCCTTGCGTCATCGTCGATGCTGCTGAACAAAGATTGCTGTATTGGCGCATCATACGGCATCGGCGTCAAACTGTCTTCAGGGTCGACATGACCGTTTCCACGAATATGGCGTACATCGATGCCATGATCGAGGATCAAGACACGTGACACTAACAGACGACGATGACACTCGGTCGGATCTTCCTCACTACACATCAACGCTACCCGGTAGCGATCGATCCCATCGCGGACGCGCTGGATGCCCGTCAAGAACGACTCTGTCTCAGCGATGTATCCATAAATTGCATGACCTTCGTCGTCGATGAGGCCACTGTCCGGTTCGGGTCGCCCGCCCAGTTCACGTCCAAGATACACGTACTGGAGTTCCGCCTCACGTACGGCAGCTTGCAGTTCACGATGGTTGAACTGTGGAACAAACCGCGAATATGGTGCAGAACGAACATCGGCCACGACCTCGACCCCATGCTGAAGCACGAGGTCGAGAAATGCATCAACCGACTGGTTCGAGTGGCCGACGGTGTAAACAACCGACTCATCGTGTTTGCGCATCACGACTCAGTGAGTTCCGATTGCATGTAGATCACCCGTGCTGTCCACCACATCGACATGGCATGGACGACCATCGTTTCGAACGCTCCAAGCACTTACGCCTGTCGGACGACAACCTCTCCTGTATCTTCGAGGATCACGAGGGCAGTCTGTTCAGGAAGAGAAAAGAAGTAAAAGACATAGATGAGCGCCGGCAGCACAGCCAGCAGCACGAGGATCAATGCGAGGAGAAAGTTGAACTTCCTCGG
>JBGSWU010000432.1:0-15751 GCA_041751795.1 Thermomicrobiales bacterium
GAAGGCGGCTGGGACGAAGTTGATCGACGTGTTGGCGCCCGTTTGCTCGACTGCTTCGGCGACGGTGTTGTAGACTGGCGCGCCATGCACCGACTTGCCGCCACGTCCCGGTGTTACACCGGCGACGACGTTGGTCCCATACTCGACCATCTGCCCAGTGTGGAAGCTTGCCTCGCGACCGGTGATTCCCTGGACGAGTAATCGTGTGTCCTTACCAACGAGGATGCTCACTCAGTACTCCTTCGTGTTGAGGCGTGCGTTGGTTGGCGCGTCATGCGTCTTTCGCTGCCGCGACGGCTGCTTGCGCCGCTTCCGCCATCGTGTCGAGCGCCGGAATACCCGCGTCAGCGAGGATCTGCCGTCCCTCTTCCTGATTGGTACCGACGAGGCGAATCACCATCGGCACCTTGACCTGAATCTGTTCGAGCGCTGCCAGGATGCCCCGTGCAACGACATCGCAGCGGGTGATGCCGCCGAAGATGTTGAAGAAGATCGCTTTCACGGCCGGGTCTTCAAGGATCAGTTCCAGCGCAAGGGTTACCTGTTCGGCACTGGCGCCACCTCCGACATCGAGGAAGTTTGCCGGTTCACCGCCGTAGAGCTTGCAGGCGTCCATCGTCGCCATTGCCAGCCCGGCGCCATTGACGACACATCCGATATTGCCGTCCAGCTTGACGAACGAGATGCCGTTCGCTTTGGCGCGCAATTCGGTTTCGTTTTCCTCGGCCATGTCGCGCAAGGCTTCGAATTCGGGATGGCGCGGCAGGGCGCTGTCGTCGAGGCTGACCTTCGAGTCGAGCGCCAGCCAACGCTCGTCCTTCGTGAGGATCAGCGGGTTGATTTCGGCAAGCGTCGCATCAGATTCGACGAACGCGGTGTACAGCGATTTCGCAATCGACATGAAGCCAGCCATCAGCGCTGGTTCGATACCCAGCCCGAACGCAACTTGCCGGACCTGGTAGTCCAGCAATCCGAGGCTTGGATCAGCCGTAACCTTGACGATCTTCTCAGGGGTGTCGCGCGCGACTTCCTCAATATCCACACCACCCTCGGCGCTCGCCATCAGCGTAATGCCACGGACCGTACGGTCGAGAATGATGCCGAGGTAATACTCACGAGCAATATCGACCGCCGGGACAACGAGCAGCCGGTGAACGGTATGGCCGCTGATATCCATCCCCAGGATATGACCGGCGAGGGTCGTCGCTTCGTCCGGCGACGACGCCAGCTTGATTCCCCCGGCCTTGCCACGACCGCCCGTGTGGACCTGCGCCTTCAGCGCGACTTTGCCACCGGGACCGGCCAGCCGTGCGGCCGCGCGACCAGCAGACGCAGCATCGGTCACCATCTGACCGGGGTTGGTCGGAATCCCAAACCCCGCGAGTAATTCAGCGGCCTGATACTCATGGATGTTCATTCGGTGTGCGTCCCTCCCACAAGAAGCAATCAGCTATCAGCCGTGAGCCGTCAGCCTGTCGGTTGGGGTGGAAGCACCAGTCGTTCTTCGAACGCTGTGGACTGTTGGTAGACAGTGACGCGTCCGTGCCACCCAGTTCAGGATGATAGCACGCCTTCGGCCATCATCCGTTGACGATCGTATCTTGTATCGTTCGCTGTTTGCGCCTCTCGGCTAATAGTGGAGGGAGACATGTCTGACTGCGGCATCGTTCTTGATATTGAGATACCTGAGGAACTAGACACATGCGATACTGGGGTGTCGGGAAAGTCGCGATATCCGTGGCAGCGCACGAGCGTTTTCGTTCTCGACACGACAAGCATTATGGGAGGACCACATGACAGTGAAGGTCACTCGGTCTGATGAGAGCCGGCACGATTTTGCCTTTATCGCTGGTGCGGTTATCGGTGCGATCTCCGGTGCGCTGGTGACGTTGGCACTGACGCCAATGTCCGGCGCCGATACACGCGAGAAACTCCGCAGCCGTGCAGAAGAACTTGGCCCAATCCGTGACCGGGCTATGGAAGCAGCTGCGCCGGTCAAGGAAATGGCGAAGAGTGCCGCCGCTCCGATGAAGGAGAAGGCCGGCTCGATCGCAGCCACGGCAACCGAGAAGGCACAGACGCTGGCGGCCAAGACGCCGATCGGTCGGGGACACGAAAGTGACACTGACGCGACGAACATGGACGCCGATGCAGCCAACGATATGCTCACGACGTCCGATCCGGACGCGCATCCGGGCGGTACAGTGACGCCAGCTGCTCTGGCGGATGCCGGTACCGAAGCGACAACCCAGACCGACGCGGTCGGGTCGGCCGATGCCCAGCCGCGTTCGACGACTGAATCTGGCAATGGCCGCGTCAGCGAGTCACCCAGCAGCGGCACAACGCATAGTTAAGAAAGCGCTGGCAATCGCGTCCGGTTGTTGCCACGGAAAACAGACACGTGACACGAAAGGAGAGCGCCGATGCTCACTCGAGCGCGAACCGCAACCAAGTTCTTTACGTACGGCATGCTGGTCGGCGTCCTCTTTGCACCCGGTAGCGGCGAGGACACTCGTCGACGGTTGAAATCGTGGGTTCTTCGGCGCGATTAGGCTTCGGGCAACTCGTGACTGGTGACAGGAGTTGGAGACGATGGTCGAGGACCAGGTCAAATGCGCGCGTGATCGCAACTGCGAGCGCGTCAACTCCTGTTACCCATCTCTTCTCATCGAACACCCGCGACTGATTCGCCGATGATTCCGATCGGTGATGACAACCGAGGTCGGCACCGGCCCCCAATCGTCGTGATTATTCTAATCCTTATCAATGTCGCGGTGTTTGTCTACCAGTTGACCCTCGACAACACCGGCGCTGCTGGCCCGGCTTGTAATGTCATGGTGGCCGAAGGGCGGACTGAGCCTGCTGCAGAGCTGGAATGCTTCGTTTATCGCTATGGTGTCCGTGCCTACGAACTCACCCACTTCGAGGACATCGCGCCGACCATCGGCTTTACGATCTTCGCGACGATCTTCACGTCGATGTTCATGCACGGCGGCTGGCTTCATATCGGCGGCAACATGCTCTTTCTCTGGATCTTCGGCGACAATGTCGAAGATGGGATGGGGCACCTCCGGTTCCTGATCTTCTATCTGGTTACTGGCGTTGGCGCAGTGGCCCTGCAGGTGTTTGTCGATCGCAACGCTTTCGTCCCAATGGTCGGTGCAAGTGGCGCGATTGCCGGTGTCCTTGCTGCATACATCGCGCTTTTTCCAGGAGGGCGGGTGCGAGTGCTCGTCTTCCTCGGCTTTTTCGTGACGATTCTCTCCTTACCGGCCCTGGTTGTCATCGGTTTCTGGATCGTCTTGCAGTTCATGAGCGGCTTTGCTGCGCTCGGTCCTGAGACACAGCAGACCGGCGGGGGTGTCGCTTATTTCGCCCACATCGGCGGCTTCCTGGCGGGTCTCGCGCTCGTCTTCCTATTTCGCGACTCCCGCGCGCTTGCCCGCGTTAGACGAGCGCGATCGTACGATTGATGCCCATCGTCACACTGGAACAGGAATATCCCAACCCAGTTCAAAAATGAGCCAACATCCGATTCTCCAGGGCGAATTCCCGCCATCACGTTTCATGATCTGATATTCAGCGGCACCCAACGTGCGTAGCAAATGTGCGTATCGACAGTGCTGACACGTGTTCCAGCACTTCGTGACGCCTCAACCGTCTGATCTCCGCAGGGCCAGCGAGAGTGAGTGAGAGATGCAACGCCATCGATGGACATATCCGCTCCCTCCCGATCATGCAGCTATCCAGTCAGACACTGAGTCGCATCTTCTGTTGACTGGTTCTGAAACAGCGATCATGAACCGGCTTGCAGTGATCAAGGGGTTCAGCCAGCTGCTCGAACGCGTCATCAATCGCGACGGACAGCATGAATCTGACCTGCAACGAATCGTAGGATACTGCTCGATCCTCTCTCAGGAAGCGTCATTGTCTGAGCAGTTGCTCCGGCAGTACTTTGCCGCAGCTCGTCTCCAGTGGGATGCGACAGCGATTGATTGGCATGCCGTCGACCTGGGACGCCTGGTTCAAACAGTTGCAACACGTTTCGAGTCGTCGCATCCTCCGCGCGGCGCACGGAACCTTAACGTTGAAATGCGCGATGATGTCCAGGGCATCTGGGACCAACGCTGGTTGAGTGAAGCGCTCGCTGCGCTCTTCTCAAATGCATTGAAGTACTCCCCGGACGGGAGCTCGGTCCATATCACCGTGCGCCTGCAGGATGAGCACGCAGTGCTTGACATCGTCGACGCCGGTAGTGGCATCGTTCCCGATGAACAGGGACAGATCTTCGAGCCTTTTGTCCGCGGGTTCGCCAGCAGAGAGCAACGCGCGCAAGGGTGGGGACTGGGACTATTCATCGCCAGCAGGGCGATTGTCGCGCACGGTGGTTGGTTGGAAATCGAGAGCGAACCGTCGGTGGGGAGTCAGTTCAGCGTCCACATGCCGCTGATGCCGAGGCTGGACACGCCTTTATCGGCGTGACGTTGCGAGACAATTCTCAACAGCCTGGATGAAATCGTCGATATCGAACGGCTTCTCAATGATCCCGCAACTCCGGTCTCGTAGTGACTGTCCGTGTTCTCTCAGAAAGACAGCATCCGCAGAACATACCAGCACGTCAGGCGTGCGGTGACTGGGTAATGTATCCAGTTGGTCGAGGACCGACCAGATGGTTACCCCATTCCCAAGACGAATATCGAGGATCAGTACGTCGGGTTGGCTGCGTTCAACGAAGGAAAGCGGATCCTCAAGCCCATCCCAGGTTGCCACGATGTATTCACTATCGACCAACAATTCGCGAGCGAGGGTCCGTAACGCTGGATCGTCGTCAACGACCGCAATACACGGTCGGCGTTTACCGCCAGGTTGTTCCATCTATCGATTCTCTCGATCGCTACTAGCCCCGGGTTCATCCATCCGTGCCGTGATTATGACTGAATCCAAGGGCAACGTCGATAGCCAGGCGGTCATCTTTGTACAAGCCGGAAGGTTTTCATGATTTCCATCTGCTGCTTCCTCATCGCGTCAGCCCCCGTTTCGCAGACTCACACGGACTCGGAAATCGCTGGGCATTGAGATGGCACATTCGGACAACCAGAGGTTGACCTTGCACCACGGTACAGGGTGTATTGTGGTTGTGGAGGGCATTGATGAGCAGCTTCACGATTGGCCAACTCGCCAGGGCCGCGCACGTTCACGTCGAAACCATCCGCTATTACGAGCGGCTTGGCCTGTTACGTGAGCCGACTCGCCTCCCATCCGGCTATCGGTCGTACGCGCCAGACGACGTACGGCGCGTCCAGTTCATTCGCTATGCGCAACAACTTGGCTTTTCACTGCAGGAAGTGGGTGAATTGCTGCGGTTGCGCGTTGACCCTGGGATGTCGTGCCGTGAGGTCAGGCAGCATGCCGAGGCGAAGATCGCAGATATCGAGCGGAAGATCGAGAACTTTACGACCATGCGGGAAGCATTGGTGACGTTGTCCGGTGCGTGCCACGCAGATGAGTCAGCGGGATGTCAGTTTCTGGATGCTCTCGATCGTCATTCACGCGATCGCGTGCCAGTGGTAGACGATTGAAGGGACCAGCGTTTGGAACGAGCGACCTGAACATGTCGGAGATCGTGACTGAATCGACGATCACCTGCCCTGTCTGCGGGGCTGCCAGAACCGAGACGATGCCGCTCGATGGCTGAGTAATCCGCTATAGCTGTCCCCAGTGTGGGGAGCAACTTACACCCAAACCCGGCGATTGTTGCGTGTACTGCTCATACGGATCGGTCCACTGCCCGAGCGTCCAGATGGCAACGATGGGCGATCGACTCGACGACCAGTAGCTGGCTCTCGAAAAGCTCCATCTACCTTCCGGCTGTGTCATGGATACAGGTCGCGTGCCAATATCGCCTTTGACCTCTCGGTCCGGCACTGGTTCGCGATGGTTGACAGAACGATCGTACGACGTCAGTTCTGCTTTGGAGGCGGAGACCCGATTCCGGGTAGTTTGCGCTTCATCGGAATCTTGATTGCTCCAGCGCCTTTAATGACATCGAGCAGTTTGCGAAGCATGCGTGGTCTCCATCCTTATCGTGAAGGCGTGATCGAACCTCAAAAAACGAGGACGTTCGTTGCTTCAGCACAGCGCGTAGCAAAGTCGGGCGGTGACGTGAACTGTGCATGCCTTCCTGCTAGGTCGGCTTCGCTGACCCCACGGGCCTGCGCGCAGCCGCCTCAGACGAAGATCGCGACACCCCGATCCTGGGCCTGCTGCACCAATGCCTTCAACGGAGGAAAACCAACCGGTACCACAGACTCAATGACATGATCCTGGATAAGCAGTGTTCCATCGCCGGTCAAGTTGATCTCGGCGTCGATTCCAGCCGCGGCCGCGCCATTCACGGCCAGGTGAAACGGCATGCACGCTTTCGTGGGGTCATCGGGGCCGTGCGTCGCGACATAGATAAGTTTCGCCATACACCGAACCTCCGTCCGCGAATCCTGATCGACTGGTGCGAATGACTCTAGACTATACGATGCGCGGGCCGTGTCAATGTCCGGGGATGAGGATGTTGACCGCATGGGAGGAATCTACGACCGATTCATCCTTGTGAATCGATCATGAACCAGGTTGGGATTTCGCTGATGCGACGGCGGTAACAAGCCCCGATCCGCCGTCGTCTCTCCGAATATGAAGAACTACCCTTGACCTGATACAAGGCCATTCCAGGGTGGGGGCGATCGCCGCACCGCCGATTATCGATGATACCCACCTCAAGGTCGGACGTATTGACACAAACTTGTAACGAATACGTCGGCGTTTCAACGCCTGTGAATACTCCCCGCCCCTATGCTCAGTGTGGACAAAGGACATGAGGGTTCTGTGTTCGCTGCAATACGAAGTGACCAACACCACACTGGCCCGAGGTAACCCGAGTCAGTGGGTGCGAGAGTCACAGATGTGTCCAGCGTGGACAGATCAACGGCCATGGTCCGGCTCGGCAGTCCATGTAAGGAGAATTCAGCATGTGGTACGGCGATGGTTGGGGTCATATGAGTTCCTGGGGCTGGGTCGGCATGTTGTTCATGCTGGTCTTCGCGTTGGGGACAATCGCGTTGATCGGCTGGTCAATCAGGGGCACGCGTCCGGGTCAGACCTTTGTGACGAGCGACGGTCCTCGTAGTGACGACGCGCTGTTGATCCTGCGCCAGCGCTATGCGCGCGGCGAGGTCACTAAAGAGGAATTCGACCAGGCACGCACGACACTGCTCGAGACGCAGACCTGAGGACGTCCAGTTACGTGTCGTGGACGTTGCGCTCTCTGGAACACGTGGCACAACAGACTGATCGGTTAGAGCGTCGGGATCCAGGGAGGAGCGTACGCTTCAACCTTTCTGGGCTTGATCTCCGGCACAGGTCAGGATTAAGGAAGAGCATACCCATGATTCGCCATTTCATGACCGTACTAGTGCTCGTCGTGGCGCTCGTTGTGCCATTGACTGCATCGGCTGCTACGCAGGACACATTCGCGCTTAACTTGCCACCAGGAATCGCCCGGCAGGCTGAACCACTGCTTGAGGACATGCTGACACGGATGCAGCAGATGGGCATGTCGCCAGAGCAGATACAGATGATGCACGTTGATATGCAGGCAGTGGCCGACCAGTTGCCGCCTGGTATCTTTCTCCAGATTCTTAAACTGATGCCGTCGCTCGCGATGAGTGACATGATGCACCTGCACCAGGGACTGCACGGCGGCGATCTGTTGCAGCAGCCGCCTGGTCAGATCTTGCGGTTCGTTCGCAATCTGTCAGCCTGATATTCGCTGCGATCCAGCGGGATTCCGCTGGATCGCGTTCGCTGACATCTGATGCAAGTGCTCCGGATCATGTGGATCATCAACAGCGATGATGTGACTACGTGGAGATTGAAATCTATCGCCTTGATCCCAGGGATGCGGCGCAATTGGTGCCGTGACTGGGGTAGGTCACGGATCGCCCCTTGGGCCGAGTGGTTGACACCAGCCAGATAACCTTGCGGTGGCTGATGTACGTCGTCATGGGAATGGGGGTCAGACATTGCCTGTTGATGGAGTGTACGATTCTCTAGCGAGGCTTGCCTTTTCCACCGCCTCCTGAAGTCAGGAAGCTGACGATTGCATCGGTCAGTGCCTGTGCTTCTCGATTGACGAGGCTTCCGACGGTCCATCCTTCACCAGCAGTCTGACTGGTCCTCTCGGCCCACTCAGCCTGGAATTGCTGTGCGGTCGTATCGTGGCTGATGAACCACGCTTCAGTCAGTGTTGATGGCATTTTTGGCTTAACTGTCATCCCGAATGCATCCCGCCAAACAGCGCCACCATTAAAGCCCAGCTGTCGGATGAGGTGCTCGAAGGCAGGAGAGGCGATGGCTTTATCGCTCGGTTGCGTGTAGAAGGTCGCAGAGTAGTTTACCGCCGGATCGATACTGCCATTGTGATGGACGCTTACCAACACCTGCGCGTTGGCCACATTTGCGATCCGATAGCGAGAAGGACGGTCGAGGTATTCGCCCTCCTGACGTGTCAGGACGACAGTTGCCCCTAATGCTTCGAGCTTGTCTCTGGTGGCGAGGACGACCTCCCAGTTGACGTTGCGCTCGATGAGCCTCGGCTGGACGCGGTCATTGACTGCTCCGGTATCGTTCTCGGTTTCAAAATGGCCCGGATCAAGGGCAACGATCTTTCCCGTCAGCAGCTGACCATTTGCCACAGCCGTTAGGCTCATGAGCCCGGCAGGGAGCGCCAGCACGGCCAAAATGACGATGGCACGGGAGAACGGATTGATTCGGCGCATAGCATCATGTCCGATCTCTGCGTATTTGCTTATACACGTATTGTGGATAACGCAGTCGTGAAACGCTATCCGAATCTCGGGCCACGTTTAGGTATGTTACACCGTCCGAGGGACCAAACGGCTCCGACAGCGTCTCTGTACGTTGTGACATGGTCGAACGACTGTACATAATAACCTGTTACGAGCATCTTGGCATCTTGATTGCATGATTTACAGCAGGGTGAATACGCGCCCGTACGGCTCAGAAAGGAACTGCCTCAATGAGCACGACGATGTGGAACCCGACGACCCATGCCGACTACGACACGCTCAAGGGCGTCGATGTCTACTCACGAGATGACGAGAAGCTTGGAACGATTAAGGAAGTGCTGCACCCTCGCGACGAGATGCCAATGGCACGCGGGAAGCACTACTTCAAGGTTGAGCCTGGGATGATGAAGAAACTCTTCTCCGACCAGGACGAGATCTTCGTTCCGGAGCGCTTGGTTCAGACGGTCAGGCCCGACGACGACCGGGTCATCCTTGAAGTCACGAAGGACCGAATCGAGCACGAAGACTGGTCGATGCCACGAGACTTCGAGACGTTCAGGCGCAGTTAGCATCAACATCACAACGTAAACATAATAACGAAGATGTGCGACAGGCGGGCTGGGAATCGTTCCCCGGCCCGTTCCTATGTTTTCCAGATACACGATCGAGACCGGACGACGTCCAGTCGTTGACCTGCGTGTCGTGGTGTCGCTCTGCCGCGATTGCACAATCACTGTGCGGACACCAGCATTCCGGACATGATGCCGCGTCGATGGGTGGTTGATGGCATTTCCATTGCGCAGGTGGTGGCAGGGCGAAGATGTACCGATACCCAGAAAGGAACCGCCTTTATGAGCGCGACATGGAATCCAGCCACCCACGACGACTACAACATTCTTAAGGGCTTCGATGTCTATTCCGCCGACGATGAGAAGCTTGGGACAATCAAGGACGTGTTGCATCCTCGCGAAGAGATGCCGATGGCCCGTGGGAAGCACTATTTCAAAGTCGAACCGGGCATGATGAAGAAGCTCTTCTCAGACCAGGAGGAAATCTTCGTTCCCGAGCGGTTGGTCCAAACGGTCCGTTCGGAGGATCATCGGGTCGACCTTGAAGTGACGAAGGACTGGGTCCAGGGTGAAGACTGGGCGACCCCGAGCGATGTTGACATTTACCATCGTAGTTAGCACGCGCGATTTCTCGATCGAGCACAGCAGCGACTGATACGAGCGATTAGCGGGCTGGGGAGCGATCCCCGGCCCGTCGTTCTGTGTACTCCATGGATAGCCTCGTCGCTATTGCTTCTGAAGCCGATCAGGACATGACGGCAAGTCCGGACATCTGAGCAACGTCGTTGCCAATAGGCTCTACATTGAATGACATCAGTTGCATCAAAGGGACAACATCCACGCAACCGAAACGCTAGTTGCTCGTTATGCTAAGTAAGGATGAGCGGTCCCCGCCACTCGTCCGGCTTCCCCAAGAAGGGGGCGCTGCCATTCCTAACCTGGCGGCGCCCCCATCTTGCTTTCCTCCATACGACGTCGGCAAATTCATCAGCCGTCGGTGCAACGTACCGGTGCAAACCATGCGTATGGTTTGCACTTGGCCGACTCGCTGTCGTCGAAGATGTCGTGGTTACGCATTCGACGGTAGCTGAGCCGGGTGATCGACTGGTGGATTCGTGGGAACGATTACAGGCCACCAGCGCGGATTACGACAGCATAGCCTCGATCAGTTGGGTATGCGCTGGTTCGGGTGGGGAGCCGGGCAGGTCTTCCCATCGATCTGGAGCAATGGTTAATCGCATTGAACCGCCCATGCTGGTTTACCGACGCTCAACGCGTTCGAAGCAACATCTCGACAATCCGCGTTAGTCGCCGTCTGTTTGCAATCCGTTCGTCGCTTTCTGGCTCCCACCGACAAAGAAGACTCCGGGTATCCAGATACGATGACACCGCCAGCGATTGTGGCTGGCGGTGCCGGTTTTCAGGTATCAGACCATCATGAGCTGCGTTGTGACTCAGTCGCTACCGGACGGTGCCGGCTTCGGACGGATCGTGGATGGCGATCCGGCTGGACGTGCTGACTCGACATCGCCGTCGGCTCTCATTTGGGCGCTCTGGGCTGCTTCGTTTATCTTGGGCTCAGCCTGCTGCACATTCAGGTGCCAGTTAGAGACGACTTTGCCGGCTGTTTCGCGGCCGCCGAGACCGAAGGCCAGGCCGAGTGCAAGGGCTAGAGCGCCGACGACGCCCATGAAGAGGGTATTGACGAGTGTCGCCGCGACGCCGATCTGATTGACGGCGATGATGATGCCGAACGACCAGACGGCAACTTTGGCGATCGACGCAAGAAGATCAGGACTGCCGAGGTCGGCCTGGTCGGTCGAGGCCCGAACGAGGCCGGAGACGGCATTAGCTGCCAACCCGGCGAGAACCAGGATGACGATGGCGACCAGCAGATTCGGGATCCAGAGCAGGAACTCTTCGAATATCCGGGAAATAGCTGGTAGGCCGAGCGCATCAAACGCCGCGACCAGGGCGATGAGGCGAATGAACCATTTTACGATTAGGGCGACGAAACTGGATGCGTCAGCGTTAGCGCCGGTCTTCTTGACGAACGAAGAAATTCCGGCACGGTCGGCCATATTGTCGAACTTGACGGCTTCGAGTATGGAATCGACAACCTTGCCGATGATTCCGGCGATGATCCAGCCGATCAACAGGATCAGCAGGAACGCGATGACTCTCGGGATGCCACCGAGCAGCAAGGCGAGGGCGTCGGAGACAGCGGTACGGATGGCGTCACCCCAACTGGTGGCCGCGGCGGTTTGGAGAAGATACACGAGTATGCCTTTCTTGAGGTGACCAAATGGCCCCTGGATCGTGTTTCCATCGTCAACAACGATGGTCTGTCCATCTAACCTGTGTCATCACTCACTGCAATTCATATGCCGCATTGCGTCATCAATGCGTACTACTTGTCAATATCGTTGATGTGAAGGAGCGTAATCACGAATGCACAATCGACCGACACATGACCATTGCCATCGCTCCATCGCTACACAACCTCGTTGTGTAGCGATGGAGCGATGGCAATTGGAAGTTGATTCATATCGTCGCATATCTCGACATGATTATCACGGTATATAAAGCTACATGTCCGGCGTCATTGCAGCAATACCAAGACAATGAATCATCGCAATGATCGGTACTACGTACATATGTTGTACAAGCTGAGATCGTCCTCTGATACGAATTGCCTCATGTCAATGAGGCAATCTGGTCGTAATCGCCGGTGGCATATCAAGAGCATTGCTGGCAAACAGCAACGCTCGTTGACTTCCAGTTTTTACACACTTATGGATAGCGAATTTGTTCACACCGGGGAAAGGAGATCGTAGATGTGAACGGGTCAAGGACACGGTCCAGCAGGTGGAGCGTGGGAAATTGATTTAGGATGGGACGTTGTCACCTCTGACAATGAGAAGCTCGGTGACGTCGACGAGGTGCATCCGCAGTATCTCGTCGTAAGCAAGGGATTCCTCTTCCTAACTGAGCGCTACGTGCCGGTTTCGACGATTACCAGCGTTGCGATGAGAAGGTGTATTTGAACGTGACGAAGTCGCAAGTCGAGCACCTGGATTGGGACACGATCCCGGATGCACCGGAGACAACGAGTTCCACCACTGATCGTCGTGACATGAGCCTGCCTGATTCGACGGTCAATGAGTGGTTTTGTGTGTGATGTCGCATCGAATGAACGTGGATGCGGCGTCCGGTTGGGAACAGCCAGTCTCAGCGATGAATCGCGGTGATCAGCCGCTGGACCGTTCCAGATTCACCTTTATCATTCGAAACAGCAGTCGGTGGCCTCAGGGTTACGGCCAGCCACAGGCGATTGTGACCAGATGCTGGGATCCGGTATGCGCTCGTTCGGGCTGCGATCAGGCAGCGCACGTCGAGCAGCGTCCAAAGAGGACCAGGTGGTCGGTATCGACCTGGAAGTCGTGGCGTTTAGCGATTTCCGCGAACATCGCCTGCATGACGTCGTCGCCGATCTCCCACTCACCGCCGCAGCGTCGGCAGACCAGGTGGTGATGCGGCTCGAGGCGCGCGACCTCATAGTACGTTTCGCCGTCGCCGGTGTCGGCTGCCACGACGATATCCAGATCCACGAAGAGTCGCACAGCGCGGTAGACGGTGGAGCGGTCGATCGTCTGGTCAGATCGTCGGACCCGCAGGTAGATCTCACCGAGCGGTGTGTGGCCATCTCCGGCGCAGATCGCTTCCAGAATGAGCGCCCGCTGGCGGGTCACACGGTGACCGGCGTTCCAGAGTGTCTCTTCCCAGCGCAACTGATTGTGCGTCAACGGTTGTGACTTCCTGCCGATATTTGCGATAAGCCATCCTGGCCTCGATCCATCCCTACAATCAACCACAGATGCGGGAGCAGTGTAAAGGGGAGCGGATGGGGCGTCAGCAAGCGAAGCGCAACGGGCATGGGCATTCACACGCGGGCGGGCCGCTCGGCTGGGTGGCAGCGATTTTCCACCTGCATGGTCACGAGCATGCCGAGCACGAAGTAGGGGCCGATCCGGCGTTCAAGACGCAGGAAGGCATCCGCACGGTCTGGATCGCGCTGGCGCTGCTGGCCGTTACCACCGTCCTCCAGGTGGTCATTTTTCTACTGAGCGGCAGTATCGCGCTGTTGGCCGACACCGTTCACAACTTTGGTGACATGCTCAACTCGGTCCCGCTCCTTTTCGCGTTCTATCTGGCTCGCCGCGCCGCCACCCGCCGCTATACGTATGGCTATGGTCGGGCGGAGGATGTCGCGGGCGTCATCATCGTCCTCTCGATCGTGTTCAGCGCTGGCTATATCCTCTGGGAATCGTTTTCGAAACTGCTTGATCCGCAGCCGATTGAGCGGCTGCCGTGGGTGGCCGCTGCTGCGGTGATTGGATTTCTTGGTAACGAAGCCGTCGCGATATTTCAGATTCGAACCGGCAACCGCATCGGTTCTGATGCGCTCGTTGTCGATGGGCTACACGCGCGGATCGACGGGTTGACCTCGCTGGTCGTTCTCATCGCCGTCGCCGGGTCAGCGATGGGGTATCCAATCGTCGATCCGATTGTCGGGCTGCTGATTGGCCTGGCCATTGTCTTCATTGCCCGAGATGCGGCCAAGCGCATCTGGTACCGGCTGATGGACGCCGTCGATCCGATGGTTGTCGACCGGATCGAGCAGTACGCGGGTGACGTTGAGGGAGTCGATGAGGTCGCGAGCATCCGGGCGCGCTGGGTTGGCCATCAGATGCATGCGGAGGTGCGGATTGTCGTTGACGACGAACGACCGGCAGGAGACCAGTATTCGATCGTTGCCGAGGTGCGTCGCTCGTTGATTGCCTACGTCCAGCATCTGTCGCTCGTGACTATCGAGGTCGTGCCACGTTCGGCCAGCCTGTCGACGTACACGGTGACGGCGCGTTCTAATCTGGGCATCCTGCCGCCGCGCTATCAGGATGCGTCGGCTCAGGTCAGCGCGGCACCGATGGGTGCGGCAGCGCTCCAGTATGACGCGAACGGCGATGTTGCCTGGGACGAGATGTGGACTGGGTACTGCGAACTGGCCCTTGCGGGCGGTGCGCCGCATCGTGGGACGTTGCTCGAACCGGTCCACGAGGAGGCGATCGCCGCCGATCCGGAGCGCTACGAATGGGTACTCCAGGAGTTGGAGCGGGGCATCCGACTCGTGACCGGCAAGTCAGCCATTCGGAGCGTCACGCCCGGCTGGATCGGGGTCGAGTGCGACAGCGAGGAGATGGCACTCTGGCTGCTTCGGGCGATTGTCGTCGAGAACGTGACCGTCCGCCGCGAGGAGACAGCGCTCTGGTTCCCGGCCGGACCACACTTCAGAATTGAACGAGAGATCAAGAGCATCATTACGGTCATCGCTAAGACGAACCATTACTGGGAAGAACACGTTGCCGGAATACGAACGGGAGCGTATGTCCCCGCGTAAGTGCAACTGCCGCAGCCGCGTCGTGCTTCACCCGTCAGGCGTTTGAGGAGGGCGAGGTTACGTTGGTCGTCGCCGGGCCTGGGAGGCAGGAAACTCGCCGCGTTCCAGATTCAGCACCAGCAAGCGCGACAGGATGGTTTCGTCGTCGGTTGCTTCGGGCGATTCGGGCCAGCCGTGCCTGTGCTTTTCGTGACTGTAGGCGTATCGTCCGTCCAAATGCGCGGCGCAAATGACCGGGCGGAACGGCTGGCGGGCAGGATTCAGTCGAACAGTCGTCTGCTGGAGAGCACCCGATGAGCGTATCAATTGGGGATCAACCGCAGCGTGCGTGACGCGGGGCGGATGGATTGACACCATCGGCACTCGTCGGTCATGATCCTCACCTCAATCCAAGGATCCGGCAACCATCGTCATCGTCAACGTCTGAAGGAGGCCAGCATGTACACGCGCATCACGACCGGCCGTTACGACTCCGAGAAGGAACAGGACGTTCGTCGCTTGGTTGAGAACGATGTTCTCAACGCTGCGCGCAAGCTCGCGGGGTTCAAGAGCTACAACGGGGCGCTCGACCGCACGGCGGGGAAGCTCGCCGCCATCACCACCTGGGAGACCGAGGAGCAAGCGCGCACGTTCCGGGATAAGCTCGGCAGTGACGTCATGAAGCAGATTCAGGACCTGGGTGTCCAACTCGACGAGTCCCAGGTCTACGAAACCGTGGTCCAAGCCTAGTCCGATGTCACGCACATCCCGGCTCTCCCTGGATTGACGAACCGTCGCCGACCAAGCGCATCCGCCCAGCGGAATGTATGACGCTGTCGGAGGGCTTGAAACGCCCCGCAGGTATGCCCTGCGGGGCGTTGACGTAC
>JBGSWU010000433.1:0-12555 GCA_041751795.1 Thermomicrobiales bacterium
TCCCGAGTGTGGCGATGACGTGGGTGCTGCCGATCTTGCCGGTGAACGCTGCGTCACGGAGGACTTCGCGCAGCGCGCCGTCCATGGCTGCGTCGACATCCGCGAGTGGACCTTGCCAGGCGGTGTCGCCATCGACGCCGGGTGGTACCGCCAGCACGAGCGCGTCGGCTGCAACTGATGTTGCATCCTCGCCCGAGAATCCAATCTTCGCCGTGGGTGGTGCGCCGCTTGCCCTTGTTGTGGTTGCCATTTCTGCCCTCCCCAAATGCTTGTCAATCCGGCGTCGGATCGGAGTTCGTGGTTGGCAATGTGGCATTGCCCGATTCCACAGATCACATGTTCCTCGCCGGTTTCCGATAGCCTGCAGCGCATTGTACGGTATGAACTCCCGTCAACCGGGTTCCCGATTCAGCGGCCACACTCGTAGCTCGACTTGTCCGAAATGGTGTAGGTACGCGATGATAACAGTAGGCCACTGACAACTATCGATGGAAAGGTCCCTGATGCTGACTCCGCAATCCAGTGCCAGCATCCCCGCACCGGCAATCGTTGGCCGCGATCGAGAGCAGGCGGCGCTGGATGGGTGGCTGGATCGCATGCTGGGGGGTCGTGGCGGTCTCGTCCTCGTTTCAGGGGAAGCCGGCATCGGTAAGACGACACTGGTCGACGACTTTCGTCAGCGGGCTGAGGCACGCGAGGTGTTTGCTGCAACCGGCTACTGCTACGATCTGACGGCGACGGTCCCGTATAGTGTCTGGCTCGATTTCAGGCGGGCGATGCGTGCTGGGAGTGGCTGGCCGGATTGGCCGGTTGCAGAAGTCGATGAACCCAGCGGGGTCCAGCACGCGAGTCGCCATGCCTGGTTCGATCAGATCATCGGGTACCTCGACAACCGGGCCACGACGTCACCTCTCCTCCTCATCCTCGAAGATCTGCACTGGGCGGACCAGGCCAGCCTGGATCTGTTGCGGGTCGTTGCGCGCCAGATTGCAACGATGCGGGTGACGATCGTTGCGACCTACCGCTCGGATGAGGTGTCGCAGCGGCATCCACTGTTTCGGTTGCTCCCGGCGCTGGTGCAGGAGTCACGCGCCGAACGACTGGTTGTTAACAGGCTCGACCGGGACGGCGTCAATGCGTTCGTTCGTGCGCGATGTGGACCGATCGACGCCGACCTCGATCGTCTGGTGTCGTATCTCTACGAGCATACCGAGGGGAATCCGCTCTTTCTTGAAGAAGTGCTGCTAACCCTGTTGGACGAGGGTGTCGTTTCGCGGTCAATCGATGGGTGGCACGTCGGAGAACTCGACCGGATCGTGATTCCGCCGCTCGTGCAACAGTTCATTCAAACCCGGCTGGATACGTTGAGTTACGCGACGCATCGTGCGCTAGAGATCGCGGCGGTTATCGGCCAGGTGGTTCCGTATCAGATCTGGAGAGCGGTTCAGGATGCGGATGACGAACGAAACTTGACGCCGATGATCCGGGAGGCGATCGGGGCGCACTTCATACAGCAGTCCGAATCCGGCGAGAACCTGACGTTCAGTAATGCACTCGTGCGCAGTGCCCTCTACGATCGACTCCTGCTTCCGGAGCGTCTGGTCTGGCATCGAAAGGTTGCCGAAGCCTACCTTGCAGGCGATCCGCTGGACCCGGATGTCATCGCGACTCATTTCCTCATGGCGCAGGACGATCGGGCGATTCCGTGGTTGATCAAGGCCGGAGATCGCGCGCAGCGCAACTACGCCCTGCGGATGGCGGCGGATCGGTTCCAGTCGGCACTGCGTCTTATGGGGCAACCTGCCACCCCGAATCGCGATCATGGCTGGCTGTTGTACCGGACCGCCCGCCTGCTTCGGTTTGCAGATCCTGAACAGGGCGCGGATATTCTCGATCAGGCGGCTCGTGAAGCGGTGATCGTGAAGGATCGGGTGCTCGAAGCGTATTCGATCGCCGATCGGGGAATGTTGCGCTGCTTCAGCGGGGATATTCGTCGTGGCCTTCTCGATATCGAGACCGGCATCGAGAAGCTGAGGGAACTGGCAGAGGCTCATGAGCGTTTCGATCGCGATGTTCGGCAGTGGATCCTAGATGCGCCTTCGGACAATGATTCACCGGCTGTCGACGAACCGGACGTCAACAATCAAATCGGTCTGGTGATGCCCCGCCTGGGTGCACACGTGGGCTGGCTTGCGAAATCTGGCCGGTTCGCGGAGTCCTGCCGGTTTGGGGAGCGGTACCTCGATGAGATTCAGGGATCGTCCTACCCGGAACTGACGGTTGTGACGATCGCCGGAATCAATGCCGGACTCGGGACAGCATATGCGCATCTCTCCGAGCCTCAGCTGGCACAGCAGGCACTCGCTCGGGCACGGGAGGACGTGACGGATGCTCTCGTTGGCCAGTTCGCAGTGACGGAACTCGTTGATGTCCAACTTCGCTTCGCGGCGGACGACCTGTTGCCCCGGCGGAGATTGGGGGACCAGGCGGAAGCTGCGTGGGAGCGTGCAGGCGAGGCGCTGCCAGCCGGTGTACCTGCGCGGTGTGCGATCGCCAGTTTGCTGGTTCTTGAAGGGGATTGGGAAGAGGCTCGACGGCTGGCACGGATTGAAGTCGCGCGCGGGTTTCGGATGAACCGCCCTCACGCGCGCGTCCTTCTGGCCCAACTGGCTGCCTGGCTCGGCGAGGATACAACCGCGTTGCGTCGTATTCACGAACTGCTACCAGACGGCGCTTCGACGGAGCCGGGTGATTGCGATATGCCTGCGGCGTTGAAGATGCAACACCTCGCGATCGAGCTGTCGCTGACACGCCATGACCTGGTCGAAGCAAAGACCTGGCTGAAAGCGCATGAGCGCTGGCTCGAATGGTCGGGTGCAACGACCTATCGACCGTCTGCAATGCTGCTCCGGGCGCGCTATCATGCGTTGGATGGACGACTCGACCAGGCGTTGACGTGTGCGAAGGATGCACTTGCGCTTGCGGAACATCCGCGTCAGCCGCTCGTCCTGCTGGCAATTCATCGTCTGCTGGGCGCCCTCCTGACCGCCACGAGCGATCACGAGGGCGCGAAACAACATTTGACCGAAGCGCTGAGGCTGGCAGACGCCTGTGCGGCGGTCTACGAGCGTTCCCTGACACAGGTAGCGCGGGCACGACTCGCGTCCGCCACCCACGACGACGATGCCGCCATGACCTGGCTTGCCGACGCACGGGAAACACTCGCGAGACTCGGTGCCGAGCCTGCCCTCACAGATGCAGACGAGCTTGCCGAGTCGATCGCGGAGCGTTCGGGCGTACGACAATGTGAACATCCACCACCCGCGTTCGTGACCTATCCGGCGGGCTTGACGGCGCGTGAGGTCGAGATTCTTCGTCTTGTCGCGGCGGGGCTGAGTAACCGGGCGATCGCCGATGCGCTGGATCTGAGCATTCGTACCGTCGAGCGTCACATCAGCAATATCTATATCAAGATCGACGCCCACAACCGCGTCGATGCAACGGCGTTTGCCATCCGTAGCAACCTCGACTGAGCGCTCCCCTGCATCGTTCTCACGGTTGACTACGTAGTCGATTGTTTCCGATCTGCATACGTAGTTACCCGGATGCGTCCCCCCACAAGAACCTCTATGGTGAATATGCCGTTACGATTCGCCGGACTCTGGTGTCGATGGCTTGCTGGTGACCGGCGGGTCGGCGGCGTTCTTCCAAGACCGACGGCGAATGCCGACGGGAGCGGGAGATCACGACCGAGGTCGTGATGCGTACGAACCTGCCACATGGACGGCGCTGTTCATGCCGGTAAACGCTCGCACTGGAGCGGGGGTATGGCGACGACGCCAGTACGCGACCCAGACAGCGGGAGTCGACGATCGATGGTGTTGATCGCTCCGATCAATGCGGATCAAGGACTGAACCCTGTGCGTTCAAGAAAGGACACCCGGATGACACGAATGTTTGTGCGACACATGGTGAACGATTACGATACCTGGCGCGCTGCCTATGACAAGTTCGACGCGACACGCCGCCCGATGGGCGTCGTGAACGATGGCGTGTATCGCAGCGTCGAGAACAAGAACGATGTGACTGCGTACCACGACTTCAAGTCGCTGGATGATGCCAAATCGTTTGCGAAGTCGGATGCGGTACGTGAGGCGATGGCCGGTGCAGGGGTGGCAAGCGCCCCGGAAATCTGGTTCGTCGAGGAAGTGTAATCGATCTTTTATGAAGAGACGTCGATGTCGACGTCGGAAGGAGCGCCTGTGTTTGCACGTGTATTCTCAACGAAAACAAGACTCGAATCGATCGATGAGGGGACGGAGTTGTTCAG
Organism: Thermomicrobiales bacterium; assembly: GCA_041751795.1. GTDB lineage: Bacteria > Chloroflexota > Chloroflexia > Thermomicrobiales > CFX8 > JBBECJ01. The sequence continues at coordinate 4,331 of JBGSWU010000433.1, forward strand.
AACGGACGTCCTCCGAGCTGCCAGTGAGAAACCACATCTCGACAGCGTTTTTCTGCTTTCCGACCGGGCGACTGGTGATGCACTCACCGTGGTCCTCTGGGAGACTGAGCAAGCGATGCAGGACGCGCAGGACAGTGGTTGGGTACAGGAGCAACTGGGCCGCTTTGCCTCGATGTTTGCCGCTCCACCGACCATGGAGACCTATGAGGTCGATATCGTAGACGGTCCGACAACGCAGACGATGTCACATGCGCGGGTCGTCACCGCACAGGTCCCTGCTAACAAACGTGACGACTCGATCGACCTGTACCGTGATTCCGTTATTCCTGCGGCTCACGAGCAGAAGGGGTATGCTGGTTCCATTCTGCTCAGCAACCAGTCGGGAGGCAAAGTGCTCTCGATTACGGGCTGGAGCAGCGAGAAAGAGATGCAGGACAGTACCACCAACGGCTACCTGCAGCAGCAACTGAAGAAGTTCGGGAGTGTGTTCGACGGCCCGTCATCCACCGACGTATTCGAGATTGCCGCGGCACAGATCGGCACCAACTGACCTTCGTAGCGCACTGGTTGGCGCTGGTCGCTTCACATGATCCCCAAAACAGCACAGCCGGTGGGAGGTATCCCACCGGCTGTGTCACGCTTCACGCGCTGAATCCGCGTCCGTGGTATTCGTGTTCGTGGTATCTGGCGGCTAGTCGCCGTCGGCGGAACCGGTTCCGGTCGTGACTCTCACCTCAATGAGTTCGACCACCACTTCCGTCACTTCGACCGTTACCTTGCCGGCAGTGGTCGCAACACCATTAGAGTGCTGCTCCCGTTCCCGTACGCGCGGCCCCGGTCCCGGTGCCGCAACGCGCCAGCTTGGCGCGGCCTTCCAGCATTCTCCCGGTCCCTCTACGGCACGACACTTCGCGACATCGTCCTCGGAGTGCAATGCGTAACCGAGCGAACATCGCATCGGTGCGAGAATCCTGGGATCCTGCGATCGCAGACGAATCTGCGACAACATCGAGCAACCAAACCGAATTTCTTCCTCAGGATGTGAGTCGAAACCGGTCCCCGTATGGGCAGATTCCAGTCCGGACGCGGACTCAGGGCGCGAGGGCCGTTCAGTACGACTCATCGGCGCATCCATCCGCTGATTCTGGTTCGGATGGCCCCTATAGCTATCCGTCGATTGTTGTGACGCTGGATGTCTCCAGTCATCGCCAGTTTCCGGTCCACCGCTGTTTAACAGGGAGCGCAACCCATCCTGGCGAACCGTCCGCAACATTATAGTTCATGTCGCTTCTCGACGTAATGCGGAAGCGACCCATCCTCCTTAATCATTGTTTCTCACCATCTTTACTCTCTGTTCACGACTGCCGCGTCGATGCCACCTACGACTGGTTGAGTCAGGTATTGGTCGGTACCGAAGAGCGGGTGGTGATGCAGCGGGTTGTCCTGGTTCGGTTGGTTCGTGGAGCGGGTGTCAATCTGCGGCGATCTCATACTGAGTCGGGCGATACGATGGCACTTCGCCGCCAGTAGTCTGAAGCCACTCGCTCATCGCCGCCACGATGCGCTCGTCCCACTGGACACCAGCACCGGATTCAAGGATCGCCATGGCATCGCTACGCGATTTTGCTGGCCGGTATGGGCGGCTCGTCGTCAGCGCATCGAACGTATCGGCGACGGCGATGATCCGTGATCCGAGCGGGATCACATCGCCTGTCAGCCCGTCGGGATATCCCTGACCATTCAATGACTCATGGTGGTGCCGGACGATCGTCGCGATCTGGTGATACACACCGAATCGATCGATGACGTTCGCGCCGTGGACGGGGTGGAGTCGCATCTGCTCCCATTCGGCGGCGTTGAGTCGCCCCGGTTTCGTGAGGATCGAGACATCGACGGCGGCTTTGCCGAGGTCGTGGACTCGTCCAGCGCGCTCGATGACATCCGCCTCTTCCGCCGTCATCCCAAGTCGTAATGCCAGGATACGCGAGATGGCAGCAACGCGGTGAGAATGGCCCGCCGTGTATGGATCGCGAAGCTCGATGACATCGACCAGCGAGATGAGCGCTTCATGCGTATCGCCGCGTAGTTTGGTCATTTCCTTGACCGAGTGGTGGACGAGGATCGTCGGTATGATGACAAACGGCAGATACAGCAACTGTGTGGAGAAAACATAGGCGCCAACGACACCGATGCCAGTCAGGATGACCTGCGGCATTAGATCGAGGCCGAGGTTGGTCCACCAGACTCGGAATGCATTCAGTTCGAGCTGGAGCGCGCCAGCAAGCGCGACGAGGGCAGTGTTGACGAAATGGAACGTCGTCGATGCGACGACGATCGCACCGGCACTCCCGGCGATCCCGATCTCTGGTCCAAGGTCGAACATGAGAGCGATATGGTAGGCGACGACGGTGGTTGCGACCGACACGACGGCTGCGGAGATATTGAAGACCGCTTCGAACGGTAACGAACGACGCCAGAGTTGGGCGAGGATCGCAGCAACGAGAGTGATGATCGCTGGAAGCCCACCTGGAAGCAGAAAGATCATCGCCAGGTAGACGGCGGTTCCGACGTTGAGGTTGGCCTTGTGGGTCAGGTGAACCGGGAAGCGTTCCGCAACGATCGTGAGCGCAAACAGGAAGGCGATCCAGACGCTCGACTCAGTGGTGATCCGTGTGTCGCCAAGGACCAGTGCCAGTATTGCCGCGAGCGGGCCGAGACAAGCCATCATCCATATATAGCGTTGCAATTGGACTGGGAGATCCGCGAGCGTCATCTCCTGATATTCGGATTCCATGGGTGCTCCGCTGATGGCGATTGGACGGACGATCGCTCGGTTCGGCACAACGGATCGTAGCCGATTCCTGGGCCGATCAGCATGGGCCGGAAGTCACTATTCGAGACAAACCATGGTCGACTGATGCATGTCGCGATCTTCTATTGAACCTGCATGAGATGCGGAGATTGCGTCGGTTCGATGGGGCAAATGGTTTGCCCCAGACTTCGCGCGTGCCTGATTTGAGGGCGAACGATTCGTCGACGCCAGTCGTCGGTACCGTCGTATTCCGACGGACCGGGTACAGGTAGGACTTTCGTCTCTGTTTCCTCCTATGTGCTGTTTCTATGATCTTTGCTGTGACGGAATGACACGAGGTCAGTCACGACAAAGGCACCCCCGCTGAAAGGCGGGTCCGCAAAGTGACAGGCTTTCGCGACGATTGGTTCGCAAGGCGGCTGCGCTACCGAATGGCGCCTCGTTTCTTCATTGTATGGCCGGTGATGCTAGACACACCGACCAGAAGGAGGAACGATGCGAACCACCAAGTACCGGTTTCACCGGTTCAGAATCCCGATGGTCATCGCGACCCTCGCCATACTGCTCGTGGCAACCACGATGCAGGCAGGCGCTGGTGTGTCGTGGTGCCGGGCGGACCCGATCGTCGAGATCGAAGGGAATCGAGTCCAGATCCTTGTCGGTGTGCCTGCTGAATACACCCACATGGTCAATGGACCGATCCATACCGATCTCAAGATCCCATCTGGGTTAGCCAAACGCGTGATCTTCACCGACGAGGGCTTCAATGGCCACGGTGAGCGTGTGACCTGGGGGACCCTTGAAGGTGCCGTCAAGTTGACGGTGAAAGTGCCGATCAATGGGAACCTGCTGGCTGTAGGGGAAACCGTGCCTGTCGAGGTCAAGATCTTCACTCCGTGGGGCAACAGGACGATTTACGGTGTTCATACGGGAACATCGATCACCGTCACGCTATAAGCGGCGAGTCAATAGGACAATGAGAACAATGCTATGAAGCAATTGACTTCTCGAAAAATGTTCCTCGCGCTCGCACTCGGCATGCTGGCCGTGCTCGTCCTTGCGAGTCCGGCCATGGCCGCCCGGAGTTGGTGCGCGAAAGACCCAATCGTCCTGCTCAATGGAACGCCGGTCCAGATGTGGATCGCGATTGACGAGCAGTACGTTCCCTACGTCAATGGACCAATTGACGTGAAGGTGTACACACCTGGTTCCGTCGAGCGGGAAGTTGTTTTCCTCGATGAGGGATTCAACGGCTACGGTGAGACGGTGACCTGGGGAACGATCGACTACGCAACGGTTGCCAGCGACGGCTCATTCAACGCACGAGTGAACGCGATCGTGCCGGTCGATAAGCAGGCGCTCAAAAAACACACAAAGCAGAGGAACATTCCGCTGCAGTTGACGATCGTCTACGAGGACGGCACGAACCAGGTCATCGAGATGACCAACGATGGCACCAAGATCGACTTCAAGGTGCTTGGCAAGAAAAAGGGGCCGACGAATACGTCATCATCGTAGCCAGTATGGTCATACGATGATGAAATATAGCGCTGGCTACGAGCCGGCAAAGGGGTCACACGGATGATCGATTCCAGACGAGTGCAATTGAAGCAACTGGTATCCGCCGGATTGCTGGGGTTGCTTGCGGTGCTGGTGTTTGCACTGCCGGTTGGTGCGGGGATAAGCTGGTGCCGAGCCGATCCGATCGTCCGGCTTGGCCAAACGGAGTACCAGATAATTGTTGCGGTTCCGGAACAGAATGTTCCCCAGGTTGCCGGATCGCTGGATTTTGTCTTCGCGTCACCGAAGGGGACGTCGCAGGAAGTGCTCTTCCTCGACAGTGGATTCAACGGGTATGGCGAAACAGTTCGATTCATGACCTTCGAATCGCAGGCCTGGGATAGTAGTAGCCATAGGATGGCACTCAGCTTCAAATCAACTGGTCAGTCGTTCCCGATACAGGTCGAGGTCTACAAGAACGGGAAGCTTGCGACGGTCTTCACAGGAACGTCCAACGGCATCAAGGTAACCCTGCCGTAGACGTCAGCCCCACACGATGTCAATGCCCCTGGCGATCCAACGCCAGGGGCATTGACATCCCTCGGTGCTCCTCTACATCGTGCAAACCGTGAACCCTCGTCCAGCCTACCCGCCGCTAACCACGACAGGTTTCGTGACGGGTTCCCGTCGATAGCTTTCAGGGGCGAGCCAGGCGAAGGCCGCTCCAGCGGCAATAACGAGGGCGGCTGTTGCGTAGAGGGCCGTCTCCGTCGCGAAGAAATCGGCGGTGGTGCCGAGGATCAGTGGGCCAGCGACATAGCCGAAGTCGGCCAGCATGCGGTACATGCTCATCGCCGGCGCATTCATCCCGGCGGGTGCCATATCGGCTGCGTAGGCGGACGGCGCGGCGGCGGCGATTCCAGAGGATGTCGCCCACATCGCGCAGGCAATGATGAACCAGAGGAAGTTCGGAGCCTGGGCGAAGGCGATCAGCGAGAAACCACTGATGACGGTGCTGAGGACGATCACCCACTTGCGACCGTAGCGGTCAACCATGACGCCACTTGGGTAGGCAAGGAGCAGCCCCATCAGGCTGATCATCGCCAGGCCAATCCCGATCTGCCCGGCCGAGAGGCCGATCTTGTTGTCTGCCAGCGTCGGGATCAGGTTGAACAATCCGCCGGTCCGCGCGAAGAAGGTGCAGAACGAGACGATTGCGATGAGTGAGAAGCCGAGCTGGGCCGTCAGCAGCCGCAGTTGCTTGCCGAACGGCAGGCGTGGGGCCATTGCTTCGACCGTGCCATCAGCCCTCCATCCGCGCGTTTCCGGCATCTTCGTCCAGGCCAGGACACCGACAATCGCTCCGAGGAAGCAGTACACCCAGAACGGTGCCGAGAGTGAGATATGCTGGCCGAGCAATCCGCCAGGCAGCGGCCCGAAGCCGACCGCGAACATGAACGTGCCCATGTAGATCGACATTAATCGGCCACGATTGGCGGGCTTCGAGATATCGGCGACGATGATCTGCGTGCCGGTAATGACCATTGCCGCGCCAGCACCAGCGATGAAGCGTCCGCTGAGGAAGAGCCAGTAGGAACCGGCGACCGCGCAGACCAGGTTGCCAACAACGGTGATCGCGCCACCAATCGCCAGCGCGACACGTCGCCCGTGCCGATCGGCGACATAGCCAGTTGGCACGTTCATCAGGAAGCGCGCCAGCCCGTAAATCGCGATCGTCAGGCCGATGGCGGTCTTCGAGACGCCGAACGACTCGGCATAGAGCGGCAGGATCGGGACGATGCTGCCGAACCCCAACTGGTTGACTGCGATCAGGATGCAGACCCAGACCAGCGGACGGTTGTTTCCGTAGAACTGCTGCAAACCGGCGACTGGCCCGCGTCGCCTCGGGCGATTCTGCTGCTCACTCACGGTCGTCGATGCTCCTCACCGACGGCAGCATATCGCGTGGCGTGGGGTATGGGAATGGCCAACCGTTCAATCCCCCGGCGTAGGAGCAATGGCCTCATCCTCGCCCTGCACGACACCCGCGCGGTCCAGCACGGGCGACGTTGCGACGATCCCCCCTACGCCGGGGGATTGAACGAACGTTCGTGACTGTCCGATTGGCAGTCAACGGCACGTGTTACGGCAGGAACCGGCCGTTCCGCTCACGCGCCAGCAACGAGTAGTGGTTGCGTGATGTTTCCATCGGATCGGACACGAATGACACCTCGCTGCTGCTAGCGTGCCATGCTGTCCGCATATCCGTTTCGACATACTCCATCTGGTACCCATTCGCGTCGTCGCGGACTAACATCTTTTCCGACGGCGCGAACCAATGGGCTTTGAACGAAGCGGTGGCGGGAACCGATGGTCCGCCCATCAGCGCATTGACAAGATCACCCTGGTCGAGCAGCGGCATGTCTACGATGTGCATCATCGCTTCCGGATACCCGAATTGGACCCAGGTTGTCTCGTCGGGAACGGGAACCGTCCAGAACATCCCGTATGGAGTGATGCCGGGGTTGAAGTCGTGGATCTGAGGGCCGCCCGGGCCCTCGAACACGTCCAGTCAGACAAAGGCGAAGGTGCCGTGCCTCGCCATCCCGTCGTAGCCGACGTAGGTGCCCTTCATGAAGCGCACGTCGTTGACATAGTGCAGGTGCCGGGATTCTCCAGTGGCGTGGTCGGTCAACGTGCCGCTGCCCTCGACTTCAGTCATCCCGACGTAGCCGTGGAAATCGGTGATCACCGATGGCTCAAGGCCGGGGAGTGGTGGAAAGACATGGAAGGTAGGGTCTGGATCGGTCTCGCCGATGATATCGGAGAGATGGAACCCACCTGGAATCGGCTTCGGGTCCCATGGGTTGCCGGCCATCGGGTGATCGGCTCTGGCAACGCGTGGAAGGAACGCACTGCCAGCGATGGCGGCGGCAGTCGCGCCTCCTGCGGCTTTCAGTAATGTCCGCCGGGACATCGCTCGATGCCAGAAGTGTGCGTGACCGTGCAGGCGTGGCCCCTGGGATGTCTGCATCCGGACTCGTCCGTCCGGGATGAACTGCGGACTGATCTGACTGAGAGTCATTCGATCGCTCCTCACCGTACAACGAGAGATGGATGGTTATGAGGAGTGGTGCAAACACCTCCCTTCCCGGGGAAGACCGACGTACTGTCGGGCATAGTGTCTGAACGACCAGAAGCAGATAGCGACCAGAATAGGCGAAATCGACGCGATGCGCAAGTGTGCGCTATATAAGGCGCGCAAGTGAAGTGCTGGTTCATTCGAGTGTTGTTCGATGTGTGTCCTGGCGGTGGGTGGACAATGCGCGTTGTCAGCCCCGCTCACCTTATAGCGGCGTGCCCACGCGTTGTCTCGTAGGGACCGATCTTAGATCGGTCCGCGGCCCGCAGGCCGCCGGTTGGACACACGACGTTCGGATCAGTGCGCAAACGCCTGCGTCCGGGTGGACAGTGTGCCGGTGTTGTACGGGCGGCCTGAGGGCCGCGGACACGTCTTAGACATGTCCTTACGAGATGGAGGCCGTTATTCTGCGAACTGCTCTACGCAGTTGTCGCCGTTGGCATACGCCGCTCGGCCGCCGTTCCCGCCGCAACGTATGCGTGGCATGGCCGGTAAAGGGGATGTGGTTAAAGGGGACGTGTCCCTAAGACGGTGGGGGCGTCCCCTTTACTTCTTTGAAGCCGGGCGACGGCGTTTAGCCAGCGACAGAAGCGCGGGGTTTGCTTCGCCAGCGAAAAAGCCCGCCGTCTAATACAAAGATATATATATAGATATGTACATATATATTATTAAAGAAGTAAAGGGGACGCCCCCACCGTCTTAGGGACACGTCCCCTTTAACCACATCCCCTTTACCGGCCATGCCACGCATACGTTGCGGCGGGAACGGCG
>JBGSWU010000434.1:0-17292 GCA_041751795.1 Thermomicrobiales bacterium
GTCACGCCTTCCAGGAGTTTCTGGCGAATCAGGACCAGGATGGATTGCTCCGTTCGGTCAACCGCCATCTCGAACCGGGAGGTGTCTTCGTCTTCGACACACGCTTTCCATCGCGCGACAATATCCAGAAACCGGAAGGTGAGCAGCCTTGGCAGACCGTGACTGACGATCGTGGCTGGACGGTGGCCGTCTCAGTCATCTGGAGCTTCGATCCGGTTTCGCAGATTCAGGATTACATCATGATTGACCGGCTCAGCGACGGCACCGGTGCGACCGAAGAAACGCGCTCCCTCGGCAGGCTGCGCTACACCTGGCCTCGCGAGATGGAACGACTCCTCGATATGCACGGGTTCGATCTCGACACGATTCATGGCGGATGGGACGCGTCGCCACTGGCCGCTGATTCGTATGACATGGTGGTGATCGCCCGGAAGCGGGAGTGAATGTCACAGCCCCGGATATCTCGATCGGTCCAGGGCGGGAGCAGGAGAGGGTAGTTCGGATGAATGAGAACGATCCAGCGGGTCTGCTTCAAAGCTCGGTGGCGGTTGCGACCGGAATCACGCTCAAAGTTGTCGAGCGGCCGGGAGCAGGAACACCAGTCATCTGCTTGCATGGCATCTGGGACTGGTGGCGCTATTGGCGTCCGCTAGTTCCAGACGGGCCAGGATCGTTCGAAGGACGGCCACTGCTGATGCTCGACCTGCGTGGGCATGGTGAGTCCAGCAAACCAGAGAGCGGCTACACCTGGTCAGACTACGCAGCCGATGTCGTCGCGCTGATCGACAACCGAGGCGACAAGCGGATCACGCTCGTCGGACATTCGCTCGGCGCATTGACGGCGTTGTTGACGGCGGCACAGATGCCGGATCGGGTGGAATCAATGGTCCTTGAAGATCCCCCCTTGCCGCTCCGGACGGGACCGAACGATGCCTTTCGTGGGGTCTATGAGATGCGTGCACAGACATTCGAACAGATTGTCGATGACTTCACCGTCTGGCGTCCGTGGGTCACTCGCGTGCACGCCGAGGAAAGCGCGACCTGCCTGCTGAACACCGCCGATGGCGTCTTTCAGGCGATGTTCAGTGGAGCGTCGGAAGGCATCCAGATCCCGGTTCCAGGCGTCGTCATCGATGCTCCAACGCTGGTCATCCGGGCTGGCGATCCCGAACAGCGCGCGTTCCGCGATGGTGGCGACGAACTGCTGCGTCCGATCCTGCCGCAACTGCGCATAGAAACGATCCCTGACACCAGTCACACCGTCCTGCGCGACGCACCTGACGCGTACCGGGCGCTGCTGGCAGATGTCTTCGATGGGTAAGCCCGATATCCCCGATTGGGCGCTTGAACTCCTGTCGCAGTCGCGGATCGGCCACCTGGCGACGGCAAGCGCGACTGCCGAGCCGCACGTCATCCCGGTCTGCTACGCGCTCGTTGACGACGCACTGTACATCATGATCGACGAGAAACCGAAGTCCGGTCGCCGTCTACTCCGCCTGCGCAACATCGAGGCGACCGGTCGGGCAGCACTCGTTGTCGATCGCTATGATGAGGACTGGACCCACCTCGCCTGGGTGCTCGCTCGCGGCCCGGCCCAGATCATCACGTCGAACGATGAGAATCACGCCCCTGTCCTGGCCGTTCTTCGCTCCAAATACCCACAGTACCGGACGATGTCCCTTGAGGATGCGGAGATGATAGCTTTCCACCCGGATCGCTGGAGCGTGTGGCGAGCGTGATCGGTAGAGGGATGCAGGCAGCCTGACGCATATTGCAGAACCGTTGGGTTGAAGTCATTGACCGTCGGTGGCCGTCATTGAATCAGTAGGGGCGGGTCGTTGCGGCTAACTTGCCGCCCGTCCGTCGCGGGAGACCCGCTCTGCTCCCCATCCGACCACTTGCCACCACCAGATCGAAGCAGAGCATCCGCAGTCCACTCTTACGCGTTGGTGCGGCACAGAGCTCTGCATTCCAGTGTCTCGCTTATCCTCGTCGTCGTCGCAGTTCAACGACATCGGTGACGATCAGGAGTAACCCGGCAGCTGCGATGGCAGACCAGAGCAATCCAGCCCAGGCGAAGGCATCACCTGCACCACCGAACGCGAGCAAGAGTCCGAGAACGAACAGATCCCACCCGACCATGCCGAACCACCGCCGATTGCGGCCATACAGGTAGCCGGTCAGCGGCAGATAGAACAGCGCGTAGGCTCCCAGAAGGATCGTCAATTCGTCCACCAGGCCTCCAGAATCACGGGCTATCCCGATGCCATCTCACGCATAGCAAAGGCTACCGGATTCAGCAGGAAACGATATGTACATAACCCACCGTCCCTGCTACATTGTCACCAGTCATCGTCAACCGATTGCATAGTGGAGGCGACCATCTTGGACGCGATCATTTGGCTGATCATTGGCATAGCAAGCGCGTGGATGGCCTACTCAGTCGTGGCTGCTGAACGTCGAAGCCGTGGTTGGGTTGGATCGAGCGCCGTTGGCGTGTATCTCGCCCTGTTCGGAGCGGTTTCTGCGGGGCTCGCCTGGGTATATGGGCTTCTACGGCCAAAGCTGATCGATGATTTCCCGAGCGAGAACACGATGCTGTTTGTCGGGTTGGTCGTCATTTCAGTTCTGGTTGTTCTTGCCCTCGATCTGCTCGGCAAGATCGACATCATGAGTCAGATTCAAAAAAGTATGAGTAAGGCAGACTCTGGACGTCGATCACCGGGCGGTCCAACAGGCGACGATTAGCTCGCAGGAACGGTACGTAAAAGGGCAAACGGGGCGGGCATTACCGCCCCGTTGCTGTGCTTTCGGCGTCGATTGAGGTGAACCCGGTGAACGTACCGTCAGCCTCTCGCACGACTCGGCGAACTTCGGTGATCGCGGCTCGGTCGAGCGGTCCTTAGACATGCGGGAAACGACTGCTGTCGTCATCGTATCGCACCACCGATGTGATGCTCGCCAGGTCGATCGTCAATAGCAGGTACGGGCGGGGATCATTCCGGTAAAACATGTTTCCCACAGTGATAACGTCGTCTTGCCCATGCGTCAGATGGACGAAGCCGTCCGTATCGAACGGCTCCGGCAGGTAACCGGTGTCCTCCGGCTGGGTACGAAACCAGGGCTCCGGCACGAGGTGGTAGGCGGTCTGCACGCGGATTCCTTTCGAGAGGTCGGAACAGCGAACTCATGAGGATAACGACAGACTTTTTGGACACAACAACGCGACGCCGAAGATCAGCGTCGCGTTCACAGGGCAAAGGCAAAAGAACAGGCCCCGACGAGCCTTGATTGGTATCGACGCTATGTCATGAAATTCCTTGGCACAAGTCTCCGGTTTCCCGGTCGCTCGATTCAGGTGATTCCTGACACGTACTGGGAACATGCCCGGTACGCGATTCCAAACCTGGTTGTCGTCGTTTTCGCGATTGAAGTTGAACTTGCGTCCGCCTACGATTGCGATTCGGTTCGATACTTCGGTTGGATACCTTCGTCGTTCGATGACTCGATTGACTCCGGTGCGTCGATCCTTCGTAACTCCTCGGGACCTGTACATACACTAGCATGGGAGTGACAGGCTGTCAATACCCTGAATCAAGGATCGTTTCCGAAGCGTTGAGCAAAGCATCGGTCAATCGTCCGTGCATCAGGGGTTCCCGCGCACGAGCAGGCGTATGGATGCTAGAATCGATACTCGGATGGTGGCGCGCATCGCCCCTCCCAGCGTGGTTGGTACGAGCGTGTCAAAGGTGGTGATGAGCGATGATGAAGATGATGTTGGAGATGCGCGATCGGATGAAATCGCGTGTTGGTATCTACGGCACTGGCTGGCAATCCTCATCGGTCATGGGCCTGCTGTTGCCGTTCGTCGTTGTCATCCTGATGGCGTTGTTCGGCTATCTGTTCATCCAGACCCTGCAGAGCCTGTAACTGGTCGATACCAGCGTCCAGCGTGTCTCCAGTACGAGGTAGCGCCTCGTCCGCTGGCGATTTTCCATGTTCATCGGTCAGATACCAGTAGTCGTTGGAGACGCAATGAGCAGGCTGACACACTTCGATGAGGCCGGCCGGGCGCGGATGGTCGATGTTGGCGACAAGGCGGAAACACACCGGGTCGCAATCGCCGCCGGGCGCGTGCGGATGCAGCCAGAAACGCTTCGGGTGATCGTTGAAGGTCGCGCCAGCAAGGGTGATGTCCTCGGCGTCGCGCAGGTGGCGGCGATCATGGGTGCCAAGCGGACCCACGAACTGGTGCCGATGTGTCACCCGTTGTCCCTTACGGCGATCGACGTTGCGCTGACTCCCGACGAGTCCACCTCTTCGATCGCGATCGAGGCGAAAGTCGAAACGCGCGGCAAGACCGGTGTCGAGATGGAAGCACTCACCGCGGTGTCGGTTGCAGCCCTGACCATCTACGATATGGTCAAGGCGATCGACCGTGGAATGACGATCGAGGACGTGCGTCTGGTCCACAAGAGTGGCGGCAAGAGCGGGACATTTGAGGCGCCGGGTGCAGATCGGACGGATGGCCAGTAAGAAGGTTCATTCGCCTCGGTTCACCCTCCATTCGAATCGTTGTGACACCTTTGTAATCCTTTTTTGAGCAAAAGTACGTATGCTGACTACAATGCCTACATGGGCTGATTCAGCAATTGTTCTAACCTGCGGCAAGCGACTTGCATGCATAGTGTTGCCGTGGGCCATCAATGGAGATGGCCGGATCGCGGAGAGGCGAGAAGTTCCCATGAGTGAGTTGATAACACTTGATCCCCTGGCACGGCGGCTGACCGCCACGAGTGCCAACGATGTCGAGCGCATTGCGCGGTCGCTGCGCTATCGCCGGATGCTGGCCGAACGCGCTGGACGCACCGCACTGGCTGCCTGGCATGATGCGCTGCTCGTTAGCGTCAGTTCCTGTGGGTTGATGTTCCGTGAGACCCGGTCGTTGTCGCTGGCGGCGTTGCCATCGCGCGATCTGGCTGGATTGATCATCGACTACGGTCGTGAACTGGCGCAGACTGAAGTGACAGGTGGTCCGCGGACCCACGTCACCTCAGCCATCCTTGCCGAGTTGCGCGAGGAAATGCGCCGTCGCCATGTCGCGGCGACCGTCGAGATCGGCGCGCGCTCATCTTGATCGCCCATTCGCTATCATTGATTCGAGTGTACGGCCCGTCCTTCTGTGGATCTGGACGCCGTGCAGGACATTGTGTCCGAGGCACGAGTGTGAGTCGAAGATAGCGGGACTGTCGGGCGACATGCCAACCATCAACAAGGGAACAATCTTCGTGCGTGGGTTGACGAAGCGGTGTCCACGGTGTGGCCAGGGTGGACTGTTCCATCGCTGGACCGAAATAGTGAACCAATGCCCGCGCTGCGGACTGATCTTCGAGCAGGAAGACGGCTACTGGGTCGGTGCGCTGACCATCAACACGATTGTCAGCCTGGTGTTGTTTGCCGCGATGATCGGACTTGTCGTCGCCATCACCTGGCCCAACATCCCTGTCTACCCGACGATGGCGGTTGGAACGGTCGCCGGAATCATCTTCCCATTCCTGTTCTACCCGTTCTCGAAGACAATCTGGATTGCGATTGACCTCGCGTTCTTCAATCCCTGGCGGATGCAACCCGGCACCGGCCTGCGGCGTCAACGCTAAGTTGAAGTTGGAATGCAACGCCCCATCCCGAAATACGGGATGGGGCGTTGTGCGGTGTGTCGTTGATTCTGGCTACGGTGCCGGGAAGAGCGGATTGCCATTCAGGAGGATCACTGCCGTGTCGATCCCCTCGAATGCTTTGACCGTTTCTTCGAGTTGCCCGACGATCCGAGGATCCTGGCAGACGCCGCCGGATGGGATTGACCCACTCAGGTTGACGGTGGCCGTGCTGCCGACGATGGTCACGTCCTCAACTGTGGCGTCGTTCAGGTAGAGGCCGTTGTTATATCCGGACTCTCCAAAGTTCGCATCGTCGTACGAGAGCAGAACCGTCAGTGTTGCTGCGATCTTCGCTTCGAGGCTGTCTGTTTCCCAGATTGGGATCGTGACTTCGACCAGGCTGTCTTGGCAGCCGACCAGAATTCCGTTGGCTCCGTTGTCGCCGAGCGCCACCATGTAGCCAGTTGCGGAATCTGCGCCCGGCATGTCGTGGCCGTATCGCCAGGTGTAGTAGTGTCGGCCAACGTTTCCGGCCTCGACCTGCCACGCAGGGTCGTTGCCCGGCGTATAGGTCAGGCAGCGCCGCTCGAAGCACTGCATCAGGACATCCTGCTGAACGCCACCGACACGAACCTCGGCCCAGTACGCCTCGGTGACCGGGAATCCAGTGCCGTAGAACGGATTCTCGAACAGCGTGTCGATGACGAGTTCGCCGTCTTCCCATACGAGACCGCTCGACGACATGAACGCCCAGAACGGATCGGCGATCCAGTGATCGGTTTCGGACACGTATTGATGTGCGCCGACGCCGTATGATGCATGACTCGCGTCATCCTCGACGTTGCCTTCGCGATCAATCGTTCGAAGGATCACGTCGGTCGGATTCTCGATCGAGACATCGAGCTTGTCCGAGAAGGTGCTGTACGTCGGGCCATCAGGATCATCCGGGTCACCGGCGACGTTGACATCGGCCGAGCCGTGGTTGGTGAAACTGTTGTCGCCCATCTGCATCTCGCCGCTGATCATCTCCATCACCAGCAGGCCGTTCGTGACGTACCAGAGTTCGTCAGGGTTGCCGTTCGGATTCGTGATCTCCATCCGTGCCTTGTCGAAGTAGAGGACGTCGCGCTCGCCATCGACCCCTTCGACATAGGCTTCGGTTTCGCCCCAGGCCGTTGTCAGCGGTCCCCAGATCCAGGTCCTGTTCACCGAGGAGTCGGCGACTGGCTGGTCCGTTCGAGTCCATGTCGCAACAAAGGCTGGATTATCCGAATGCGCCAATGTTGACGATAACGATGTGAGGAGAAGCATCAGTGCTGCAAGCGCTGCAGCGGGACGTGACCACATGGAACGCACGAGACACCCCTTCCGTTTCACCAGGATCAGAGATCAGTTGTAACCAGACAAGAGTAGTCGAACCGGCCGGGTTCTGTCTTAGTAACACGAAACATGAAAAAGGGGTACGGCGATTGTGAGGCTGACGTGCAATCGCCAACTGCTGGCATCAACTGGCTAAACGACAACGTCGGTCCACATCAACTCGGTACCAGCAATCTGCGGCTGGAGATGGCCCAGCCTTGTCGTCACATCCTTCGTTCCACCACTGGCTCGACCGTCGTTGCGTCAGGATACTGACTCCGTTCGTTTGGCGGAGTCGATCACCACATGACACAGTCGTTGAAACAGGATTTTGTGCCACATTGACAAGCGGAGGATGCGCCCGTATGATAATCCCGACTAAAACAGTCGGGATTGGTTTATCCCTGATTGTTTCCTGCGACCGGGGAGTATATCGCAGGCTTCGGGAAGATATGTAGCGCCATCATCGATGGCCGCTCAGAGGGGGAGAGATGGACTTCGAACGACATTTGAGCCGTCGTGCGCTACTGCGTGTGATCGCCGGATGCGCGGTTGGCCTGACGGCGCTGCCATTAATGGCGGCATGTGGCGACGACGATGATGAAGGCGGCACCGGGGATTCGGCTGGTGCCGAAGGCGATCCTGCACCGAGCAAGGATCCGTCGCCAATTGGCGATCCCGCACCAACCGGTGATCCTGCACCCGGCACTGGCGGAACCCCAGCCTTTTCCAGCGATTCCCTTGTGATCTACTCGGGTCGGTCCGAAGAGCTCGTTTCTGCAATTATCGAGCGCTTCGAGGAAGAGCATGGTATCAAGGTCGAGGTGCGCTACGGCGGCTCGGCAGAAATGGCAGCGTTGCTCCTGGAAGAAGGCGACAACAGTCCTGCTGATGTGTTCTTTTCTCAGGATGCGGGAGCGTTAGGAGCGCTCGCCAAGGAAGGGTTGTTCGCCGATCTGCCGGAGGACATTCTCAGCCGCGTGAACGATCGCTTCTCGTCGCCGGATGGCAAGTGGGTTGGTATCAGCGGTCGCGCCCGCGCTGTCGTTTACAACACGGATGCATTGTCCGAGTCGGACATTCCGGCCTCGATCCTCGACTTCACCGATGAGAAGTGGAGCGGTCGACTCGGCTGGGCACCGACGAATGCTTCGTTCCAGGCGTTTGTGACCGCGTTGCGAGTCGAGCGCGGTGATGACGCAGCCCGCGAGTGGCTTGAAGGCATGGTTGCCAACGACATCGCCGTCTAC
Organism: Thermomicrobiales bacterium; assembly: GCA_041751795.1. Taxonomy (GTDB): domain Bacteria; phylum Chloroflexota; class Chloroflexia; order Thermomicrobiales; family CFX8; genus JBBECJ01. Next base: position 8,267 of record JBGSWU010000434.1, read on the forward strand.
GAGGGTAACAGTCCGATCGTCCAGGCCGTCATCGACGGCGAGATCGACGCTGGCTTCGTCAACCACTACTACCTGCTGCGCCAGAAAGCGGAAGCAGGCAAAGATCTGCCAGCCGAGAACTACATCTATAGCAACGGCGATCCCGGCGCGTTGATCAACGTCGCTGGAGCGGGTGCCCTCGCTGCGGGTGATCATGAGGTTGCCAACGCCTTCATCAGCTTCTTGCTCGATTCCGAAGCGCAGCAGTACTTTGCCGACGAGACGTTCGAGTACCCGCTGATCGAGGGAGTCGAGGGCGATCCTGATCTCGTTCCACTTGACGAGATCGAAACGCCTGACATCGATCTCTCCGACCTCTCCGATCTCGAAGGTACCCTCGAGATGCTGCGGGACGTCGGGATTCTCTAGTCCGATTGTTCAGGCCTGGAGCGTGCCCACCCCTCCCCCAACATTGGGAGAGGGGTGTCTCTTTTTAAGCGGGTATGGCTGAATCATGCGTATGAAGAGTCGAGACGCCAGTCACTGCCGAATATGTGGACTTGACCAGGGGTACCTGCCGTGGGGCGAAGATGGCGACTTGCCAAGTTTTGAGATTTGCGACTGCTGCGGCGGTGAGGCGGGATATCAAGACTGCTCGCCCATCAGTGTTCGTCGTTACCGTAAGCAATGGCTAGCATCCGGCGGCCGTTGGTTCAAACCCGCTGCGATGCCCGCGAGTTGGAATCTGGCCAATCAACTCAAACACATTCCATGCGGTTTCCGCGATGATGACGAGTCGTGTAGTGGAGTGTAAGCCTGCAACACCATCTCCCCCTCGCCCAGATTGGGGAGAGAGGAGCACGGGGGCGAGGGCTTTCTCTGTCCGCCGCAAGCGGCTGATGACTGGCGCGCCGGTCGGCCTGTGGGTACCGGCGGTCGTCGTTGCGCTGCTGATGGTCTCGCCGTTGGTCTACCTCGTGATCCGGGCGTCCGAGGGTGGATGGGAACTACTCGACCTGCTCTGGCGCGACCGGACGGCGACGGTGCTGCGCAACACGATCTTCCTAGCGGTGACGGTTACCCTCGGGACGATCGTGATTTCGCTGCCATTGGCCTGGCTGACAACGCGAACCGACCTGCCGTGCCGACGGTTCTGGACAATCGCAACGGCGCTGCCGCTCGTCATTCCCTCGTACGTCGGCGCGTTCGCCGTTATCGCGACGCTTGGCCCGCGAGGGCTCGTCCAGGGTTGGCTGGAGCGTGCGTTCGGGGTCGAGCGGTTACCGGAGATCTACGGCCTGTTCGGAGCGTCACTACCGTTGATCTTGTTCTCATGTCCATATGTGCTGCTGCCATTACGATCGGCGATGTCGGGTCTGGACGGTTCCCTCGAAGAAGCCGCGCGCTCGATGGGGTTCGGTGCATGGGCGACCTTCCGCCGTGTCACCGTCCCACAACTCCGGCCTGCGATTGCGGCTGGCGCGTTGCTGGTCACCTTCTACACGTTGAGTGACTTCGGGGCGGTCTCGCTGTTGCAGTTCGATTCGTTCACCCGCGCGATTTACAACCAGTATCGTGGTGCGTTCGACCGGACGCTAGCGGCGGGACTGGCGCTCGTCCTCGTGGCGCTGACGGGCCTTATCCTGACGCTGGAAGCGTGGACCCGGGGAGGCGCGCGCTACCATCGCAGTACGAGTGGCGCGAGTCGTCCGCCACGCCTCGTCAGGCTCGGTCGCTGGAAGTGGGCCGGGCTGGCCTATTGCGGAATCGTCGTTGGCTTCGCGCTGGTGATGCCGGTCGGCATCGTGACCTATTGGCTCATCCGTGGGTTGCGAGCGGGTGAACCATTGCGGCTGATATGGGAAGCCGCGCTGAATTCCGCCACCGTCTCTCTCGTTGCGGCGGTCGTCACGGTTCTGGCGGCGACACCGGTCGTCGTGCTCTCGGTTCGCTTCCCCGGTCGGTTGACCGGACTGATTGAGCGAACCACCTATGCGGGCTATTCCCTTCCGGGGATCGTCATCGCCCTCTCACTGGTCTTCTTCGGCATCCGCTATGCCCGTCCGCTGTATCAGACGCTGACGATGCTGGTTGTTGCTTATATCATCCGCTTCCTGCCACAGGCAGTCGGAGCATTGCGTGCCAGTTTCCTGCAGGTGAACCCGCACATTGAGGAGGCGGCCCGCAGTCTCGGTCACACCACGCCGCGCGTCTGGTGGCGGGTAACTGGGCCACTCGTCCGTCCCGGTCTCCTGTCGGGTGGGACGCTCGTGTTCCTGACGGTCATGAAGGAACTTCCGGCGACGATCCTCCTCCGTCCGACGGGCTTCGATACGCTCGCGACCCGCATCTGGGGTGCGACCTCCGAAGGCTTCTGGGCGCGTGCCGCCGCCCCCTCGTTAATCCTGATCGTCATCGCCGCCGTGCCAGTTGTGATCGTTGCCTGGCGGGAGGGGCGATGACGCGTTCGCTGCAGAGATACGGATACGAGAGCCACAGGGCGAGCAGGTAGCCGATGAAGCCCACCATGACCGGCAGCAGATGCAGCCAGTCCGTGTAGCCCACAAAAAAGTGGATGAAGAGTGTTGCCAGGAATCCCGGTAACCCCGCTAACAGCAACATCCACCACAGCCAGCGATCACCGGATCGGAATCCCCATCGGGCGATAAGAAATACTGCGAGACCGTTTGAGACAAGTGCGCCTCCGAAGCCAGCTCGGTCGTGTGCGATCAATGGGATGAGGCGAGGATTGGTATCTCCCAGCCAATCTGGCGTCGTATCCATGAAGGCGAGATCGGACGGGACAAAGACGTTGGTGATACCCAGCAAAGCGATCGTAACGCCGGCGCCGATCAGGCCCATTCCGACGGCCGTGAAAAGCATCCGTCCGTAGAACCCAAGGCGCCTCGATCGCCCATCTGAGCAAACCGGTCGATTGTGTCTTGTTTTCGCACCAATGGGGCGCTGTAAACCGAACAGATACATTGGTAAAAGCAAGAGAGCCAGCAGTGCGTGTAGCGGATCGAAGTAGCCGAAACCAAGAAACAATAAGAAACTGCAGAACCCAACCGCCGCAGAGATCGTTATCACCTTCCACGCCCAAGCATGCCCGGCGCGGATCGGACCGAGAGCGAGACCAGCGTAAAGAATGCCGATCGAGATCATTACACCGGCGAGTGAGACTCGATCATGCGTCATGAAGGGCAGCAACTGGGAGTTGATGGCCGTAAGTTCCGCTCGGGACATACTGACAAACGTCTCGTCGTACGGAAGCACGACGAGGGTAAGAGCGACATACGAAGCCACCAGGCCGCTAACAATCATCCCGATACCGAGCATGGCACTCCACGCCCAACCCGGTGGCCAGATAAAATGGGGCAGGCTCAACTGAGTGGGCCTCAGTCTGGGAAGTCTTGTCCCCATGCTCGCTTACCTCGTAACAGGATCCTAATCTCCGTGTGCGTGCTGCATTGCTCGACAACATCACCATTCTCTGTCCCTGTGCACAATAGTTCTTTGGCCCCGTTTAGGTACCTGCTTGCATGGCGTCAATCCGTTAGTGACGATCATGCATGGGTCGAGTACCGGAAGATTGAATTGGATTGGAGCGCGGTAGGAGGATAGTTGGCTCCTGTTTCCTAACTGGGAATAATCCCGACGTCCATACTCGGGTACAATAGAACGAGGGAGTCGAGAGACCTAACCGAACGGTTGTAAATCGGTGAATACACAAAGCATTGTCCTGTCGGGCGCGACGAAGCAGTTTGCAAGTGGCGTTCGGCCTGCAGTCTGGGATGTGTCGCTCGATGTCGAGCCGGGTGAAATCGTCGCGTTGCTGGGGCCGAGCGGCTGCGGCAAGACGACAACGTTGCGACTAATCGCAGGGTTCGAGCGGCTTGATTCCGGCAGCATCAGCATCAACGGCCGGGTGATGGACGATGGCAAGGGTTATGTTCCACCAGAAAAGCGCAGCGTTGGGATGGTCTTCCAGGACTTTGCCCTGTTCCCGCACTTAACCGTTGCTGGGAACATCGGTTTTGGTCTCGTCCGCTCGTCGAAGCGCGAACGTGAAGCGCGGGTGAGTGAACTGGCGGAATTGGCCGGGTTGAGCGAATTCCTCGACCGCTACCCGCATCAGTTATCCGGTGGACAGCAGCAGCGAGTCGCGCTGGCGCGGGCGCTGGCACCGAAGCCGGATGTTTTGCTCCTCGATGAGCCGTTCTCCAACCTCGACACTGAACTGCGTGTCCAGATGCGGACCGAAGTGCGCGACATCCTCAAAGCCGTCGGCACGACAGCCGTGCTTGTCACCCACGATCAGCAGGAAGCGATGACCGTTGCTGACCGGATGGCCGTCATGCTGAATGGCCGCGTCGAGCAACTCGACACCCCGGATGTTGTTTATCACTACCCGGCGACACGAGCAGTGGCCAACTTCGTTGGTCTCGGCACGTTCGTTCCAGCGCAGATAGCCGGGGCTGTAGCCAGTTCGGACATTGGCCAGTTCACGATGGACGGTCCGCCGGGGCCGGATAACGTCGATCTGCTCCTGCGCCCGCGTGATGTGACGCTGACGGTCGATCAGGAAGGGATCGCTGTCGTTCAGTCGCGTATCTTCCACGGTGCTGAGTTCACCTACCGCGTCCAGCTTCCCTGTGGCGTGACGTTGCAGTCCAACCAGCCTTCGCATATCGATATCTCGCCGGGAACCCGCGTCAGCGTTCGCTGCGCGCGTGTCCGCCTCGCCGCGTACGATGCTGATTCGCGGATCGCGCTGACGACCGCCGCTGGCTTCCCGACGGCGTTCGGCAGCGATTTGACGACCAGTGTTGTTGGTGTGACGGCGACATCGTAGTGGCTGCAGCCTGCGTCAGTCCATCTCCGCGAATTCATTCAGGGCGCCAACGACGAGCGAGTAGAAGTCGCTCCCACCACCATGACCGGCGTCGTCAAGGACGTGCAACCGGCTGGTGTTCCAGCGCTGCGTCAAACGCACGGCAGTTTCCAGCGGGCTGCTGACATCGAAGCGACCGTGGATGAGAACGCCGGGAATGCCATTCAGTGTTGCCGCGTCACGAATCAACTGGTCCTCGCCGAGGAAGGCTGCATGCCTCCAGTAGTGGGTGACGAGACGGGCAAAGCGCAAGCGAAACTCCGGGTCTTCATAGCGTGGGTGTGGCTTGAAATCGGGCGCCAGCGAAATGTGGGCGTCTTCCCAGGCGCACCACTCACGTGCGCCATGGTCCTGAACTGCCGGGTCGGCGTCAAAGAGCATGGTAGCGTATGCATCAACCAGTGGGATGTTGCGCAACGCGTCGGGAACCGCCGCGACGAAGCGGTCCCACTCCCGAGGGAAGATCCGTCCGACATCGTTCGTGATCCACTCGACCTCACGGCGAGATGTCGTCGTCACGAGCGCCAGCACCAGACCCCTGACCCGCTCCGGATGTGTCTGAGCGTAGGCCAGGCTGAGCGTCGTTCCCCACGAAATCCCCAGAATTGCCGTCCACTGGTCCACGTTGTGCAACTCGCGCAGAGCTTCGATATCGGCGATGAGGTGCGCCGTCGTGTTGGCGCTCAAGTCGGCGTCCGGTTCACTGGCAAGCGGTCGGCTTCGTCCAGCCCCACGCTGGTCGAACAGGACGGCACAGTAGGTGTCCGGGTTGAAGAAGCGCCGTTGACCGGTTGAGAATCCCGATCCCGGTCCACCGTGGAGATACAGAGCAGGTTTCCCGTCCGGGTTCCCGCAACGCTCCCAGTAGATCTGATGTCCATCCCCGACGTCGAGCATGCCGCTATCGAACGATTCGATCGCTGGATACTGGCCTGTCATCGATCCCGCCTCCATATCGTCTTCTGCTGAATGCGGGCGCTACTATAGTCGAAACCTCATCTGTAGGTGATCGTCAACTTCGTGACCTTATGCGCTGCTGCTATGGACCGTGCCAAAGCGACGTGTATTCCCGACGTACTCAAAGAATCAAAGAACCGGCGACCTTCCCGGTCGTCGGTTCTCTGATCCGAATACTGGGATGTTGTCAGTCGGCGAGGGCCGGTTCGAGGGCGGGTCCATCTGTGTCGCGATCGAGTGATTCGGGGGCGACGCGAGGTGGGGCGCCGTCGATGTGGATCTCGGGAAGCCAGGAAAGCCATGCTGGCAGATACCAGTTGCGGTTACCGAGCAGCGTCATCGACGCTGGAACGAGAATCATCCGGACGATCGTTGCGTCAAGGAAGACCGCAGCAGCCAGTCCGAAGCCGAATTGCTGCAGGTTCGCGAGATCGGCCGCGGCGAATCCACCGAAGACACCGACCATGATGAGTGCCGCGCTCGTGATCAACCGGCCAGTGCTTTGCAGTCCTCTGGTAACCGCCAACTCGTTGTCGCCGGTGAGATCGAACTGCTCCTTGATTCGGCTGAACAGGAAGACGTGGTAGTCCATCGAGAGGCCGAACAGGACGCAGAAGAGGAACAGCAGGACGAATGCTTCGATCTGTGCGACCTGTTGGAATCCGAGAAGTCTGGCGCCGAACCCCTTCTGGAAGATCAGCACGAGAAGTCCATAGGAGGCGAAGACGGAGAGCAGGTTCATGACGATCGCTTTGATCGGCACGACGATCGAGCGGAACGCTACCAGTAGCAGCAGGAAGCTGATGATCAGAACGAACCCAATCACGATCGGCAGGTAGTCGCGGGCCAGGTGGATAACGTCGATCATCTGGATGACAGCTGCATTGAGACCGAGGATGTGTGACGTCGCCATCGCAACACTCGTCGTTACGAGCAGCGTTACGATTGTCAGCACGATTGGTATCCCGGCTGCAACTAACGTTCCGAAAACGACCGCCATCACGATCAGCGCGACGACGATACCGATCGATTCGCCCTTCGCCATGCCAGCCTCAGCGGTCGTGTTGACGGTGTCGGTAATGCTGGCCGCGCCGAGCGTCACCACGTCGAACCCGGGCGCTGGCGTCTGCAGGTCATGGATGGTTTTGAGGACCGGCTGGGCGTCCTGGATAGCATCGACAGGGTCACCAGCAAGCGTCGTGACGATGACCGTTCGATGACGGTCGAACGATACCAACGCATCCTGGCCGGCATCGTAGTACGTCTCAACCCGAGCGACTTCGTCGTGCGCCGCGAGTTCCGCAGCGACATTGGCAACGACGGCTTCGAAGGCCGGGTCCTCGACAGTCATGTCTGTCGAGGAAACGATGACACGCTCCTGTGCCGGATCTTCCGCTCCGCCGTTGAGCCGCTCGGCGATCAGATCGTTGGCCACTCGTGATTCGAGATCGACCCGAAACTCTTCATTCATCGTGAAGCGATTGCCCAGCGTCACCATCGTCGTCAGCGCGATGGCGAGTACAACGATCCAGGTTGCGATCACCGTCCATGGATGACGGGCTGAAATGCGTGCAAGTCTTCCGGTCAGTCCTGTCGGATGCATTGCGGTTCCATTCCTTCCGTACCGGTCATCTAGCCGGTGCTAAGAAATCCTTGCGATCAATTGGGCTTACAGCGGATTGTGGAAGCATTACCTCGATCGAGCGGGGTGACGTGGCTGGGATGGGAAACTGGGCGGGTCTTTGGAGCAATCCCCGTCAATCGATGGTCGCGATGCCCCGCCCCTACTGGTTGAGCGACTATCCAAAGCGTCGAAGCAACGCTTCTGAGAACCGCTTTAGTTGGAGGCTATTCGGCTGCTGCTGGTGGCTCGTCGTGATTGGGCGTGATTCGCGTGACTGAGAGCAAAGGCAGGCCGATATCACGCACTCTGCGGATCACACCATACAGAGCGGACTGGTCGATCATCGGCCCCGTCAATAGCGTGTCGCCGTTCGCTTCGAGCGTGATCGTCATTCCGTCAAACCAGGCCGCCCATTGCGGACTCAGATGACCCTTGATCCTGATCTGGTACACCGTCGGCTGGTCTGGATCGCGTTGTGGGTGGCGTGTGTATGACATCGTCCTGTCCCTGAAATGGCGCAACATGCTGGTTGACACCACCTGCATCCGTGACAACGAAGGCCGAGATCAATCGTTGGGCACGTGGTCGCTTGGCGACTCGAAGCGGACGAGCCAGATGCGGCCAGATGGCGCATGGTTGAGCCAGCCAGCCCGTGCGATCCAGCCGGACGAACGCAACCGTTGCGCTAGTTCGGATGTCTCCGGAGCGATGATCAGCCTTGAATCAGTCTCGATCGCTCGTGAACCGATCGGCAGAGGTGCTGGTGTCGCAGTGGACAGCATCTGGACGATCATGGTGGCTCATCCTTCCTGACGCGTCGGGTGCGTTTAGTCCGTTGAACCAGATGACCCTGCCGGCGTTGGGATCACGTTCTGGTCTGATCAGACAGTAGTGGTGGGCATGGTGAGGAGGCATCACCAGATGTGGTGATTGATGTGGTGATTTCGCGATTCACGAGGAGGGGGAATTCAGGGATCGAGTGGGCGGTGGCGGGATCGTGACAGCAACCCGAGTTCGTTGGCTCGCCGGTTCGCCTCCCGGCGGTTGCTCACTCCCAGCTTGCTGTAGATGTTTTTCGTGTGGGTCCGCATTGTGTTCACAGACACGTTGAGTTGGCGAGCGATGTCCGGACCATCCAGATCGGTTCCGAGCAGACGAAGCACGTCGAGTTCTCGTTCACTCAACGGCTCGATCAGATCCTGACTGGCTACCATGCGATCCACGGATCGGTCAAAGGCCGCCAAAAGCTGCCGGACATAGGTCGGGGCGATCTCACGTTTCGCGGCTGATTTGAGCAGGGCGGCGATCGGTGGACGTCCATCGACGAATATGCGGACATATCCCTCCGGTTCGGCCAGTGTCAAGGCCCGTTCCAGGGGGACGAGCGCCGCCCTGTTGTCTCCGAGGGATTGGTAGCCGAGCGCCTGAAGCAGCAGGACCTCGATGGCGCTGCCTTTCCGCCCTCCTTCATCCGCCGCACGCAGGAGTCGTCCTAGAAACTCCTCGCTTTTACGGTTGCTCGGATCGCGGGCGAGAAGCACCCGAGCCAGGGTAATGTGCTCGTACTCGCGC
>JBGSWU010000435.1:0-2975 GCA_041751795.1 Thermomicrobiales bacterium
TCCTCCATGGCCTGCGAGCCTGTCCCGACACACTCGACCACGGCGACGCGAAGATCGGGAACCTGTCGTTCAGTGGCGATGGCGTTATCCTGCTCGACTGGAGCCAGACGATGCGGGCACCAGGCGCGCTCGATCTCGGCTGGTACCTGGCGGTGAATTCTGCGCGGCTGCCAACGACGCGTGATGCCGTGATCGAGATCTATCGTTCGACGCGAGAGGAGTTTCGCCGCCTGCCGACAAGCGGCGAACAATGGGAGCGCGAACTGGCCCTGTCGTTGCTGGCGGGAACCTTGCGCCTCGGTTGGGCGAAAGCTCTCGGCGCTTCGAATGATGACCCGGCAACCCGTGCCCGTGAACGCGCCGAACTCGACTACTGGGCGGACGTAGCCGTGAAAGCGACGCGCTGGCTTGGATAACTACCGAGGCTCCATGACGACGGCGCTGGTTTCCGACAGATGATGCTTCTGTAGACCACCGTCGCCCCATGCATGGGCAAGGAAAAGGATTGAACGTCGAATGGACCATTACGAACGAACGACGCCTGCGAATCCGAATCTGCAGGTCCGTGCTGACGAAGAGGGACACGACCACGGAGCGCTCTATGCTGATGTGATCGTTCGGCGACAGGAGGACCGGCAAACGACGCCAGGCCAGACGCCGGACATGTTCCGTGATATCGGTGTTTCAGCCGACACGACAGGTTCGGACAGCCTCTACACGGCGATCGTCTCAACCGGCCCCGGTGCGAAATCGACCGTGCATCACCATCGTGAGTGTGAGACAGCGATCTACATTCTCGAAGGCCAGGCACGCTTTCGGTATGGCGAGGGGCTCTCGGAGTCGGTCGAGGCCAGCGCGGGGGATTTCGTCTACATTCCCGCCCATGCGATCCACACCGAGGACAACCTGAGTGACACCGAACCGCTGCGCGTCCTCATCTCTCGCAATTGCCCAGGCTCGGTCGTCGTCATCATGAAGGATCAGTAATTGAATCATTGAAGCGTGCTGTCTTATTCGATGCGAAAGCAGTGCTTTTGCCCGAGCCGAGTGTCGCCGGGGTCCATGTACCCAAAGCCGCGTGCGCGAAACTCCTCGTTCGTGGCCCCCGACAGTCGCTGTGCATGCTTGATGCCGACACGAACCTTCTTCGCGAACACTCAGCGATTCATGCGACGATTTAGAAGAGTTCTTCTTCTTCGCGGAGCCGCAGTCCGGGCAGTTCTTGCTCGATAGAAGCGACGATAGCCTGTGCCCATCTTCTCACCGAGTTGTCAGGGTCGAGTAACCAGCCTTGTGCAATTTCCAACTGGCGCTCTTTGTGTCTTGCCGTGCTTCCGATGAATGAACCGTTCCCGAAGTTGCCCGCGAGAACATGAGCCGCGTCACTATCGGGACCATATTCAGTAATCAAGCCTCTCGCGATTGGCGAAAGTTCTTCGCGAGGCTTGACTAAATACGCTAGAAGCTTGGCACGACGCTTTGGCTGTGATCGAGCCCAATCGATTAACAACGTGCTATCGACTAACTCGAGTGGATCTGCCTCCAGAGTCCAAAACTGAATACTCATCAATGTAACGGGATTCTTTTCCATATGCCGAGCCACGAGCTCCCATACAGGCTTTGGATCGCATGCTAAGGCATCTTTCAACACGCCCCAGCGACTATCAGCGATCCTCACTGCGTCCGCTCCGGCAGCGAGAAGAATTGCCTTCGCGACACGAGTAGGATTGGCACCGAGCAGCAATCGTGCAACCTTCGCCCAGTAATAGTCGATCATGGCTGAACCGTCACCAGTAGGGATAGTCTCCAGTATCTGCCACGCTGCGACAGAAAGCTGTGCTGTCAGTTCCTCGTCGTGACGTTCAGCCCAGTGTGCGAGCATTGACAAGCTTGCGTCGATCGCCGCAGTGGAGTTGGAACGTGAAAGCCGCTTGACGATCTCGTACAAAGCGGTTGCAGACAGATCGCTCGACCATGCCCCCCCACCGAGAGCGATGAGTCTCTCTGGTTCTAGCCAGCCACGATCAACGACGGACATCAGGCGGTGTACTGCCTTCGTGGTCGCGGAAGCGCGCCACGTGGCATCGAGAACAATTCCAGCGAATAGTTCTTGGTCCGCTAGGTCATCGAGCGTCGCCTCCCACCATGGCTCCCCTGAGACTTCTGCTCGGCCTCTGAGATATGCCGTGAGCAGTCGTGGATCCTTCCCCCCGACCGCGGCGTCATAGAGTACGTGTTGTAGCAATCCGTTTAGGTCAAGTTGTCCGAGTCGGAAGCCGAAGCCCCACACATTGTCGGCCTCGCCGGACACGAGCCATGCCAATTCGTGTTCTAGTTCGCGTGGAGATTGCATCACTTCATCAGCAATACGCGCGGCCATGTCTTGTGGCTGCTTGTCGTGATCGTCGTCAGATGTTCTCCAGTCGAAGAACGACAGGCGGCCTAGATATCGGTGCATCCGCTCATGAATGGTTGTCCCATCAAGACGATCGACGAGGGTGGAAAGGCGCTTTCGCTGGTCATCGTCCAAGGCTTGTTGATCATATCGAAGTAATCCGTGAATCGCATCCCGCGCCTCTCGACGAATCTCGTCGTTGTCAAGGTCAACGGCCTCCAGACGATCAACAACATCCGCCGCGATGCCGCTTGCAGCAAGGCCTCGTGCCGAATCGAGTAAAACTCGTGCCGCTTCGCGACGAACGGCTGCGTCGCGTAGACGCATTGCAGCGTCCAGAAGACGCAAAGCGCTTCGCCAATAGTTCCAGATGTCTCCCCAGGTCAGCGGTACCCATCGTTGAGGTGGTACAAGCCCACCTCCCGGTTCACCCATCGAAAATCCGACTTCGCGTGTTGTGAGGGCCGCGCGAATCCCTCGTAACCCAAGCATTTGAGTTGCAGGATTCGATGACTCGATGGCTGCCGCAAGCAGGGGAAGGCGATCGGGAGCGGGCACTTCCGTTCGTCCGAGACGCGTT
>JBGSWU010000436.1:0-17425 GCA_041751795.1 Thermomicrobiales bacterium
CGATCCTACGCCGCCTTCCCTTGCGCGCCAGCCCACACACGACGCCGAGTTGGGCAGCGTCGAGGCGGGCAACATGCGCGTGCGGCCCGTCTACGCCGATGCGCGCGCGCATGACACGCTGCCAGACTGGCTGCGCGAGCACGACCAGCGACCAGTCGTCTTCGCCACCCTCGGCACCGTCTTCCACGATGATCCCGTGCTGGTGCGTAAGATCGTCGCGGCGGTGGCTGACGAGCCGTATCGGGTGCTCCTCACGCGGGGCGACGCGGACCTATCACCACTCGCGGTTCCGGCTAATGTCCACCTAGAACGCTACGTCCCACTGAGTCTGGCGCTGCCCGCCTGCGCCGCCGTGCTCTGCCATGCGGGACGGGGCACTGTGTTGACCGCGCTGTCCGCTGGTGTGCCGCTGTGCATGCTGCCACTGGCCGCCGATCATCCGCCCACCGCAGCCATGGTAGAGCGCGCTGGCGCCGGCCTGTGCTGTGCTACTGGAGTGGAACAACGCGGATCCCGCACGGTACCCATTACCGATCCCGCACAGCTCGATCCGCTCGCGCTGCGTCGACGCCTCCAGCGCGTGCTCACCGAGCCCGCCTACACGGAGCGAGCGCGCGTCATCCAGGCCGAGATCGCTACACTCCCTGGGCCAGAAGAGGTGACAGCCCTGCTGGAGGGTATGTTTAGGCGCCAAGAGGCTGGCCACGCGTCCCGTCAGGGCTAGGGACGAACACGCCTCGCCACGTGATCTGGGCTCTCCCGACATCTTGGTGATAACGGTCAAACAAGGCTTCGAAGTGGGGAATATCGGCTGAAAATTGCCGTTTGCCAGCACGATCCTAGCCCAATACAGACGTTTGCGGAGTGGCATCCCTACTTTGGAGCACGCTTCACCAAAAGCTCGGGAGAGCCCAGATCACGTGGCGAGGTGTCTGGTAAGAGCAACGGCGGCACCACACCCGTTGTGTGCCGCCGTGTGATCAGCCGAATCACTCGGGACAACGTCAGTAGCATCCTCATAAAAGCGGGGTCAATAGTCGCACCGCCGCGACATTCTTCATCCTGTTGCAGTTGAGCCTGCCTGTACCTGCTCAGCCTCAGTCGAAATGCGTACCGTGAAATGCGTAATTCTCCCGATGTGCGCTGATCGAGAATGCCTCACAATACGTACAACTTAGCAATGGCGCTGAGGAAGCGGATTCCAACGAAGGGATACTCCGATGCAGGCAATGACGCAGGCAGCAGCGCAGGCAACGACCGACACGACCGACCTGGTGGCCCAGGGATTTAGCCCGGAGCAGATTCAGCGGTTAGAGGAACTGCGTGCCGTCTACCCGATGATCGAGATGGTCGACAACATCGAGCAACTGCGGCGACTGGTCTTCTTCAGATGGCTTCATCAACACCGCGACGATCCGGCCGATCTGATCCACGCGCCAGCCTGAATGGCGGCAACCGAGGCTCGTTGATCCTGGACCGGGTCACTCAGGCACACCATTCATTGCGAAGGGACGAGCCGAGATGACGATCCAGACACTGTTTCAGATGCGCGACGTGAACACCCTGGAGGTCATCACCGGTGTGGCCTCCACCGACGTCATTGTCGCCGAGGAAGGGTCTGATCTAGCGTCCCAGCTACGTGCGACGGGCTGGGTAGCACGATCAGGCTGGCGTCGCTACAGCGCTGGACGCCCAAGTGTCTGGCTCGTTCGCTTCGAGTGCCCAACTGAATCCGTCAGGGAAGCCGTCGCCTGAAGCCACCGTCGTCGTCATCCATCGTCACTCGTGGAAACCGATCCCGAACCCCGCTCCTCAATGGAGTGGGGTTCTTGTCTGTGTCACAGGTTGGCTGACACCCTTGCCATTCCAGGGGAGGGGTCCTCTGTCATTCCCGAATACGTATTATCCCAACCCTCAATACGTAATCTGCCCGGTGTGCGTATTCCGCCCTTCCAGCACGATAGTGACACGCTCCGGCAACGTCGCCGGGACGAACGTCCACAAGGAAGGGACAGGTTCAGCTATGGTCTTGCTCAGATCGAGCCGCACACACCAGGCGTCGAATGGGAACGAAACCTACGGCGAGGCGCTACTTGGCGTGCAGCCGATTATCGATGCCCGTCAGGTCACTAAAACCTACGATACCGGCACCGAGCGCGTTACCGTGCTCAAGGGTGTTGACTTCAGCGTCGCCCCAGGTGAGATGGTGGCGGTAATGGGACCGTCCGGTTGCGGCAAGACGACGTTGCTCAACTGCCTCTCCGGACTCGATGTTGTTGACTCAGGAACGATCTCCCTCGATGGCATGGACCTGGCATCGATGTCCGACCGCCAGCGTACCGACTACCGCGCACGCAAGATGGGGTTCATCTTCCAGGTCTATAACCTCCTGCCGGTCCTCTCGGCGGTCGAAAATGTCGAGCTGCCGCTGCTGGTGGCCGGGACACGACCGAAGCAGGCCCGCGAGAAGGCACACGCCGCACTCGAAACAGTCGGCCTTGCGAAGTGGGCCAACCACCGTCCGGCGCGACTATCTGGTGGCCAGCGCCAGAGGGTGACAATTGCCCGCGCGCTCGTCACCGACCCCGCCATCGTCTGGGCCGACGAGCCGACCGGTGCGCTCGACTCGAAGACGGCGGTCGAGATCATGCATCTCATGCGCGATCTGAACCGGCGCGATGGCCTGACGTTCGTGCTTGTTACCCACGATCCCGGCATCGGCGATCGCTGTGACCGGATCGTCCGGATGCGCGACGGTGAAATTGCCGGCGTCGTCAAACACGATGCCCTCTCGGAAGTGGACGCCGTCGCGACGGATTAGTCGATCGTCGGTCGATATGCAGGAATCTTTCTCCAACTTGTAAACACCCGCGTCGGTGCGTCGCGGTTGGCCGCACCCAGTTGTTTCTGGCAACTGGCTGACGGTGTGATCGCTGCTCGCTGCTCGTCGGACAGCCATAGGAGATACGAACGTGGATAAGATACTCGGAATCCCTGTTGCGGGGCTGATGATCGCGTTGCTGATCCTGCTCTCGCTCTGCCTCCTGTCGGTAGCCTGGGTAGCGTGGCGGCGGCCAGTCATCTTCAAGCTCGGTACACGCAACATCCCACGTCGCAAGGCGCAGACGACGTTGATCGTCGTTGGGCTGATGCTCTCGACGCTCATCATCTCGGCCGCGCTTGGCACCGGAGACACCGTCAGCTACTCAGCAACGAGCGACATCTACGCCAACCTTGGCCAGGTCGACGAACTGGTCGTCGCCAGCCACGAGCGCGAGGCGACGGTCGAGCTGACCTCGACCACGGTCATCGACGCCGGTGTGCTTGATTCGGTCGATCGCTCCGCTGCCACAATCCCTGAGATCGACGGCGTCCTGCCGATGCTCGAGGCTCGTGTCCCGGCCATCAACAATGACGCGCAGCTCTCCGAGCCGGATGTCATCCTGGTCGGCCTCGACAGCACCCGATTAACCGCCTTTGGTGGACTGAAGGGAACTGACGGCAACACGATCGACATGGCGACTCTCGGAATTGGCACTGTCGTCGTCTCTGAACGCCTCTCGGGTGACCTCGACGCCGTCGTTGGCGATACCGTCGCCGTCTACGTCAACGACGTGCCGCACGACCTGACGGTCGCTGCCGTCGCCCAGGACTCCTGGTTGTCGGGTACGCGTCGCGCCAGTGGTGGCGGGCTGGAGTACTCCGGCCTGGCGATGCCGCTGGATGCGATGCAGGCGCTGACTGGCCAGCCGGGTGCTATTACCTCGATTGCCATTTCGAACGATGGCACTGGCCGTGACAGCCTCGACCACAGCGAGACGGTCAGCAACGGGTTGCGCGATTCACTGTCGTCCGGGGGCCTCGGTGTCAGCGCGCTCAAGGACGATCGCGTCGATGCTGGTGAAAAACTCGCGACGCAGCTCACGACGATCTTCGTCATCCTTGGCCTGTTCTCCGTCTCTTCCGGCATCCTGCTGATTGTCCTGATCTTCACAATGCTGGCCTCCGAGCGGCGCAGTGAGATGGGCATGGAGCGGGCCGTCGGTGCCCATCGCCGCCAACTCGTCCAGCAGTTTGTTGCGGAAGGTTCCGGCTACGCGTTGCTGGCTGGTATCGTCGGCGCGGCGCTCGGTGTTGGTGCGACCTTCGGGATCGCGGCTGCACTCAAGTACTTCTTCGGCCAGTACGTGCCAGTTGAAGCGCACGTCGAGCCGCGCAGCATGGTCGTCGCCTATTGCCTCGGCGTCGTCATCACCTTCGCGACCGTCGTCATCTCCAGTTGGAAGATCAGCCGGATCAACATCGTCGCGGCGATTCGCGATATGCCTGATTATGTTTCGCCGAAGCGCAGGAAGTCGACGCTTGTCTGGGCCAGTCTGCTGACGCTATTGGGCGGCTTCATGACCGCTAGCGGCGCGTCAGGCAGCGAGGAGATGCTGTTCACAAGCGGCATGAGCATTCTGCCGTTCGGCATTGCCCTCTACCTGCGCTTCTTTGGCGTTCGGAGTCGGCCAGTCTTCTCCGCTGTTGGACTTTGGATCCTGTCCTTCTGGCTCATGCCGGACAATCTGTTCGAGTCGCTCTTCGGCACCTACGATGGAGGTATCGAGAAGTTCTTTACCGGTGGGATCTTCATGGTCCTTGGCGCGACGACACTGATCGTCCAGAACAACGATATTCTGCTCAAGGGTGTCAGCCTGGCCGGAAACCTCCTGCGCGGAAAACTGCCGGCCGTCCGCGTCGCCGTCGCGTACCCCGGCGCTGCGATCGGTCGGACAGGGATGACGATCGCGATGTTCAGCCTGATTATCTTCTCGCTCGTCATGATGGCGACGATGAACGCGAACGGGCAGGCGTCAGCGCTGGGCGACCAGGCCAATGCCGGTTGGGAAGTCCGCGCCGACACGCGCAGCAGCAATGTCGGCGCCATCGGCAACATCGAGGATGCCCTGCGGGCGAATGGTGTCGACATCAGTGGCGTCAACGCCATCGGCACGCTGACCAACCCGTCCGAGTACAACTCCAACGTGCGTGTCGCCGACAGCTCGAACGAGCGCGATGCCGCTGACTGGAAGCAGTATCAGATCTTCGGGATGGACACGGCCTACATCCAGAACAGCGAGCTGCACTTCCAGGGCCGGGCCAGTGGCTACGATACGGATGCTGACATCATCCAGGCGTTGGCCAGTAACCCGAACCTGGCTGTCCTCGACACTTGGGCGGTCGAGAGCGACGACTTCGCCGGCGATCCGGACGCCTTCATCCTGACGGGCGTCTCGATCGATGACAAGACGTTCGAGCCACGGGCAGTCGAGCTCGTCGACCCGCGCAGCGGTGAACCGCGCAGCGTAACGATCATTGGCGTCATCGATAGCTCGATTGGCAGTCTGCATGGACTCTACCTGAACCAGACTGGAATCGACTCGATCTACGGCGAGACATCCTTGACCTCGTATCTGATCTCGCTCGACGATGCCGACACGGCTGGTGCGTTCGCGAAGGACGTCGAAGCCGCCCTGCTCACGAACGGTGTCCAGGGTGTCTCGATCGAAGATGAATTGAAGGAGGCCCAGAAGGAAGAGGCCGGCTTTACCTTCATTATCGAAGGTTTCATGGGTCTGGGATTGTTCGTTGGTGTCGCGGCCGTAGGTGTGATCGCCTTCCGCTCGGTTGTCGAACGGCGGCAGCAGATCGGCATGTTGCGGGCGATGGGCTGGCGGCGCGAGCTGATCTCCTTCTCCTTTATGGCGGAGACAACCTTCATCGTCGGACTCGGCATCCTGACCGGTACAGCTCTCGGCGTGCAACTCTCGAACAAGCTGGTCGCCAGCGGCGAGTTTGGCGAGCAGTACAACAGCTTTGTCATCCCATGGACAGTTATTCTGACCATCCTCGGCGCGACCTTTGCCGTCGCACTGCTGATGACCTGGATTCCCTCCCGACAAGCAGCCCGGATTGCTCCGGCGGAGGCGTTGCGGTACGAGTAACGTCGGGAACCGGGGTGGGCGTACGCGCTCACCCCGGTTCCCGATCTGTCCCGACAATCCTGTTGAGTATCAGGTGCTGCTACGTCGTGTTGGTGCTGAGGTGCTGGACGCTCTGGGCTGGTAGCTACTCGCAGCCCAGACGATCGACGTCAAGCAACGACACGTTGAATTGCCTTCCCTGGCGGAGCACCAGGTGTCTTGGTCGAAGGCGATAGCCTGATCATCTGGAACAGGTCACGTCTGCCCGACAGGACAGTTTGTACGATTCCGAGTTTTCGACGGGAACAATCTGGCAGTCCGGGGCGTCCCTTATGCAGAGACAACGGAGTCTCGCGGGCGGGTCGGAAGGCTGCTCGAACGGTTTCTTGAGGAAGACGGAGTATCGACTATGGCGCAGAAGACTCTTCTGCAACGACTCATTCGTGGGTTTTCGGTGATGGCTGTTCTGGCCCTGGTTGGCATCATGCTGCTGGCCTGTGGTGAGGAAGAGGACGTCGCCAACGGCGGCAACACCGGCAATGGGGGTGGCACCCCGACGGTCCAGCCGGAGGCAACGCCGACGACACCGCCGGCCAGCCCAACGACGAATCCCGACGCGATCGATCACCCGACCGGTGCCGATGAGGTGATCGTCAAGATCGAGTTCGCGGGCGGCTTCGTAATGCCGCAGACGCTGATTACCCGGTTGCCGATCTTCGTCCTGTTTGGGAACGGCTGCTACGTCGTCCAGGGGCCGATGATCGAGATTTATCCGCCGCCAGCCCTGCCGAACCTCCAGGAGACCTGCCTGAGCGAGGAGGGTGTCCAGGAGATTCTTGCCAAGGCGAAGGCCGCTGGGCTGCTCGACGGTGACGCTGAGTACGACAACGACATGATCGCTGACGCTGCAACGACCGTCTTTACCGTCACAGCGAATGGCCAGACCTCGACCATCCGCGCCTATGCGCTGGAGATGGACCCGGGGATGGGCCAGTCGACGATGACCGAGGAGCAGAAGGAAGCCCGCGCGAAGCTGGCGACGTTCATGCAGGAGATGGCTGGCGTCGAGTCGTGGATCGAACCGGAGATGATCGTCGAGGAAGCGCACGAATACGAGATCGAGCGCATGCAGGTTGCGGTCCTGCCGGCTGACTCGCCGAGCGCGCCGCAGATTCAGGATGGTCTTGAAGCGCAGACACTTGAGTGGCCGCTTGAGTCCGATCTGGCAACATTTGGCACGAAGTACCTGACCGGTGAGTTCAACTGCGATGTTGTTGAAGGCGACGACCTGGCGACACTGTTGGAGTCGCTCCGCGAAGCCAATGAGTTGACCCACTGGGTCTCGTCCGATACTGCGACACCGGGCACCGGCGATGAGGATGCGTACCTGCTCTTTATCCGCCCACTCTTCCCGGATGAGGCACCATGCGCTGATCCAGTCTCATAACAGACGACGCATTCCCATCCGGCATCCGACCAAACCCACAGAGGCGGCTCAACGACGAGCCGCCTCTGTCCATTCCCCAGCGCATCTGCGGGATGTAGCGGGACACAAACCTAGCTACATCGTTGCAGTAGCGATGGCAAACATGTGGTGTGGCGTCCATCATATGGCAAGGTAGCGTTCGTAAAGACTATTCGCAGATAGAAACAGTGCTGGCGCGGTTGTCTGGACACAGACGGTGGGCCGCAATGATCTACGACCGGCTACGACGCCGCGTTGTTTGGAAGGCGAGCGATGGTGCCATCGAACGGACCCGGAGTCAATCGGCTATTGGGGTATCCGGATGATGCCCGACTGCTCATCATCAACGCCGATGACTTCGGGATGTGCCACGCGATCAACGCGGCCACCCTGCGTGCGCTCCAGGAAGGTATCGCCTCGTCGACCTCCCTGATGGTTCCCTGCCCCTGGGCACCGCACGCGCTGCGGCTGCTCGCGGAGCATCCGGAGATTTCTTTTGGTGTGCATCTCACCGTCATCAGCGAATATAGTGCCTACCGCTTTGGGCCGATCACCTCCAGGGAAACAGTACCGTCCTTGCTCGATGAGGCGGGCAACTTCCATCGCGAGGAGCGCCAGAGAGAAACCCTTGCCCAGGTCCCGCTGGACGAGGTGGCGGCGGAATTCCGGGCGCAGATCGAGACCGTGTTGGCCGCGGGGCTACGGCCCACCCACCTGGATTGGCATTGCCTCGTTGACGGTGGCCGGGCCGATATCTTCACGCTGACCCTCCAGCTGGCCCAGGAATATGGTCTGGCGCTGCGTACCCACGAGCGGGCATCGGTCGAGCAGTGCCGGCGCGCAGGCATACCCACTGTCGACCATGGGGTTCTGGACAGCTATCTGCTGGGAGCGGTCGATAAGCCAGCGCAGTACGCCCGGCTGCTACGTGCGTTACCGCCGGGACTCAGCGAATGGGCGGTCCATCCCAGCCTCGGTGACGGCGAGGCCCAGGCCATGGAACCCGACAGCTGGCGAGTTCGTAAGGCGGATTTCGACTTCCTTATCTCCCCGGAGGCGCGGGAGATCCTGACCGAGGAAGGCATCATCCTCGTGGGGTATCACGCACTCCAGCAGATGTTGCCGAACTGACACGTCCGTAATACCCCGTTGGATGGGATCGACTTGCTCGGCACCTTTTCCATGTGGTGGTGCTGAAGGTTGCCGGGACATGGCACGGCGTGCGAATACGCTCGGGTTCGAGGCGAACCTCGCGCGTCGCACTGGCTTGCGATCCTGCTAGGAACTCTTGCCAGACCCACTGCAAACGTGTGTCAGTTTCTGATGCCCTGTTCTCCGGAAGCTGGCCCAGATTCATCCCCTTCATCGCCGAGGCAACAGCAGACAAAAATTGGGACCATCGTCATCTCTGACACATGCCGTGCGGATGCTAGCCTCAGGCCTACACGCATGTCTTTCATCGAAGTTGTTGGAGGTCGGTTCGGGAACCTCCTGAACCAGCGGAGGACTGGGATACATGTCGGTACGGGCTGAGTCGATCATCGAGAGTGAGATCGACAGCATCAAACGCCGGGCTGCAGAGGCCGGCCGGTCACTTACCGCGATTGAGCGGGAACGTATTGACGATCTGGTTGTCGAGCGTGCTGCCAGTCAACGAGTTCTGGATGCGGCGTACCGGGCCAACTATGTTCGCCAGCAACGGGTATTCTGGCGACCACGAGAGCGAGCGAGGTTGCGTGCGGCGCTGCGACCAAGTCCTGTCTTCTTCGGGTTGCTCGGTGTCGCGGGTGTGACCGGGTATCTCCTGGCGACGGCACCAGCCGAGAACATGGTTCGACCGCTGACGATTCTCTTCATTCTGAGTTCCTGGATCGCATCGGTCTGCATTCACGAGTTCGGTCATGCGCTACCGGGATACCTCGGTGGGGATCGTGGAGTCGCCGAGCGTGGTGGGCTGAGCCTCGACCCTCGCCGCTACACGAATCCACTGTTGAGTATCGCGCTCCCGGTTGCGTTTCTCCTACTGGGTGGCATCGGGCTCCCGGGTGGTTCGGTTCTTGTCGACCGGGAAGCACTGCGTAGTCGCCGCTGGGAGCTATGGGTCTCCCTTGGTGGCCCGATCGGGACGCTGCTCTGCCTGATCGTTCTCGGTATCCCATTCCTGATCGGCGTCGAACGCTGGACGACACAGGAGAATGTCCTGTTCTGGGCGGCGCTGGCGGCGCTTGTCAAATTGCTGGCGATTGTTCTGGTGTTGAACCTGCTGCCGATTCCGCCACTGGATGGATTTCGGATCCTTTCCCACTGGCTGCCGGATCACGTCCGCGATCAGGGCCTCTCACTCGGCTTTGCGCCACTCATGTTGCTGTATTTCGTACTCGCTCAGCCCGGCCCGCTGACCGAAGGGTTCTGGGGCATGACCGACGGTCTCGCGACGATCTTTCGCTTGCCAGTCGGCTATGCGGAGTACTCCCTGAGCCTGCTCAGCCTGCGCTGACCCGCCCGGCGATCGACATCGTTACGGCGGGATGGTGACGATAGTCCCGGTACTGGTCGTGTGATCGATGTCGTCGTCCGGCAGGTCGTCGGTTGTGGCCACGGCTGCATTGCGCAGGATGCCGTTGTTGCTGACCTTCAGAATGGCCTGATCGGCGCTCCAGAAGAAGGCGTCCTCGCCGAGTTCGTCGACCAGCCCGATTCGCTCGAACTTGCGACGCACCTGCGGCTGGAGACCGCTGATGAGCAGTAGACCACCGGCTCTGCGCTGCTCGCGTGCCAGGTGCTCGAACGCATGGGCACTGGAGATGTCAACCATTGGCACGCCGCGCATCGAGAGGATCAGGACGCGAGTTGGCAGAAGATTCTCGATCGCTTCCACGAACTGAATCACCGCGCCAAAGTAGAGCGTTCCGGTGACGTAAACGACACGAACACCGTCGACTTCCTTATCGATCGTGAAGCCAGCCTTGCGGAGTCGGTCCCAGTCGACATCGTTTGAGACAACCGTCAGTTTCGACACCTGTGAAAGAAACACAAACAGCGAGATCGTAACGCCGATCATAATCGCCTGCGTCAGGTCGAGTGCAACGGTCGCCAGCATCGTGACCACCAAGACAACCATTGCATTGGTAATGCGCCGTTGGACATAAAACTGGATGACATGCCACTCATTCATCCGCCAGGCGGTAACGATGAGGACGCCAGCCAACGCTGCCAACGGGATTCGGGCAATGGCCGAGCCGAGAAAGAGTGCGCCAGCCAGCAGTGCCACGGAGTGGATGATGCTGACCATTCGGGTGACTCCACCAGCGCGGATTCCGACGCTGATTCGGGCGATAGCGGCGGTTGCCGGGACGCCGCCAAAGAATGGCAGGACGATGTTGCCGGTCCCTTGCGCGATCAGTTCCTGGTTGACGTTCAACTTCGTGCCGGTCATCCGGCCTGCGACAACGCCAGCCAGCAGGCTTTCGATCGACCCCAGGGCGGCGATCGAGATGGCTGGGACGAGCAGATCACTCATCAATCCCGGATCGAGCATGTCGAACGACATCCTGTCGCTGAGGACGATGTTGCGTGGGATCGCTCCGATAGTCGCGACTGGCCAGTCGCGAGTCCACGCCAGGGCGGTTACGACAGTAATCCCGATCAGTGCGGCGGGAGCACGGTTCATCGACGGCAGCACCGGCAGCAGAAACATGATGAGGATAACGATCGCCGCTGCTGCGATCGCGTGTTGGTTGACGGGGGGAAGCGGCTCCCGGAAATAATTCAGTACCTTGAGGGCGGCGCTGTCTTCGGCCTGCGTCTGAATCCCGAGGGCATTGTCGATCTGTCCGATCAGAATGATGAGCGCGATGCCGCTGGTAAAGCCCGTGATGACCGGCGCCGGGATAAAGTTGATGATCCGGCCAAGCCGGAAGATGCCGAGGGCAAGAATGATCAATCCCGCCATCAAACCAGCGACCCAAAGCCCTTCGAGGCCGTGTCGCTGAGCGATGACGAGTAACACGGCCGACATCGCTCCGGTCGGGCCACTGATCTGATACGGTGCGCCCGATAACGCGCCAATCAGAAACCCTGCGATGATTGCCGTCACTAATCCGGCAGCAGCAGTTGAACCGCTGGCGACACCGAAGGCGAGTGCCAACGGGAGTGCGACAGCCGCGACCGTCAATCCTGCCGTCAGATCGAGCCGAAACAGGGCACGGTTGTACCCGGAGAACTCGGTTTGCCAGATACGCCAGATGGCGGGAGTGTCGAACTTCAGCCTCATATGGCCCCGTGCATGCTGCAGTCAACGAGCAATCAGCTACCTGTCGCTCGTTGAGCGCAGGCAGAACCTACATCCCCGCACAGCATCGGGCCGAGACATGAGAGTCAGGCGATATTAGCATGACGCAGGGCGACACCTACCAGCCTGAACCTGTCGAGTCTCGTATAAAGACGATTTCTACGTCCCGACGGTCAGTGGGATCTCGACGATGTTGACATCCGAGCCATCACGAGCGGACTGTTCGAAGACCCGGAGTGTAATCTGGCTGCCGGGCTGGGCGTTGAAATCGATCGTGACATCGAACGTTCCGCGTGTTCCGGTTCCGGAGGTGGCCATCATTGGCTGCTCGATCAGGATCGTGCCGTCGGCGTCGAGAATCTGAAGCATGAAAGCGGCTTCGAACGTATTCGCTGTGCCGTGGACACGGACCGGGCTGCTGACCGTATCGTTCACGGCCGGTGACGCGACGAAGATAATCGGTGTCAACTCCTCGAAATCCTTGCGTCCAACCGGACGTTCGAGGACGATCCCCTCACCGCCAAAGACCTCGACTGGTTCCCCGTCCAGCGTGAAGTTCACGAAATTGACGGTCGGGAACTGCGTCAGTGTATAAACGACCTGCGCCAGTCGCGCCGACATCGACAGACTACCGCCGCCTGATTCGTACTCGCTGGACAGATCGATCGTCGCGACGCCCTGGTCGATCGTCGTGCCGATGTACTGTGTGCCTTCCGGAATCGCTGTCGTCATCCCAACCGCCTCATCCTCAGCGGTCGGCCCGGCCAATAGCTCCTCCATTGCGGCGGCAGCGACCTGCTGGGTCTTCGGTACTGTCCGGTGAACGGTCGCAATCTTCTCATCCCGAAGAAAGAAGACGGAGAGGACGGTCACGTCGCCAGTCGTCGTCGCGGTTGGGTCCACCTGGGCTGGTGTTGTTGCCGATGCAGTGGCCTCGGCTGGCATTGTCGTTGTTGCTGTCGCCGACGGCTCTGCTACTGACTCGGTCGCTGTCGCCACGGCTGGAGGATTTTCGATCGTCGGTGTATCTGCGGCGATGGTTGGAGCAGCGCCGGATGTTGGCGTTGTCGCGGTGTCAGTGGCGGCCGCATTCGGATCATCGGAACCACTACAGGCGGGAAGAAGAACGGCAAGTGCCAGCAGGAGGCACACGATAAGCGATACCTGACGGAACGGTAGGATACGCCCGGTACTGAATTCCACCTGTTGTCCTACTTCCTGAGTCGTCGACGATCCACTATAGTTCAGATAAGAACGACGACATGCGAAGGTCACGACCTGCGGTGGTGGGGGCCACGGACGCAGATTGTGTGCATCAATGTCGTCATCGCTATTGACGATCATCGCAATTGAATTGCCAACTTGTCATCGATGAGTCGGCCTGGCGATCGTTGCAATCAGGATATAGGTGTACGATTCCTCTATGAATCAGTCCCGCTCGGACCAGGCTACAGGACGTTTCGACCCGCTGGACGACGAGCCATCCCGGCTTGCGGAATCGAGCCCGCTCCGACGCCGAATTATGGCCGGTGCTGAGGCTGTCAATCCTCCGATAACAGAGCACCATGAACACGCGACGGATTTCGGCGTCCAGTACGCGACAATTGCGTTTCTCGATGGAACGGTCGCGGGGCGGCTGGAGTGTGCTGAATCGCTGGGGAATGTGGTGATCGGTCGCGGCAGCCTGGCTGAGATTCAGATTCACGATCGATTCGTCCACCGTGTGCATTCAGAGATCTACTGGGACGCTGAACTTCGTTCCCACGTCATCACCCATGCAGGTGGCAGCAATAGCACCTATGTCAATCTTCAACGAGTGGACGGGCCAACACGCCTCGTTGACGGCTCGCGGATTCGGATTGGCAAGACCGAACTGGTGTACCGGCGGATCTTTTACCCTGGTTACCCTGGTCGGTAACGATCGGCCCGGTATCAGGAGACGACGAAACACCCTGGCAGCATGCTGCCAGGGTGTTTGCTATCGCGACGGTTGTCGGTATTGAAGCGGATTAGGCTTCGCGGCGAACCGCACCGTAAATCGCGAGGAGAATGATCGCACCGACGGTGGCGACAACCAGTGACAGGATGTTGAAGCCGACCTCAAAGCCTCCATCGGACAGTAGGCCATAGATAAACCCACCGATAAGTGCACCGAGGATGCCGACGACGATGTTCTCGAACCAGTTCATCGAGTCGTTGCGCTTCATGACGATGCTGGCGATCCAGCCCGCGAGCGCACCAATGACGATCCAGATAATGATGCCCATGAATTAACACCCCTTCTGTGCAGATTGACTGCACGAATAAGTCCATCTACACGAGCGCGGAACCATCGCTCCGCGGCTCTCGATCCCGGCGATGAACTGCCGGGAATCTATGGTCCACAAATGCAAACGGTGTGCCACCCTGAATGCTGTACCGACCAGACACGGCAGCGACCCTCTCAGGCACCCAACGGTGACTGGCTGGCATAGGCGATCGGGACGGATGTCCCGTCAGATTGGTACCCGCATCGTAGGTCGAGCCACCTGGTTGGCGACTGTGGCTCACTGTGCCGCGATCGTCATCGTTAGAGAAATGAACGTGGTTTTGGCGATGTGTTCAATCGGTAATCGTGGCGAATGCAAGACGCAGTAAGAGGAAAGTCCTGGTACCGGTGAAGTAGAAAGTACTAGGTACATCGGGACCCTGAAAGGTTGGAGACAAGGTTCACATACACTATCGTGACGTGGGGACACGAATATGAGCCAGAGTCGAGGGTCACGAACGGGCACACTCGCTGAAAGGCGGGGTCGCAAAGCGACAGGTCT
Organism: Thermomicrobiales bacterium; assembly: GCA_041751795.1. GTDB lineage: Bacteria > Chloroflexota > Chloroflexia > Thermomicrobiales > CFX8 > JBBECJ01. The sequence goes on from JBGSWU010000436.1 coordinate 14,533, forward strand.
ACGGCGCATCGCGCTATGACGGCTGCGTTACCGAATGGCTCTTTCATCGTGTCCGGGGAATCGATTGTCCAGGTACAGAAGGGAATATTGGACATGAAGCGGCTCACTGGCTCGGTTACGTTGGCGCTCGTCGCGCTCGTCCTGTTCGCTGTTCCGGCAGCTGCCGGGCGTGAATGGTGTGCGAAAGACCCTGTTGTGATGCTTGATGGAACGGCTGTCCAGATTCTTGTTGCCGTCCCGGTGGAATACGTCGCGGCTGTGAACGGGCCGATTGACGTTCAGATTACATTGCCACGCAATGTTGAATCAGAAATCGTCTTCCTGGATGCTGGATTCAATGGCTATGGTGAAACGGTCCGATTCCGGTCGGCGGGCGTGGCTGTTGCCACTGATGGTTCGTTCGATATCCGCATCCGTGCCCAGGTTCCGATGGACCTGAAGGTGCTGCGTGATCTTGGCTTGTCGATCGGTGGCGTTCCGCTGCAAATCACTATCATCACGAATGGCGAGTTGACATGGGACAATGGCCTGCCATCGGTCGTCAACGGAGAAACGACGATCGTTGAAGGGAACGCACTTGCGACGTTCGCGGATGTAAAGGTTCGCGGCAGCAACTAACCAGATCGCACGACAGAAACGACGACGGGCGTCCCTACTGGAGGGACGCCCGTTTGCGTGGCACGCTCAACACACCGTTGTGGTGCTGATGACGCCTCAGCACTATCAGTCCCGGTCGTCAGCCTCTGTCTGATCGTCATCATTCTTTCGCCGGGCAGTGCGTTCGAGGCGGACGCCGCTGATGCGCAGGCCATCAAGCTCAGTAACGGTCAGTCGGGCACCATCGAGTTCGACGGTATCGTTGATAAGCGGCGTTCGACCGAGTTCGTAGAATACGAGACCGCCGATCGTCCGGGCGCTGGATTCATCCAGCGACAATCCGAACGTCTCGTTGACATCCTGAACGAGCGTCAGACCGTCGAGTAGTTCGTCCATACCGGGGGCGTGCGTCTCATTCTCCGCGATGACGGGTGTACGAGAGAACTCGTCTGGCAACGGGCCAACCAACCGCTCGATGACGCGTTCGAGTTCGATGACACCAGCCGTTCCACCGAACTCATCGACGGCAAGCGCGATGTGCGTGCGTGCATCGCGCATTGCTTCGATCAGACGGTCCAGTGGAAGCGACGTCGGCACCTGGAGGACCGGACGAATGAGTTTCGGCAAATCGATTTGGCCGCCATTGGCGAGTTCCGCAAGTGCATCACGGGCATGCAGCACACCGGCAACATGGTCGGAGTCGCCGTCCCAGACCGGGTACCGTTCCAGCCGGTGAACCTGGAGAACATGCTGGACATGGGCGGCGTCGGAGTTGAGTGGCAGGCCAACGATTTCTGTCCGTGGCAGCATGACATCGACAGCTGTGTCGTCGTGAAACAGGAAGGCGCGGTCGATAATCTCCTGTTCGGTTTCTTCGAGCAGGCCTCCCTGGGCGCTGGCAGTGACGAGCATCCGTAATTCTGCTTCGGAGTGGATCAGCGCATGGCCGGACGATCCCTCAAGGCCAATGCCCCTGACGACCAGCCGACCAAGGCCATTCATCGCGAAGATGATCGGTCGGAAGATCTTCAGAAAGATCTCGAGCGGTGCAGCGACCCAAAGTGAAGTCGATTCAGAACGTTGCAGCGCAATCGTCTTTGGTGCGAGCTCGCCGAAGACGATATGGAGAACGGTGATCAGCGAGAAGGCGATCACGAAGGCAATGCCGTGGGCGCTGAAGTAGGCGATATCCGGCGGAACGATTTCTTCGAGAATCGGATCAAGCATCGAGGCGAGGGCTGGCTCACCAACCCAGCCAAGCCCAAGGCTGGCCATCGTGATACCGAGTTGCGTGGCGGCAATGTACGAATCAAGATCGCGAAGCGAGCGGCGCACAACTCGCGCCCGACGGTTTCCCTCGGACACAAGTTCATCGATGCGGGTCCTTCGAACACTGACGAGGGCGAACTCAGCCGCAACAAAAAACCCGTTGGCGGCGACGAGAATAAGAACGATGATCAAGTTCAACGTGATTTCGAACATCAGTGTGTCGATCGCTCCTTGCGATGTATGGCAGGGTCAAAGGCAACAATGCGAGTGCATCCACTCTCTCGCTTTGACGGTCGGCCTGCCGTCTATAACCTACCACCGAATGCCATCAACGAACATGGTTGCGGGGTGCTGGTTGTCCAGCACCCCGCTCGCGTGTATCGGACTGAATAGGCTAGGAGTTTGAGGAATCTGTAGATGCCGTCTCCGGTAAGCGTATTGGCCACGGAAGGGACGGCACCCGCCAGGCCATTCGCGGATTCAATAACCGGCTCAGGAATTCTCCGGCCTGTTTTCCGCGATACGATCGAGGTCGATCGATTGTGGGGGATCCAGAGGCTCCAGCCTATCGTCCTTTCGAATTCCTTCATCCGCTGCTCGCACGTTTCATGCCGCTATACTTCATCAAACCGAGCAACCGCAAGGGTTGTCAGCGGCTTGCAGTCGGATAATCAAACTATAAAGATCGGCCCTGACACTTCGATGACGACAAGATGACATTCTCATGAATAGTTGCCACTCATATATGACGATGAGGTGATATGGCCGAGCAGGTCCTTGTTGTCGATGATGATCCGCGTATTTTAAGCATGATGCGGCGCGGACTGATTTTTGCCGGATACGAGGTGCAAACCGCAGAAACCGGTGAACTGGCGCTGGAAAAGACACTCGACGCGCTACCGAGTATCGTCATTCTTGATGTCGGTCTGCCGGGGATGGACGGTCTCGAGGTCTGCCGGCGCCTGCGTGCTGCCGAGCCGCGCCTGCCAATCCTCCTCCTGACTGCTCGCGACCGTGTTCCCGATCG
>JBGSWU010000437.1:0-18132 GCA_041751795.1 Thermomicrobiales bacterium
CCAGCCATCGGGAACTCTTCGATACGGACGTTCTCAAGTCCGTATTCCTCCATCTTCCGCTTGAGAAACTCCGCGCCCAGGCGCTCAGACTCGGACCCGCCAAAACGGTGGCCGATGTCGTCGCACAACTCGCGCAGGACGTTGTAGGACTCGTCGCTCGTCCAGATCTCGCTCAGGATTGCGCGATCCATCTCGCGAATGTTGTCAGTCGCCATGATTCGTCTTCCTTCCTCCCTGACCGGACACGCGGCCATCATAGCACCGAGCCAACGCAAAATTGCCATCCCTCGGGGGAGCCGGAACGCGAATAACACACCGGATGTAAAGCAATGTACCGACAGGAACGGTCGTATCCGCTGTACTACGTGCATTGGAACGGTGATCGATGTCGATCACTCCCGCTCTCACCAAGGAAGGAGATCTCTCATGCAGGCAGTGCAGGTATCCCAGGTATCCAGCGATCGCTCGTCCCGCCTGATGCTCGTCGCGGCCTATGCAGCATTTGTCGGCGCAGCCAGCTTTGCTCTCAGCGTGGGAGACGCCTTCGGCGGTGAGTTTCCGGCGCTCGGCAGAATGATGATTGGACTCATTGGTGTCGCCGGTGGAGCACTCCTCTGGACCCGGCCACGAATGGGCTTTGATGTCGTCCTGATCTGGGCAATGCTTCAGATCCCGTTTATCGCCTGGAACACCGGCGGCAGCATTACCAGCCAGCTGATTGACCTCCCGCTCTCCGTTTCCAACAGCACGACTGTCAATGGCGCCGTGACCTCGTTTAATGAGTTCGGCATCAACCTTATCGGCGTCGTGTTGGCGATCAGCATTTCGCGGATGCGCGGCTTCTGGATCGTTCGCCACCGCTAGCCATAAAGCTCAAAAGCATCGGCTCGTCGCAGATTGCGGCGGGCCGTTTTCGCGTTCACGGGCTGGCACTCTCGTCGAATAGTCACTCACCAGATCACCGGAACATGCGTTCACGCTGCATTTCCCTCGCCCGCCCCTCGCGCTATGATGCCTCCGGCTGAACGAACAGCAAGGGATGAAGGGGAAGAGAATCCATGCGAATTGCAATTGGTGGTATCTCGCACGAGAGCAGCACGCTCTCGACGGTACCGACGACACTCCAGCACTTCCGCGAGCGCGGATGGTCCGAGGGTGACGAAATGATGGGCATCTACACCGGGACCAAATCGCCGATCGGCGGTTTCATCGACGCTGCTCGCGACGCCGCATTTGATGTAGTACCCACGATGATGGCGTCGGCGATCCCAGCGGGACCTGTGAACGCAGAGGCGACAGAAACGTTGACGACGCAATTGGCAGGGATGATCGCTGATGCGCATAAGGCGAAACCGCTTGAAGGTATTCTCCTCAATCTGCATGGCGCGATGGTTTCGGAGCTGGACGACGATGGCGAGAGCTACATCGTCCGGAACATCCGCGCCCAGGTTGGGGACAGCATTCCGATTGTTGTCGTCCTCGATCTCCACGGTAACATCAGCCAGGAGCTCGTCGATCTGGTTACAATCGCCGTCGCCTACGATGAATATCCGCACACCGACCCCTACGAGCGAGCCTACGAGTGCGGGATACTGATGGCCAGAATTGTTCGAGGTGGAGCAAAACCAACAGCCGTCCTGGTGAAAATCCCGATGCTGACGGCGATCCAGAAACAACACACCCATGCTGAACCGATGCTGGGAGTCAAGCATCTTGTCCACGCGCTCGAAAACGAACGTGGTGTCATGAACATCTCGTACCTTCCTGGATTCCCGTTTGCCGACATCCCAATCACGAACTTTAGCGTGATCGTGACAACCGACAACGACTTACCGCTAGCGCGATCGATTGCAGCAAAGGTTTCCAACCACATCTGGAGTCTTCGTGAAGAGTTCCGGGCGAAACCGGTTCCAGTGGACGATGCGATTCGGCAGGCGATGGCGGCTCCTGAGGGTCCGATCGTTCTGGCCGATGTTTCCGACAACCCGGGCGGTGGTGCTCCAGCGGATGGAACGGTCATGCTCGAAGCCCTTGTGCGGCTCGGCGCGACCCGCGCTGCCGTCGTACCCATGGTCGACGCTACAGCCGTCCAGAAAGCCATCGAAGCTGGTGAAGGAGCATCGATCGAGGTTGCACTCGGCGGTCACATCGATAGTTTCCACGGAGAACCACTCGTGGTTCGGGCGAAGGTCGTCCGGATCACCGACGGGCAGTTCATCCACAAGGGGCCGATGATGACCGGAGTGCCGATCAATCTGGGGCCGACTGCCGTCCTCGAGGTTGAGGGGAACAACGGTGGGAGCGTTCAGGTCGTGACAACGAGCCTGCGCTACCAGCCAACCGATCTTGAGGTCCTTCGCTCCCAGGGAATCGAGCCGACCGAACAGCAGATTCTCGTCGTGAAATCGTCAGTCCACTACCGGGCAGCATTCACGCCGGTCGCAAAAGCGATCATCGAGGTCGATACACCAGGCTTGACGAATCCACACATCGACCGACTTGACTTGCAGCGTATCCAGCGTCCGGCCTGGCCATACGACGGCGACTTGACATGGTCCGCTCCGGAGTAAGTGCGTCTCGACGAAACCTGGGGAGCCAAAACCGTCGTCAACGACACGGCGAAACTCACGATGCAGCAACGCGACGACGCCGAACCCTGGCGCGGGTCCGGCGTCGTTTCAGCGTCGATATTCTGTACTACAGCCCTTTTCAGGATCGTTGAGCCGATGCTTTGTATCGTCATACCACCGGTAGGGGCGGGTCATCGCGACCAACGATCGAGCCAGATCCCTTGAACGACCCGCCCGGTGTCCCAGCCAAGCGACGGCACTCCAGCTCATCGAGTCAAATCATCTGCAAACCGCTCTATGGCATCCCTGACGAGACTTTCTCGGCTCCGAGTGCGATGAGCGCGCCAAATAGTTCAAGGTCGAGACTTCCCTCGGCAGCAAGCCCAATGACAGAAATGGTGTCGCCCAGTTGGGTGAAGGCGAAGCCAACTTGAACGGTGGCACCGCTGCCATCGTCCGCCACGAGTTCGACGATCAGCCAGTAGCTACTGTCTCCAACGTCCAGGTCACCTGTCTCCATGACCTCATACTCACCATCGTCGTCGCTCCACGACGAACATGAGAGTTCGCTGCGAATCCAGTCCATCGTCGTTGTGCCATCGCCGTCGAACATCTGAACGACGCTGTGAACCATGAAGGGGCCAGAATCGTCGTTCGCGGCCAACTCATGGCCAACTTCGTCAACGGTGCCGAAGACATCTGGAAACGAGTCTGCATCACAGACCGAGTATCGCTCGTCGTCAGTATCGTCGATCGGATCTCCGACCACCCAGTCATTCAATGGGTCCACTAATCCGATATCGGCTGGCTCCAACAGCAATGCTGAGAGACCGTCGAGATCACCAACACGGGCAGCGACGTCTTCGAGGCGGTCGGCAGCCAACTCCAGAAGGCCCTGGTACTGCGTCGTGTCAGCACCGTCAACCGTGATGAACGCCACGCTCGCAATGACGCCTCCAACTCGGATAAATGTGTACTCACCGTAGAACGGTGAACCACCGATCTCAAACGTAATCGACGCAGCGTAGGATTCGTCGCCGTACTCAGGAGCGTCAAGAGGTGTGACGGTGAACGTCTGACCGTCAGAATCTGTCCATTCACCGCAAGACGAAACCTCCTGCGCATACGCGAGCGCATCGATTGCCGTCTCCGTCGGGAAGAGAACGATATTCTGGAGGAGGAACGCCGGTGCGCCGGCGCTCGATGTGTACTCGACTTCGACGCCTGCAATCCGCTGGTCACGATCGGGGAACGGAGGTTGACCGCAGAGTTCGTCGGAATCGTCATTGTCCTCGTCCATCGGACCAAACGTATCCTGAGTCCAGTCACCCGAAAGGTCTTCAGGCTGGAGCAACGCAGACATCAACTCCGCTTCGATCTCAGACACGCCGGAACCCTGGCTCGGAGTGGGAGTTTCAGCCGCCCTCGTTGGCGGGGTCGTTGCAATCGGTCGCGACGGGGCCGTTGCCCGAGCTGTCGGCGACGCCGCAACAGTCGGAGTCGCCGAGGGTCGGGTCGGGGAAGCAGAGGCGCTATCTCCGCTCGTTGAGCTTGTGGTCGTCGCGGTCGCAGGCACCGTCGTCGCCACGCTTTCAGTGGTCGCCGTCGGGTCGGCGTCGTCATCTCCACCGCTACAGGCAACCAGCGCCCCGACCAGCATCATCGAGGTCACCACCCATGCAAGCCATTTCGCCACGATCAGAGTTCTCCTCACTCCCCGGCGTCACCGATCGAGTCGATCGACGAGGACGAAAAACGTTGCTCTCAATTCAGAAACCGCGATTGCGAATGATTCCAAACTGAGCGGACCGTTCGCAATCTACCTATAGGTTGCCATCGATTCGAGAATCCGGCCTTACCAGTACGTATGGGTGACGGACGATGAACTCGAAGTTCGCAAAAATACCATCAATAGATCGACAGGCAGGTAGATCGGATAATTCAGGGGCTTTCGCGTAGATCAAGATCGGGGAATCGACTGGTGGGAACGGCGCATCGCTCACAACATCAAAAATCGGCATTCAGGGTCTGGCCTGCTGGCCTGCTTCTAATGGCACTGCTGTTAGTTCTTCCCCTCGTCGCGGCATGTGGGGGCGATGACGACGATTCGTCGGCGCTCTCGGCACCCACAACGACGACATCGGGTACACCGACAGTTGCTGCGCAAACGCCGACCGAAACGGCAGGAGCAACCGAAGCGACGCCTGACAGTCAGCCAGCGACACCAGGCGCAAGCCCTGACCTGGCCAGCACCCTGATGGGCGTCGAGATCGAGGCCGCCGCCAACGAAGGCGGAACGCTCATTGAGGGCACTCCATCGGACATTCAAACGCTCAATCCAATCGTCGCCAGTGACGCACCGTCACTCAACTTCCTCGCGCTGATCTTCGAAAGCATGGTTGAACTTCATCCGGAAACACTCGAACCTGTCGGCGCGCTTGCCAAGTCCTGGGAAGTATCGAGCGATGGTCTGACCTGGACGTTTACGCTGCGTGAGGGCGTCACCTGGCACGACGGCGAGCCGTTCACCGCCGATGATGTCAAGTTCAGCTACGAGTTGCACATGAACGAGGACAGCAACTCGTCATACACGTACGACCTGATTTCGAAAGTTGAGAGTATTGAGGCGATCGACCCGCAGACTGTCGCGTTTACCCTTCCACACCCATATCCTGATTTCGCCGTCGATGTTGCCGTATATGCGATCGTCGCCGAGCACGTCTGGAGCGCAGTCGCCCCGGCCGATCTTGCGAATGATCCCGGATCGACGGGGGAAGACCCGGCGAGAGTCGTTGGAACCGGACCGTTCGTCCTCGACGAGTGGGTGACTGGCGACCATCTGACCGCCACGGCTTACGCCGACTACTGGGGTGGCAATCCTCACCTCGAGTCATTCATCTACAAGATTGTTCCTGATTCGACCGCAGGCGTTCAGCAGCTTCGAACTGGAGAGATCGACTGGTTCTCAGGAGTTCCGGGAACGTCTGTTAAAGAACTTGAAGACAACGATGTCAATGTCGCTGTCGCTGACACACTCTCGTTCCTCTTTTATGGCTACAACCTCGACGCTGAGAAATCAACGCTCTTTCAGGAACCAGAGGTTCGTCAGGCGCTTATGTTCGCGCTCGACCGCGAGGCACTGATTGATGGCCTTCAGGAAGGGTATGGCACCGTCGCGATCGGCACGATGCCAGTCCTCTCCTGGGCATACAATCCGGACGGGATCGACAACGCTTATCCATACGATCCGGAACTCGCTCGAACAATGCTAGACGAAGCCGGCTGGCTCGAAGGCTCCGACGGTGTCCGTGAAAAGGATGGTCAGCGGCTTTCGTTCACCATGCACGCCGACTCAGCAAATCCAATTGGCGCTGCCTACGTCGTCGCTATCCAGGAATACTGGGCGCAGATTGGTGTCGAAATGACGCCGCAACTCGAACCGTTCCCTGCGCTGGTTGAACGCATTGCAGAAACCTTCGAGTTCGATACATTCCTGATCGGCTTCAGCTGGGGCACGTCACCAGACCAGACGGCAATGTTCGCTTGCGAATCGTACGGCGCTGGCTTCAACGTGATGAACTATTGCAACGAAGATGTCGATGCCCTGCTCGAAACTGCACTAAGCGAGACCGATCAGGCCAAGCGTGTCGATCTGTATACCGAGTACCAGAACCTGCTACTCGCTGACATCCCGGCAGCAATCCTGAGCTTCCCACAGTCGATCGATGGGTACAGCCCACGAGTTCATAACCTGTATCCGAACTCGATCAACGCGCGATTCAACGCCGAAACCTGGTGGGTCGAAAACTGATCAGACGCGCCTCCTGACCAGCGCCGTCATGCGCATGGTCAGGAGGTGCCATCTACTCCAGGCTACGTCAGGAAAGCAGCGCAGACATCGTTGGCGAGCAACGCCCCGCGTTGCGTTAACCGCAAACGGTCGGGGGCGTGCCATTCAAGGAGCCCGACAGCAGTAAATCGTTCGATCTCGGCCACGTAGCGTTCGGTCATCGAGACACCGTGGCGAGCGGTGAATGCCGATGCCGACACGCCGTCCACCAGCAATCGCAGGCCGAGCATCATCGATTCACCCATCGAAGTCTCGTCGCTGAGCGCCTCGCGAACAGCGTGCGGTCGTTTCCCTTCGCGAATGGCGGCGATGTATCGGGAGGGCAACAACTGATTGCTGGAGCGTACCGACCCAATCGTGCCGTGCGCGCCCGCTCCGAAGCCGTGATACGGACCAGCCTGCCAGTACAACTGGTTGTGACGTGACCGGTAGTTCGGCTGGCGTGCCCAGTTGGCGATCTCGTAATGCTCCCAGCCCGCGTTGCCTAACGCCTCAACCGCCATATCGTAGAAACCGGCAGCGGTATCGTCATCGAGCGCCTTGAGAATGCCCCTGTCGACAGCTGAATGCATCGGCGTGCCAGGCTCGACAATCAGCGAGTACAGTGATACGTGTTCCGGCTGCCATTCCAGAATCGTCTCCAGGTCGGATTGCCACTCCGCTTCCGCCTGCCCCGGCCAACCAAAGATGAAATCAAGGCTGATGTTATCGAACCCAGCGGATCTCGCATCACGGATCGCGAGTTCCGCTCGCTCTGCGGTATGACCACGACCGAGCACACGTAATCCAGCGCGTTGTTGCGACTGGACGCCTATTGACAGCCGGTTGACGCCAGCGTCGCGGAGGTCAGCGAGCTTGTCAGCGTCAAGCGATTCAGGATTGGACTCAAGCGTTACTTCGGCATCGTCTCGCAGACCGAACAGGCTCCGGGCCGCAGAGATAATTTGTCCGACCTGGTCCGCCATCAATAGCGACGGTGTTCCGCCTCCGAAGAACAATGTCGGAGCATTCGTCGAGCGATTCTCACGCGCGGCGATCCGCATTTCGTCGATCAAGGCATCGACGTATGATGGGATCAATTCATCCTGACCGGCATACGTGTTGAAATCACAGTACGGGCAGATGTGCCGGCAGAATGGGATGTGGACGTAGATGCCGGGAGGTGCGTCGCCCGGGAGCGGGACGACAGGCGTACGTTGCGCGGTTTCTATCGGCAATGCGGGTTCCCGTTCAGGTTTGAATTCGTAGAACTAGACGTAACGCATCAAATGATACGCGATGACTAACAGCTACTCTGTCCGCTCAACGAGTTGCCAGGCAGCAAAGACGATGGCTGCCTCGTGCTCCGTTGCAGGGGAGCCACTGTAGCGAGTACGGCGATACATTTCAGTGATCGTCGCGATCGCGGACGGAACGTCGGTGGCCGACGAGAAGCGGGTGGAAAGTCCCGGCCGGTATTCATCAGCGGTTTCTGGCTCGCGTCGGGGGCGACCTGCTTTCGCGCCACGTTCCTGGAGCTTCATGTACGTCTCGCGTATCGCGAGTGTGTGCCTCCAGCGCGGATCGTCGCGGAGATGGGCAAATGGATCAACAGATTCGTCGTTGCGGCGAAATCCGCGCAGGCGAGCGCCAAGCGAACCAAAGAGATCACCCCATTCAAGGACTGACTCACGTTCCTCGTCGGTCGATCCTCGTTCTTTCCGACGGCGGCGGAAAATGAACTTCGTCAGGAGCGAGAAGATGACAAAGAGAATCAGCGCGGCGATCAGGTAACGCAGCGGATCAGGTACGTGAAACGGGGAATCCGACACTTCCCGGAGGCCAGCATCACCCTGTTGGCCGATGACCGTCGGAGTGACCGGAACGAGCCGCGGTTCCCGCGTTCCGATCAACCAGACGAGCGGCGACAGAATGACGAACGCGACAACCGCGAGAATCAGAACGAAGACCTGAAAGACAATATTCAGGACAAAGAAGATCGGCGTCATCATCCAGAGGATTGTGTCGAGGAACTGACGCGAGAAGATGCCGGCACCGATAATCGCGACGACAACGACAACGAGGATCGGCCCGACGAACGTCGCCAGCCAACGCGGACCGAGAGGAGCGCTCGTCCGAAATCCTTCCAGTTTAAGTCTGGCAACGCCAATGGCGGCAAGAGAACAGATGAAGAACGCGATCGTCGCTGTACTGAGTCGGTCACGGACCTGAGCGCTGTCGGGTGCTGCGGCGAGAATCAGCACCAACATCATTGCCATGACGATCGTGCCAAGGCGCAGCATCGAGTAGGCACTGTCGATCGAGCCTTCAGACCGGGTTCGGCCCCGCCACCAGGCATAGATGCCCAGGACGACAATTCCCCAGATTGGCCGTTCCGCGTCGTTGTCAAGAAACGCCAATGAATTGACTGTCCCGCGTAGCCATTCCGGATCCCATATCGCGACATCCGGGAAACCACCGAACTTGGCAACTGTCAGCATCGAGATCGCAATCGCGACGGCGAAAATGACCTCGTAGGTCGGACTCCAGACACGCCACTCGTCCAGCAAATGCGGCACGAAGTACGCGGTCAACATCAACGACACGATTAGCCAGGCCGGCAGAACGGACGAACCCGGATCCGCCTCGGGAAGCGTGAACCCAACGAAAAGGTAGACAAGTGACGCTTCTGCGAGGACGAGAAGAACCGCAAGGAGTTCCGACCGCCAATTGAGGCGGGACAACATGTCCCGCATATTGGCCGGAGTCGCCCGCGAAGGTTCCGGTGGGACGTGCAGCGCACTCAGCATCAGCTCAATCTGCTCCCACCGGAGTTGTCGCGACCTCCGGCTGCCGTGGGTGCAACTGCCGCGCGTATCGTCGTCGCGGCGGATTTGGCCCGGCGACCCGATCGCTATCTACGCTGAACGTGACGAGGCCGCGAATCGGCGGAGCCTCGACGTCATCGATCGTGACGAGGACGAGTCGGTGACCGACTCGTGACAGTTCCGCCATCACGGCGGCAAGCGAATCAGTCATCATCGCTGTCACGACGACGATCGTGCTCCCCCAGGGAAAACGCAACGTCTCTGCGCGTAACAGCCGGGGGAAATTGAGAGAGGCAATCGGAGAGAGCTTGGCCAAGCCTGACAGTATCTGGTGGGACTGCTCCGGGCTCCGGCTCGGACGGACACGAAGCGGCTGGTCCGACCCACCGACGACGCCGTTCGCATACATCCCGACGGTGTGACGTTCGTCAAGCGCGTGAATTGCCAGCGATGCAGCAACGGTTATCGCGTTTTCAGCGCGTTGGTAGTCGATCCCTTCCCAATAGTGTTCAAATGTGTCGAGGTTCAAGAAGACGCCAAACTGAACTGCCGTCGTCGGTTCGAAGATCTTCGTTTGCAACTGCTGTGTGCGCGCCGTTGCCTTCCAATGGACGTGGCGGAATGTGTCCTCCGGTCGATAATCCCGGACGCCAACCGCCCGGGACGGATCAGTGATGATCTGACGCCGGATCCGCAGGTCCCCGAAGAGATGACGCGGGGGAATGTCAATCTGGTCGAGCGGGACGACCCTCGGGTAAACGATCACCGACACGTGACTCTCAAGCGTCTCTCGCCCATTAAAGAATCCGAACAGGTCGCCTGAACGCAAACCAACCGGACCAAGCGTGAAGTAACCACGCACCGGGCAAACGATATGAAATCGCCACGTCACCCGCTCGAACCACCGCATCGCCGTCGTGATCCTGAGCATCTCCATCCCCGGAATACCGCTCGGAATGACCTCCTGCTCGACGATCCGGAGCCGCTCCGGAATCTGATCTTCGATGTCGATCCAGGCTAGCGGTAATAGTTTCTTGTTGACGACGCTCACCCGCATCGAGACCTGCTCGCCTGGAAACACGCGATCGGCATCCAGCGTGCGGGTATAGGCGACGTGACTGAGCGCGTAGCGCGCCCATAGCCAGGCTCCGCCAGCCGTCACGAGCGTCAGTAACCCGAGCAGGGCAAGTGAGCGCTCGGCCAGCGCCGCGCCAAGAAGAATCAGAAACGCGGAACCCCAGAGCCAGATGCTGTTGAAGAAGAGCGAGCGTGCCCGGCTGATGCCAGCCTCAGAGGCCGCCTGGTCCTCGGCGGACGGCTGATGCTGAACATGGGCCATTGGGGGCCGACCTTATCCGTGTTCCTGACGGCTAGACGCGTTCGACTGGAGCAGCGAGAGTATCGAGGATTTCGTTCAGGATGACAGGAACACTCCGCCCTCGCAACCGCGCATCCGGAGACAACAGAATCCGATGATTCAATACAGACTGGGCGACGGCCTTCGTGTCATCAGGTGTCGCGTAATCTCTTCCACGAACTGCGGCATACGCTTGCGTCGCACGAAACAGCGACAGTGTGCCGCGCGGGCTTACTCCCAATTCAATCGCGTCGTGCTCGCGGGTGGCTCGAGTCAGTCCGGCGATGTACCGCCTGAGTTCGGGTTCGACATGGACGGCCCGCACTCCAGCGCTCGCAGTCAGTAATGCATCCGGCGTGACGACGGCCTCCAGTGTGTCAAGCGGGTGCTGGTGCTGCAATCGCACGAGCATCTCATCTTCCTGATCCGCATCCGGATACCCCATGCGAATACGCAAGAGGAAGCGATCCAACTGCGCTTCTGGCAGAGGAAACGTGCCTTCGAGTTCAATGGGATTCTCGGTAGCTAGAACGAGGAAGGGGCGTGGCAAGGCCATCGTATCGCCCTCGATCGTGACTGTTTGCTCTTCCATCGCCTCAAGCAACGCGGATTGCGTCCGGGGAGTCGCGCGATTAATCTCATCAGCCAGCAGGATGTTTGTGAACACGGGGCCAGCGCGAAAGAGAAAGTCCCCTTGCTTCTGATTGAAATAGGAAAGACCCGAGATGTCCGATGGCAGTAAGTCAGGCGTAAACTGGATGCGCTTGAAGTCGCCGCCAATCGACCGGGCCACTGCCCGAGCCATCGTCGTCTTTCCGACGCCAGGCACGTCTTCCAGAAGAACGTGACCCTCGCACAGCAGGGCGACAAGTAGTAACTCGGTCACACCGCGTTTCCCGACGATCACTCGATCGACGTTGTCAATGACGCGATTGCTGAACGTGGAGATCTCGCCGGCGGTCGATCCCGTCGTTTGCATACTTCTGACTACGCCGATCTGCTGGTAGGCGGATGCATCTCTCATGATGAACGTAACAGTGTTACAAAAAACTATACCATCGTAAATCGTGAGCACCCGGCAACGCGGCACGAAATGAGCGATAGCAACAACGACGCGGGTCACGGTAACGATATCGGGGGATCGGCAGCGTGGGGTGGAGCTCGATGGATCAATCATCTCCGAATCACTTCGAAATAAACCGCCGATCGAAGGCATGGACGGGTGCAATCATCGCATTGCAAGCAATCCTCGTCATCGGACTCGTGGTCGCCCTCCTGGACGATGCAAACCATCAAGTCGCTACGGGTGTGTCAATTGTCTGCGCGATCATCGTTCTTGGTGTAACTGCCTTGGGAAGCGTCGCGTTTCGACGAGAGGTCCGACGACCGCTGGAGGAAGTCGAAGACGTCATATCCGGAGTCAATCGCGGTGATCTGGACCGGCGCGTTCCACGACTTGCGGCGACGGAGTTCGACCATCTGGGCCAGAAGGTGAATCAGATGCTTGATTCTCTGGCGTTGAATGTCGCAGAAGCGAACCTCCAGCGACAGCGTACGGCGGCGATCGTTGATAGCGCGATCGAGGGGATTGTCGTCGTCGATTCAGCCGGTATCGTGACAAACATCAACCCGTCTGCGGTCCAGATGTTCGAGACATCAATTGCCGACGCTATGCACCGACCAGCTGCCGACCTGGCCTTCTTCACCCACCAGGAAATTGCCGACATCGTCGAACATTCACGTGGTGCAACGGTCCAGCCAGTCGTCAGGCGGCGTGGCGACCGCGTTCTCAGCGCAGCCGTTTCAACACTGCGCGGTCAGGGCGACGAGACATCGTCCGGGCTCGTCTGGGTGCTCCGTGATGTGACCGAGCTGGCTCAGATCGACGAGATGAAGAGTGAGTTCATTTCGATCGTCTCCCACGAGCTTCGTACTCCGTTGACAGCGATCAAAGGGTTCACTGATCTCATCCTCGAAGGTGAGGTTGGGGACATCAGTGAGCAGCAACGTGAGTTCCTTGAGATCGTGCAATCGAACAGCGACCGGCTCGTGGCATTGATCAACGACATGCTTGACATCTCACGAATCGAGGCGGGTCGGATCACGCTGAATCCGGAAGAGATCGAAATTTCATCGGCGATTGAAGGGGCAATTGCAGCACTCCGACCGCTGATTGAAGACAAACGCCTTCAGATTCAGACTGAACTCGTCGAAGATCCAACTGTCATCATTGCCGACCGGGCGAGACTGCAGCAAATTCTGATCAATGTGATTTCAAACGCTTGCAAGTACACCCTGGAGGACGGCTGGATAACGGTCCGTAGCGAGGCGTTGGAAGGGCAGATCGCACTGAGCATCTCTGATACTGGTATCGGGATCCCACCGGATGCACTCCCACACATCTTTTCCAAGTTCTACCGGGTCGATCAACCGCAGACTCGCGACGTTAGTGGGAGCGGTCTCGGGCTGTCGATCACGAAATCACTGGTTGAATTGCACGGCGGCAAGATTGCGATAGCGAGCCGGGCGGGAGTTGGAACGACAGTCCGCTTCACGTTACCGACTCGCGGCCCAGCGGATGGCGACGGCCGCAGCGAGTTCCACAACGTCAATCAATCCAGCATCGTGCTGATCGTCTCGGGCAATGAGCACAAGCGACATGAGTGGGAATCTGCGATTCGTTCGATTCCGGCAGACGTTATCATCGCCCGAGGGGCGTCGTCCGCTGCCGCCGTAGGCGAAGCTGAACTCCATCGCCCAAGCGTCATTGTCATGCACTGCAACGACAACGACGGTACGTCAACGATCGAGGATTTAGTCGAGGAACTGCAAGCCAGCCCGGAACTTCGGCTGACGCCCGTCATCGCAGTTGTCTCCGATCCATCCACGGTCACAGCGCGGTTCGATGGCGCCGTGCTCGGCACTGGTGCATTGCCAGCGGATATCGCGCAGGCCGTCGCCGATCTGCTACCCGATTCTGTGGAAGTCCGCCCCCGGCGAGGAAGGGTTCTTATTGCCGAGGACGACGGCGACGCAGCAAACTGGCTTCGACGGTTGCTCGTCCGCAACGGCTTCGACGTTGTCCTCGTGCGCGATGGATTGTCAGCGATTGTCAGGGCAGTCGAGATCCTGCCAGATGCCATCATTCTGGATGTGAACATGCCAAGGATGGGAGCGAGCGAGGTTCTACCGCAACTCCGCAGCAATCCGGGAACTCGGGAGATACCGATCATCGTGATGTCTGGAACAGTCCCGGATTCGGGACCATTCTTCATTGAAGCAGGCGCCTCAGACTTCTTCAGCAAGCCGTGTAACGGCGATCTGTTGATACGCCGATTGATCCAGTTGAGCAAAAAGAGGCACGATGGCTAGAGTTGTTCTCGTCGAGGATGAGCCACATATCGTGACGCTGGTGACAACCAAGTTCCGCAATGCCGGACATGACGTGTCCGTCGCTACTGATGGTAAATCCGGGCTCGATCTCGTTATCGAGGCTGATCCGGACGTCGTCCTCCTCGATGTGATGCTGCCGGTGATGGATGGCTACACGGTGTGCGAAGCGATTCGGTCTCAGATCGAGACCGACTCGGGCCCACTGATCGTGCTCCTGTCAGCACGAAGCCAGGTCGTCGATCGACAACGCGGGTTTGATGCCGGGTGTGACGACTACATCGTCAAGCCCTTTCGTCCCGCAGAATTGCTCGCTCGGGTGACAAAGCTGATCGAACAGAGAGGTAAAGATTGAATGGACTGACGGAATGGGAGGGACTACTTCGCCTCGTCATTGCGGCGGCGATTGGCGGAGCGATAGGTTTCGAACGTGAGACGCTCGACAAATCCGCCGGACTGCGGACACACATGCTCGTCTGCACAGGGGCAGCACTCTTCATGGTCGGGTCGATTTTGCTCGTATTTGAGTTTAACAACGGTCCGAATGTCTCGCAGGTGGATCCAACACGCATTGCATCGTCGATCGTTACCGGAGTCGGGTTTCTCGGCGGCGGCATCATCTTCAAAAACGAGAAGCGCGTGCGCGGAATGACAACGGCTGCGGGTCTATGGGTTGCAGCGGCGATTGGCATGGCAGCCGGCGCTGGATTCTACATCACGGCAATTGGTGGTGGCGTCCTGACGTTGATCATCCTCGTCGTCCTCCGACGATTCGAAGAACGATTGAACCTGAAAGAAGATGAAGACCACGAAATTCCCGCCACGGACTGAATTATCGGTGTTGCTCGATCCGGTTTCTGGCACGTAGTGGGGAAGAATCGACCGCCGAGGCTGCGGCAGCCGGGTCACGTCCTTCCCGCGTCAACCACTCGCGGAGTCGCGCATCGATGGCATCCGCAGCCCATCCGGACTTATCGTAGCCACCCGCCATTCGCCGTTGGCGCAGTGCCTCGTAGAGGGACACCGCACAGGCAACCGACACGTTCAGCGACTCGATCATCCCCATCATCGGAATGAACACGGTCCCGTCCGCTAACTCTGCAGCTTCGGTCGTGACGCCTCGAACTTCGTTGCCGA
This sequence comes from Thermomicrobiales bacterium, assembly GCA_041751795.1. Classification (GTDB taxonomy): domain Bacteria; phylum Chloroflexota; class Chloroflexia; order Thermomicrobiales; family CFX8; genus JBBECJ01. The sequence continues at coordinate 15,112 of JBGSWU010000437.1, forward strand.
AGACAAACGCCGTCGGGAGCGTGAGGTCGAGCTCGTAGAGGTCGTGTGAATACTTGCCCAATGAGGTCGCATAGATCGCAATGCCATCTGATCGCAGCGCCGAGTAGCACTCGTCAATCGAGTCATGTCGTCGCTGATCGAGCCAGCGATGTGCGCTGACAGAGATGCCGCTAACGATATCGGGAGCCTCCTCGACGTTATAGACCAGGTGAGCGGTGGCGACTCCGACGGCATCACAGGTCCGTAGCATTGCGCTGAGATTGTGCCCATCATGGATATTCTCCATGACGACCGCGAGGTCTGGCTGGCGGCGTGCCAGCGTGCCACGCATGCGAGCCAGTCGCCGGGGCGTGATTGGTTTTCCGGACGGTTCCACAAAGTCTCTCCCATGCAACCAGCGACGCGAATCCCGCTGCGAATGGTGCCTGCACGAACGGTACAATCGCAACCCGGGTTCGTGCTGTGATCCTGACATGGTGCGACGCGCCATGGTGAGATCCCGACGTTGCAGCCAGTTTTTTGACAGACGATGTCTTGCTTGGATATAGTTGCGGTTGGCCTACGCTCGGCGTGGCACGCTGTCGCGTTCGTCGCGACTGATTGTTGAACATTCATATCGATCCCTGGGGATGGCAGAAGAGGAGTGCCTCGTGCCGAAGCGCACATATCAACCAAAGCGACTGCATCGCAAAAAGGATCATGGCTTCATGAAGCGCATGAGCACGCGTGCAGGACGCGCGGTGCTTGCCGCTCGGCGGCGCAAGGGTCGTCACTCACTGAGCGTGAGCACCGAGCACAAGCCGACCCAGAAGAAGTAGCGCAGGTCGTGTGCAGGCTGAGGACCCACCCTGGCTCGATGAGCCGTTCGGGTGGGTCCTGGCGTGTCAACGGAATCAATGTCAATGGTCGCCCGTGAACTTCGACTTCGTCGGGGAAGCGAAATTGACCGCGTCCGTTCTCGCGGCAGGAGTTGGACATCCCGATTGCTGGTTCTGGCAGTGTTATCCAACAACCTCGACCACAATCGATACGGATTTGCTGTCGGCAAACGCGTTGGTGGTTCCGTAGAACGCAATCGAGCGAAACGGCTCATGCGAGAGGCGATCAGAGTCCGGCATACAGGCTTACTGCAAGGCCACGATGTCCTGCTCATCGCTCGCAATAGCTTCAGGGACGAGACGACACTCGAAGAGGTGTCGGAACAACTCGACACACTATTGACCCGGTCTGGAATACGATTGGTTGTTCCGGAATGAGACGCGGCGCACTCTTACTGATTCGAGGCTATCAGCTCGCTATCTCGCCGATCCTGCCGGCCTCGTGCCGGTTCGTGCCATCGTGCTCAGATTACGGCTACCAGGCGATAGAGAAGTACGGTATCATCCGGGGCGGTGCGATGGGTGTATGGCGCGTATTGCGCTGCAATCCGTTCAATAAGGGCGGCATCGATCCCGTCCCTTGACATCGTCCCAGCAGCGAGGCAGTCAATTGCACCGCAAGCGTGAACGATTTAAGGCTTCGACACCGCACGCTTGAGACTACATCCGGCACGCAGATAGTGCCGGAATCTGGAAGGAATACCGACCATTGCTCGCCCCATGGCATGCATATGTTGATTTCATCGAATGGTGTCTCCATCGCCTGACCGATTTCACCGGAAACGGTGGTCTGGCGATCATTGTCTTCACGATTCTCCTCAAGACGATTCTTCTGCCGTTGACCGTCAAGTCGATTAAATCGACCGCGGCCATGCAGGAATTACAGCCGAAGATCAAGGAACTCCAGAAGAAGTACGCCAAAGATCGGTCAAAGGTGACCGAGGAAACGATGCGGTTGTATCAGGAGTATCAGATCAATCCCGCCGCAGGCTGTCTGCCGATGTTGATCCAGATTCCGATCTTCTTCGGCCTCTACTTCGCCGTCCGCGACCTTTCACGTACGGCAGGCGATTTCCTCTGGCTGAGCAACCTTAACGAAGCGGACCCTTATAAGATCCTCCCGATCATGGCTGGTATCTTCCAGTTCATTCAGACGAAGATGATGCGCCCTGCCAACGCACCGAAAGTCACCGACCCGCAACAGGCGATGATGAACTCGATGATGAACTTCATGCCGATCATGGTCATCGTCTTCGGTTGGACCTTCGCGTCGGGTGCCGTTCTGTATTGGGCCACCCAAAGCGTTTACTCCGTCGTCCAGCAGTGGCTGATCACCGGCTTCGGCTCACTCAAGAACTGGTTCCCGGTTCTTGAGAAGTTCGAAATGCCTGAGCATCGCCGCCTTGGACACCGCAAGCAGCCCCTTTCACGAACCGAAATCGTCGGTGAAGTCCCGCAGAAAGGTCTGATGGGATACATGCAGCGTCAGGCCAAAGAAGCAGAAAAGCGACGGACTCTGGCCGCTGAAGCCCGAGGTGGGACAGCGCAGGAGTCGACGACAACCTCACCAGCACCGACCGGGAAGCGTGCGAAGCAATCCCGAGCCCAAACGAACGTACGGAACGTCAGTGGTGGTTCAGACTCGAATGACGACGATGCTGAAACTGAACCGATACGCGACACTACCAGCAAGACACGGGTAATGACCGGGCCGTCGGCACGTGCCCAACGTCGATCACGCGGAAATAAATAGCCTGCACAGGCAACCCAGGCACACAGCACGGCGAATATCGTCGACGATGCCCGCCCTGGCTTTACCGCGTCAGGCATGACAACGTGAGGGAGCAGCGCTCATGGATCGTATGCGAAGTGTCGAGATTCAAGCGCGCTCAGCGGATGAGGCAATTCGGCTGGCGCTGGAGCAGCTCGGTTGCACCCGTGAGCAGGTCGATGTTCAGATTCTCGCCGAAACTGAAGATGACATGTATGGCGAAGGTGAAGTCCTCGTCCGCGTCGCGGTACGAGGCACGACGGCCCAGCCGCGCGGAGACCGCAGCCAACCACGTAGTCAGCAGCCGACATCGTCAGGCCACCAGCAGGGACGTAGCGGAGGGCGCAGCCAGCGGACCTTGTCTGATGGTCG
>JBGSWU010000438.1:0-6672 GCA_041751795.1 Thermomicrobiales bacterium
ATCTGGAGAACGATCAGTGATTCGGCGTTCGAGGTCTCGGCTGCTTCACGGGCTGAGATCTTCATGTAGCCGTTGCGACCATCTCCGCCTGCGCCACGCCGTCCGACTGGCGGATACTTGGCATAGGAGACGATCTGGGCAGCGTGCTCGGCAGTATCGATCCGAGGGACGATCACGCCCATTGAGCCGGAGTCCATCGCCCGCGCAACATACCCGTAGGTGCCGTCCGTTGGTCTGACGATCGGGCAGATGTCGGCAAGAAGTGACACCTGGACCAACCCTGAAATCGTTTCCCAGTCGAACATCCCATGCTCAGTATCGAGGAACAGGAAGTCGAATCCGCCCTGGGCGAATAATCGGACCGCTCCCGGACTTCGTACTTCGCTAATGATCGGACCTGCAACGGCCTTCCCCTGTTTGAGTGCTGCCTTGACTTTGTTGTGCTGCATGACTGTGAGTCCCTCCCCAAGCCCTCCCCGTCGTGGGGAGGAAATACCGCATGTCAATTGCCTGTATGTGTTTCCCTCATTCGCACTGGCAACGATGCCAGCTACGAGGTCAACTCCCCAACTGGTGTTTTGCCATGTCCTCGATCAATGTCACGAATGCCGAGTGATCCAGATCGCCGCGACCGGCAATTTCCAGAGCGTCGAACATCTGTGACACGAGCGTAGTCACTGGCATTGGCACCTCGAACTCTTTGCCTGTCGATGTCGCGATCGCCAAATCCTTGCGGTGCAGGTTGATGCGGAATCCGGGCTGGAAGGCATGATCGATCATCGAGGCACCCTTCAACTCAAGGATGCGATTTCCAGCCAGCCCTCCAGAAAGCACCTGGACGACCTTGGACGGATCGACGCCTGCCTTCGATCCAAGGACAAGCGCTTCGGACACTGCCGCATAGGTGATAGCGACGACGATCTGGTTGCAGGCCTTTACCGTCTGACCTGCTCCCGGCCCACCTACGTGAACGATTGTCTTGCCGAGAGCTTCGAAGATCGGTTTGGCGCGCGCGAAGTCACTCTCGCTGCCGCCAGCCATGATCGAGAGGGCCGCGTTGATTGCTCCTGCTTCACCGCCTGAAACCGGGGCATCGACCGCATTGGCGCCACGCTCTCGGAGTGCTGCTTCGACTTCGATGGCGGTGGCTGGAGCGATCGTGCTCATGTCAATCAGGAGGCTGCCGTCGCCCATCGCGCTAACCAGACCGTCATCACCAAAAACGACGGCGCGGACATCCGGCGAGTCCGGCAACATCGTGATGATCGTTTTGACTTGCTCTGCGACTTCTCGGGGACTACTGGCGGCGGCCACCGCGCTCGATTCGGCGACCAAGTCGTCGACCGGGCCCTGACTTCGGCTGTGGACGACGAGCTCATACCCGGCCTTGACCAGGTTCCTCGCCATTGGACGGCCCATAATTCCCAGGCCGACGAAGCCAATCCGTTCAGGCATACTTTCCTCCTTTACCCCTTGTTATTGCTGCATCCACTGTAGCCCCTCCTCGGTCGTCCCTCGTGGTCGATACTCCAGACTGACCCATCCGTCATAGCCACTTGCGTCAATTGCCCCGAAGATGAACGGCCAGTGGAGCTCACCTGTGCCCGGTTCATTGCGCGCCGGGCTGTCGGCGATCTGTATGTGTTTGATCATCCCCGTGCCGACTTCGCGCGCGATGGTGGAGGTAACGTTCCCTTCCATCCGCTGAGCGTGATACACGTCGTACTGAACGAAGAGATTGTCACTGCCGGTTTCGGCGATCAGTTCGATCGCCTGCGGTGTTGTTGACAAGAGAAAGCCCGGAGTGTCGAAGGTGTTCAATGGCTCGACAAGTTGGCGCACCCCGGAGGCTTTGGCCGTTTCCGCAGCATAAAAGAGATTGCCCGTGACCGTTTCCCACTGGGTGTCGATCGGGATGTCGTCACGGTTTAGACCGATCAAGCAATTGATTTGTTTGCATTTGAGGATGGCTGCGATTTCGAGCGCACGACTGACACCGTCGCGAAACTCGTTGATCCGCGTTGGATCGTTGGCAAACCCTCGCTCACCTGCTGCGAAATCTCCAGCGGGCAGGTTGAAGAGCACTTGCGTGAGTCCGTTGCGGGTCAGGGCAGCACGAATTTCGTTGACATCCTCGGCGTATGGAAAGAGAAACTCGACTGCTTTGAATCCGGCTGCCGCCGCCCGATCGAAACGCTCGATAAACGGATACTCGGTGAACAGCATTGTCAGGTTCGCGGCAAAGCGCGGCATCGAATCCCCATCCCTCCAACCGGTGTTTTCTCCGACCGCGGACATGCTAAGTCGTCTTGGCGGATGGGTCAACGGTGTGTTCCGGAGAATGGACGAAGGAAACGTACCTTTTGTTCACTTGTATGATTACGATCATCGCAGTCGAGCGACGAGACGGTGCTTGCGCAGTTTGGGAAACCTTCTGTTGCGAATCATGGACGAGAAGGTACGGAAACTCTTATGGATCTGGTGCAAAGCCCCGAGGAGTCGACCTCGCTGTTGACGAGTCCGAAGATTCTGGTCGTGAACGATTCTCCAGATTTTCTGGCGTTTATGCGGGAGTTTCTTTCAATTGAAGGTGGTTACGACGTCGCCACGCTTGACCAGAGCGAAGGTGTCATCGAACAGGTCACCAGTCTGCCGCCAGACCTCATCGTCATCGACGTCGTGTTTCGCGGTGGCCGAACAGGATATGAGATCGCCGATCGCCTTGCTGCTGCTGCAGTTTCAGCCGACATCCCGGTTCTGTTTTGTACGGCGCTCTCAGCGCGGGATATTCCGGATGAGGTCAGAACGCTGCTCGATGAGCGTGGACAACGCATCCTCTACAAGCCGTTTGATGTTGAAGAACTCCTGACCAATGTTCAGGAGATGCTGCGCCAACTTCAGCCTTCGTAGGCGATTCAACTGATTCCATCCGCTGCGTTCGCTGGACTATCAATACCAGTAGGGGATCGTCTGACCGGGAAGTCCCGGATGGCGCAATCGTTCCGACATGAACCTGGAAGCTGCAACTGTGGTGAATCTACAACGCCGATGGATTGTCGTTTTACTGGTCGCGATACTCGTGACTGTTGCATGCGGAGAAGGTGACGACGCAGCGACATCTGGTGGCCTGGGTGCTCCGCACTCGACTCCGGGAGCAACCGTTGAACCAACGAATTCTGACCACGACCATCCGTCGAGCGCTGGCACTCCAGCGACTGGCGGCGACGGCGAGGATATGCAGGTTTTCCTCGTCGCGTCTGAACTCGTTGTCGGCGAAAATCGGTTCGCGGTTGGACTAACGTTGCCTGACAATGCGCTGATTGACGATGCCGAGGTGACGTTCGAATACTTCGATGTGAGTAATGAAGCTGCTCCGGTCAGTGAATCGACTGCGAGTGCTGAGCGGCTGTCATCGACTGACGGACTGACCGTGATCTACGCCGACGAACGGACGTTCGATCGTGCGGGTGCCTGGGGTGTTCGCGTTGAAGCGAGGCAGCCCGACGGCATCACATTGACGCGGAACATTCGGTTTGAGGTCGTTCCGGATAGCCCATCTGTCGCGATCGGTGAACAGATTCCTGATGTCGATTCGCTAACTGCCGAGGATGTTTCAGGCGACCTGACCCAGCTCACTTCTGCGAATGAACCGAACCCTTCGTTCTACCAACTATCGATCTCCGATGCGCTCGCCAATGAAATGCCGACCATCGTGCTGTTCGCGACGCCGAGTTTCTGCCAGACACGATTCTGCGGCCCTGACTACGAAATCATTAGCGATGTCGAACAGCGGTTTGGCGATCAGCTTAACTTCGTGCACGTCGAGGTCTTTAGCGGACTACCGAATCCTGCGGCAAACGGTTGGCAGTACGCCCAGCCGATGCTCGACTTCGGGCTTGCAACCGAACCGTGGTTGTACGTCGCCGATGCCGACGGAGTTGTTCGATGGCGCGTCGAGGGACTCTTCACCGAAGGCGAGGTTCTCTCCGCACTGAAGACGGTCGGCATCGGCAGTTAGGTCACTTGGACCGAGTGCATTCAGGTCAGCATCGTTGACGGTATCTCCAATACGGATTCCGTCGACTGATCGTCGTCGTCAGTTGGTGGAGCAGCGTCACGAGTTGTCCGGAGTGGGGAGAGGTAAACCCACAGTCCTGTAACGAGCATCCCGGCGACGCCAACGAAGAGTGTTTCTCGGAGGCCGATGATGCCGCCGAGCGCGCCACCGATCAGCGCACCGACTGGGATCATTCCAGCTTTGAGAAAGCGCATCGTCGCGTTGACTCGTCCAAGCAACCGGTCGGGCGTGATGCTTTGCCTGAGGCTGACCTCGTTGACGATTGCGATGAGGTACATCAGCCATTGGAGGACCTCAGCGCCAAGGATTAGTGGCACTTCGAACGACGGTGCGAGGACAGCCATCGGCACGAGCAGCCCACCCACGCCGAAGCCGACCCGTCCGACGATGATCGCCGGGCCGATTCCGATTCGACGCTTGAGTGGCTCGGCAAGGATTGATCCGACGACTGCCCCGACCCCACCAAGACTGAAGACGAGCCCGACTGATGTCGCCGAAAAGCCGAGATCGTTCGTCATGAACAGGACATATACGGCCAGGAAGATGTAGCCGAACAGGCTGACGGTTGCGCCGGACGCGGCAATCGCACGCAGGAGTGGGTTACGAACGACGACCGAGAGCCCCTCACGAATTTCACTCAGGATGTGCGCGTCGGCAGAACGTATCGGACGTTGTTCGTTGGTTTTGACACGCAGGATCAACCCCGCCGATGCGAGGTAGGTCAGGGCGTCGATCAGAATCGCGATCGGTGCCCCGGCAATGCCGACCAGCAGGCCAGCAAGTCCCGGCCCGGCGACCTGTGCTCCTGAAGCACTCGCCTCGAGTTTGCTGTTGCCGTCGATCAACTGATCGCGGCGGACCACCGAGGGTAGAAACGTGACCCAGGCAACGTCGAAGAACAGCGACTGGACACCGACAATAAACGAAATTAAGTACAGCAGTTCGATTCGAAGCATCCCGAGCCACCAGAGGATCGGGATCGTAAAAAGGATGCCCGCCCTGCCGAAATCGGTTGCGATCATGATCGGTCGACGTCGCAGTCGATCGACCCAGACCCCGGCGAACAATCCTACGAGGAGCGGTGGTGCTGTCCCGGCAGCTGTCAGGATGCCCATTTGAGCGGGTGTCGCATCGAGCGACAGGGCAGCCAGCAGTGGCAATGCGACGAGCGTGATTTGGGATCCCACCTGCGACACCGATTCCGACGCCCAGAGGTGAAGAAAGCTGCGGTTTTCCCATAGTCCGGCACGTCTCATCCGCATGGCAACACTTCCCAATCGTGTTGGGATCGCGAATCCATGGTTGAAACTGTCAGGACCACGATGATGGTTTTGTCACCGGATCGGCGAACTGTTCGGGTGAAGGAACGTCGTCTGTACCGTGGCATTACGTTAGACTCCCGATTACTCTCGGGAGCGGCGTCAAACCTGCGCCTGCTCCCGCTGTCCACCTGCGCGAATCTCAGGACAGCGGGGCGTCTTGCATTCTCACGCTCAGTTCATCGAACCGGTCGGCCCACGCCGTTGCCGGATGTCGTTCACCTGCCAAGAACAATGCTCCTTCAGCGATGGCGCATAACCATCACGATTGACGCTATTCTACGGAGGCATCGTGCTGCGGCGATACCGCCCGTTGGGCAATATTCCATTGTCCGTTTGGACAGGGTGGACGCCGAAGGCGGTATTCTATGCGGCGACGCATGACGAACTGCGAATTCAGAGGAAGGGACACGGATGGGTGGGGCGAGAAGTGCAGCCGACGCGCAGCGTGAACTCGAGCGGCTGGTAGCTGGTGTCGAGGGGAGCGTTGGTGTCGCAGCCTGGCCTGTTGGCAAGCCGGAACAGGCAATCGGCGTGAACATGGACGAACTGTATCCGACCGCCAGCACGTTCAAGATCCCGTTGATATACGCGCTGTATCAGATGACCGACAGCAACGAGATCGAATTGTCTCGGCGGGTGACGATCGCTGAGAGTGACCGGGTACCAGGATCGGGAGTGCTGCAGGATCTTGATCCAGGACTGTCACCAACGATCCGTGATCTGGCCGTACTAATGACGGTCGTGTCCGATAACGAGGCGACCGACCTCCTGTACAACATCGTTGGCACGTCGAGAATTCACGCCGCGCTCGACGCTCTCAACCTGACCCGAACTCGCGTGCCGATGAACACTCGTGCACTGTTGTTCGATTACGTTGGTCTCGACGCGGACAATCCAGAGCATTCGTACGATGAGGCAATTCGGCGGATGCGGGCCGATGAATACAACTACAACGGGGCAGCCTGGTCTGATAAAGAAGGCAGCGGCAACGATCTGACGACTCCACGGGAAATGACCGCCCTCTGCGACGCAATTGAGCAGGGTGTCGGCCTGAGTGCCTCGTCCCGTGACGGGCTGATCGACATCATGAAGAGGCAGAAGTTCAACGACCGGATTCCAGCCGGGGTGCCGGAAAAGATTCAGATTGCGCACAAGACGGGTTCGATCAAAGGCGTCCGCAACGACGCCGGAATTGTCTACGCTCCGGACGGCCCATACGTCATCGGCGTTTTCTCCAAGCAACTCAGTGATGAGAAGGCTGGCGTAGCATGC